>JALELH010000012.1 GCA_022768865.1 Spirochaetia bacterium
CTTGCGCAGGGAATTAAGTTCATCAATGATTTCTGTTTCAAAGTTGCCGGACTGAATTTCCTGTGCAGCAAAAGAAAGTTTTTTAATAGGATTGGAAATACCGAACTTAGAATAAACCAAGGCAATAATCAAAGTTAAAAAGAAAACGCAGCCCATGATAAAGACGTTGTTTATGAAAGTTTTCTTGACTGCATCAAGAACAACATCCTTGGAAACTTCCGTAATGACTAAAACATCCCCAAGGCCTATCTTTTCGTAGGCACCAAACCAGCTTGTCTTTTTGCCCTTGTCGTCTGTTTTTACAAAGGGAATCTGACGGCTGTCGTCATTGTTCTGGTTGTGTTCACGGATGGAAACTATAAGGGGGTGGTTCCTTAAACTTTCGCCGGCTAAAATCCTTTCTGTGTCCGGGTGGCACAAAAGTTCGTCTGCGTGGTTTACAAGGTAAGTTGTGTTTATGTTGCCCGTGCCTATGATGTCTGAAATTGATTCAATGGAAAATACTATTAAGCAAGTCTGGTCGCGGCCGTTTTCCTTCCACGGGAAAAGAAGTGCCATAGACGGAACAGTCATAAATGGTGAAACATTCATTACAATGGTTTCTCCGTCGCAGGATCTGGCAATCTGTTCTGCAGAAGATGCAACTACCTTGTTTATTAAAGAAGTGTCAATTTCGTTGGAAATAAAAAAGTGGTTGTTTGTAATGCGCACGTCGCTTGGCAGCGGGCTTTTAACGCTGTCCTTTGAAATTACGTAGATAAAGGCAATGTCGTCGTTGCGTTCAAAAAAGAATGTTTCTGCCTGACGTGCCAGGGCCTGGGTTCTGGAACTGATTACGCCCGTAAGGTCCAGCAGCTGAAAAACGTTTGCACGGATTGTAGAAAGCTTGTCGTTGACGGTGGAAGACGCCTTCATATTAATAGAAAGATTATTGTTTTCTGCCGTAATCTGAACGTCGGATCCCATTAAATATGTAGAAATGCCGGTGACCGCTGCAAGAGAAAGCAGAACAATCAGGCCAAAAATTGCTGCCAGCTGAAACCCGATAGGTCTTTTTACTTTTATAGAATTAAAACTTTTTTTCATAACCCTATCCTATACTTTTTTATCAATCCTTTTAATTTTACATTTAAAAATAGGGATTGTGCAACATCAAAAGGATTGACATCCCTGTCAATCCTTGCTACCGAGTTTTGCAGGCAAAACTCGGTAGCAAGCGACAGCTTGCGACTTTTACTTAACTTTACATGCGCCATCCATGGCTTATAGGATGTTTTTGAACTTTTTTGAACTTTCTTTCTGAAAAAGTGTCATTTTTTGTTTTTTTACACTTATAAGATATATATAAAGTTTTTGCTGCGGTGACAAAAGCCTGAATACTATTTTATAGGAGTAAATAATGAAAGGTTTAAAACCAATTGAGGAACTTGAGCTCACAGATGATTACATGTTCATGGCTGTAATGAGAGATGAGAAAATCTGCAAGGAACTTTTAGAACGATTGCTTAAAATCAAAATCGAGAAAGTTGAATACCCGGAATTACAAAGTTTCAAAAATTGACATCCTGTCAATTTTTGAACCCGAGTTTTGCAAGCAAAACTCTCAGGTCTATTTTGCTTAAGTTTACATGCGCCGTCCATGGCTTTATGTTACTGTAAGACTTTTTACTACTGGAGTGTTCTAGTTTTGCGTATGCAAAACTAGCGGCAAAAGTTATTTGAACCGAATACAACTAAACAGCAATGCTTTTGCCGATGATTGACGCAGATAATCTGATGCGCGGACAGGATTATATTGAACTTAAAGAAAGCTTTGTAATCTTTATTACGACATTTGATCCTTTTGGTTATGAAATGCCAGTTTACACCTTTAAAAACATCTGCAAGGAAAATACAGAAATTATATTGCAAGATGAAACTTCTAAGATATTCTTTAATGCAACAGCCTACAAAAAGGAAAGCGATGTTGCCATAAGAAAATTTATGAGTTATCTTTTAAATAAGGAACCTACGGATGATTTTACAAGAAAGCTTGATAGACTTGTAAATACCATAAAATGCAATAGACAGTTTATAAAGGGGTATGACAATATGGGCGCAGTCTGGTATATGGATGCAAAAAGAGAAGGCATTTCTATTGGTTTGCAGCAGGGAATACAGCAGGCTAATATTTCTTCTGCAAAAAAACTGCTTAAGATGGGATTGTCATTAGAGCAGATTGCGGCAGCAGTAAACCTTCCTCTTGATGAAGTCCAGAAGCTTTCAAAAACCTCAGATGATGTAACAAACTGACAGCAGCTAATGCCGTTCCATGCGTTAAGCAAAAGAACGGCATTTTTTTACCTGCCTTCCACTACCGCTATTTCTTCTTTTGTAAGACAATAGAGGGCATACACCTGAGCGTCTAAAATGTCTATGCGCTGCTGGAGCATGGCTGTGTCTGCGTCTGATTTTGCAAGGGCAAGCTGTCTGTGGGCGTATAGAGCAGCTTGCAAAAGCATGAGCAATCAAAAACTTGCCAGGGAAGTAAAGAACAGCTAAAGGTAAACAATAAATCCATTATTCCGGGTAGTATTTACCCGGGATAATATTTCATACATAATTCATTTCCTAAAATCTTTTTTACATTCAATTCTGAATCTTTCATTTTGCCGGCAAAAACTTTTAATGAATTACAATCCTGCGGAATCTTTACGCCTATTGTCCAGACGGAACCGCCGTAGCCTTTAATCTCTCTTGGTTTAGAAAGATTTTCTTTTAAGTCTTTGTCCAAAGGATAAATAAACGCTCCGTTTTCTGACGGCAATATATGCATGTATGTTATAAGCTGATGCAAATCATCACGATTCATGGAACCTTCCAGATGTTTGTATTTTGCATCAAGGACAAAGTTGCCTTTCATAAATTCAGGAGACGTCTGTTTACCTTTATAAAAATCAGGATAGCGTGGGTTTCCATTGTAAACACAAATTCCACCTGACTTTGCTTTATTTTTAGGGTGAATAAAGCCCAGTTCCTTACCTGTAAGAATTGTTGCAAGATATTCTTCCCATAGCCAGGCACCGTCAAATAAAATTCCATAGGCTTCATTTTTATTTTGCGAATAATTCATTTTTTCATGGCGCAATATCTGAAGGCATAATTTTTGCAATGGAATGTATTCTGTGTAAAACGGATGAACAAACTGCCGCGTGTTTTTGGCAACTATTTTTTGCAAATCATTTTTTGAATAATCTGGAGTTGCTTCCTGAATAATCCTTACACATTCAATTGTTTCATAATCGTTAGAAAGAATTGCTTCGCCAACAGGTTTTGTTTTTATATATTCTATTGTGTGGCGAACAAGTTCCGTTATTGAATTGTCAGATGTGTAACTGCGGTTTTTATATGCAACGTTTCCGTTAAATAAAATATTTTTCTGAATATGACGGTTTATATCGATTGTTCCTTTTATGTTGGCGTCATTACGGAAAAAAGTTTTATATTGTTTTACAAGTCCCTGAGCACAGGCTTTTTTTAACAGGGTCGGAAACATATAAATCAGCAGGTCAAATTCACCTTTATTTGTAGCAGAATATTTCATGTCTACAATATTCAGGGAAAGAACTTTCTGCAAAAGATAATGAAGAAAATAATCGTCCTTTGTTTCTGCATTTTTTGCAAAACGTGAAGTAATCGTTATTTTTGTAGTTCCGTAGCCGATAAAGCCCATAAGGTTTCCGGTTTTTAAGTTACATTCCTGCAATTTATTTCTTGTGCCGGACAAATGCAAAACTTCAAGTTCTTCTATCTTATCTTCACTGATTTCAAGGGACTGAGGAAAAACAAGAACATCGGGATTCTTCTTTATCAGCTCTTCAACGGTTATGTTGGCTATTGCAGACAAATCATCATACTGAGTTTCTGTTTTAATTTTTTTTGTAACACCGCAATTATTATCTTTCAGATGAATTACTTCTGCCATTTATGATTCCTGATTTTCTTCTTCAAGTTCGTCAGAAGAATCTTCAACTTTATTCATAAATGAGCTTTTTAAACTTTCAAGTGCATCTTCAATTTGAGGGCGTCCACGCAGGTATTCAAACAAAACGCACTTTAAATGATTATCCCATAATTTTGCCAGTACTTCACTTTCACCATATTCTTCATACATGGCATATTTTAAAAGATAGCTGGCACCTATATGATAAGAAGAATTAAGTCCGTCTGTGCGGGAAATTTCTTCATTAAGGTTACGGAGACGATTCTTTAGATCTTCTACTGTTCCTGAAGAAGGCTTGCTTCCATAACTTTTCCATGCGTCATCTTTATCAAGAATTGCCATGGAATCTTCTGCCGTTATTTCTTTCCATGTAAAGCGGCGGCGGAATGCAAAGTCTATGCTTTCAACGCTGCGGTCAATATCGTTCATTGTGCCGATGATGTAAACGTTTTCCGGAACATAAAATCCGTCTTTAAAAGTATCGCCGTCTTTTATAAGATTCTGATACTGAGTCTGAACGGCTTTATCTTTTCTTCCCCTATAACCTGAGTCAATGGCATAAAAAAGTTCACCGAATATTTTTGAAACTTCACCACGGTTAATTTCATCGATGATGAAGACAAAAGGTTTTTCTGAATTATTAGATTCTATTGCATCTTTACAGAATTCCTTAAATGCACCGTCTTTCCGCTCAAAGCCTAAAGATCCGTTTTTTTCTACAGGACGCAAGCCTTCAACAAAATCAGTGTAATCATAAGAAGGATGAAACTGAACCAGTTTGTGTTCTGCACCCATCTTTTCTGCAATTTCTTCTGCAAGAAATGTTTTGCCTGTTCCAGGAGCACCTGTAAAAATCAGGTTTTTTGCAGACTTTAACTGTTCAATTAATTCTTCCATTTTCTTTTCCTCTATTTCATTGATTACATTCTGATGGTCATCTGTCAGCAGTTTTTTAAAATCATCAAGAAACTGCTTTAATTCCTGGTTTGGCGGCAAATCATCAAAGAGACCTAAAGCTGATAAACTTTTTGCAGAACCTATATTTTT
The DNA here is from genome assembly GCA_022768865.1 of Spirochaetia bacterium. Lineage (GTDB taxonomy): Bacteria > Spirochaetota > Spirochaetia > Treponematales > Treponemataceae > Treponema_D. The sequence goes on from JALELH010000012.1 coordinate 5,030, forward strand.
TCTTGTCCTATTTTCATCATTATATACATGCAAACACAAACCTGAAATATGATTTTCCTTATTCCAATCGGCAATAATATTAATTCCTGTGCCTTTCCAATTTAAGTAACACAGGTTGGATTTATAATCATTTCCATGATTAGGAGTAACAGCTATGAATATTTTAGAAATATCGTACTGTTCCCATTTTTCAATTTGCTTTCTAATACTATCTCCTTTCCATCCTCTTCCTGTTTTTTTAAATGTGCCTTCATCAACATATTCTTTTATGTATTTATTGTAGCCGATAAAGTCAGTATCCTGATTCTGAACATATTCCAGATGTGAAACAAAGTATTCCAATATGCATTTAAAGTTTTTGTATTCATTATCCATATCATTTGACTCAAATTCATCAACAGAATCCCGGTAATACCTGCTTATCTGGAAACCAAAATCAATTGCCAGTGTTCTGAATTCCGGATCCGGGTAACAGGATTCTGTAAGGAATTCCCTGAAGATTCTTGTTATTTCTTCATCCTCTTTTAATGCTTCTGCTAACTTATTATATAATTCAAATCCAGCTAAAAGATTTGAGATTCCATTTCCTTTCTTTATGACAGGCTTATCTGTTAAAAGACGTTCAACTTTTGAAAGCTCACTGAATTTATATATATAGTATTTGTCAGGATAACGAAGCCAAAGATAAGTACTTATTGAATTTTCATTCTGAAAACTTGAGATCCATTTTTCAGACGGATTACTCTTATTATGATTGTCAATTATCAGCATAGACTGGTCTTTAAAATTTTCTATGCGTTCTTCCAGAGGAATTGATTCATCATATAATTTTGCAAACATCTCTTTTGTTCTGTTTGAATCTTCTTTTGTAAAATCAAATATCTGCGCTAAAGGATATGAACCTACAGAACCTAATAAGTTACCAGCTTTCTTTGTTGCTTTCTTGAACATGATTTCAAATTCTTCATTTTCATTCCAGTTATCCTGAAAGCATTTTACGGCTTCCCATTTGAATTTTTCATCAGACCAATTCTGGACAAAACTCTTCCTGTAAAATGCAATCAGTCCTTCGATCTTTTCATTAAATGAAGAATCTTCCTCTTTTTTTGCATGTGTGGCTGCATTTGTAACAAAAATATCACTGGCAAGGCTATCAGTCATTTCTACAGTCTTACCGCTTTCTGTTAATGCCCAGATGCCAGGTTTTGACTTATCCAAATAGCCACCATACACCAGGTAATTTCTTGCAAACTCTACCTGATTTGAAAATTTATTAGTATTTGACTTTCCATATAATTCATTTACAACATCATCTGAAAGATTCAAGTCTTCAATAATTTTATTTCTTGTCTGTTCCGGAGTTGCTGAACCACCAAGTTCTTTTAAAGCTTCAATAAGAGGCTTAAACCATTTTAAAAACTCTGCATTTGATTTCTTCTTTTCTTCTGCCATACAGACATTCTATACGATATTGCAGCTTTTACAACATCTTAGGAATTGTCTTGCGATTTTTGCTTGACATTAGACGCATCATACATGGCTTATAGAAAGATTTTTAACATTTTTAAACTTTTTTCTGAAAAAGTGTCATTTTTTGTTTTTTATTTAAAATAATATATATGTTGCTTGTATTGCTTCTTATGTCACCCTAAGGCGCTTAGGGTCTGCTTCATTTTGTTTATGTGAATGCAGATTCTGAAACCTAACGGGCAAAGCGAGGCACCAAGCAGCTATGCTGCATAGGCTTCAGGATGACATAAAAAACAAGTACCGAAATATTATTTTCAAAGAGGAATACATTATGAGTGGAATTAAACCAGTAGAAGAACTTGAACTGACAGATGACTTTATATTCTGCAGGATCATGAAAAAGGAAGACATTTGCAAAGAGTTACTGGAACGTCTTTTAAAGATTAAGATTGAAAAGATTGAATATCCGAAACTGCAAAAGGAAATAAGCCCTTATTACAAAAGTAAGGGAGTTAGCCTGGACGTTTACGTAAAAGACAGCAACCGGATATTTGACATAGAAATGCAGAACGGCAGGCATGAAGATTTTGCCAAGCGAACGCGCTATTACCAGTCTATGATAGACATAGATAATCTGATGAAAGGCGACGGCTACAGGGAACTTAAAGAGAGTTTTATAATATTTATAACAACATTTGATCCTTTCGGCATGAACTTACCTGTCTACACTTTTAAGAACCAGTGTCAGGAAAATTCCAGCCTTCTGCTGCAGGATAAAGCTGTAAAATGCTTTTACAATGCAACCGCCTATGAAAAGGAACCTAATGTTGAAATTCGGAAATTTCTGGAGTATATTTTAAATCATAAGCCGACCGATGATTTTACGAAAGAACTGGACAGGCGTGTCAATGACCTTAAAGCAGACAATGACTATATGGAGGAATATATGATTGAAGCTATTTCTTTATACGATGCCAGAAACGACGGCTTTACCTTAGGAGAAAAACAGGGACTTGCTTTGGGCGAAAAACGTGGCATTTCTATCGGCATCCTTCAAAAATCAATAGACGCTGCCAAAAAGCTATTATCAACAGGTTTATCTAAAGAACAGATTGCCAGCTGCCTTGACCTATCCATAGAAAAAGTAGAAGAACTTGCTAAGGAAGAAAAGAACAGCTGAAGTTAAACAATAAAAGCATTGTCCCGGGTGGTAATATCCGGGACAAAATTACTGAAAGTAAATAAATTACTTCTTAAATCTACTTTATCAGATTATTCTGTTTCAAGAAATCAATAAACGAATCAATTATTTTATCATGTCTTGAATTAATATCAGCTTCTGTAAAGTCAGTCATATTTTCTGCCATCTGCTGAAGTTCAAGAATTTTTGTTCCGTCTTTGAATTGTCCTTTATCATTTGAAAAGCCATTGTAGTATTTTTTCTTATCTTCAAACCTAAAGTCCGAAGCACGGATATTTATTTTCTTTTCAAGAAGAGCCTTATTTCCCAATGACTCCAGCTGTTTAGTATTTGAAAGTGATTTTTCATTTTCCTGCCGTTTCCGTGCAAAAATATGTTCAATTTCAAGGTTCAGTTCCAAAGGCAATAATGGCTGATTTTTATCATTAAAAGCCCACCAAGTAAGCATTGACTTTGTAATTGGACGATTATTGCTAAAATAATAGTTATTGAACATTGATTTTACAGTTGCCGCTTCAAACTTATCTTCTGCAAACTCTATATTCTTATTTTCAACAATATTAATCATTTCTGCATAGACAGGTCTTCTCGGTGCATTTACACCAGGATTTGTTACTGCATAAGCCCAAATGAAAGCCGTAATTTTTGTCAGGAATTCACAGAATTTTTCGTTATCAAGATTACCATCCGCATCTTTATTTTTCATAAAGTAAACCGATGTAAAATAGTTCCACATACCGTTTGGTGCATAATTTAACACATAAAGACGGCGAAGAACTTCATTACTGAATCTTTCCTTATCCTGATTTGAAACATCATTCCAGAATCCTGCAAGTTCTTCCAGATTATTTAATGTCTCATCTTTTTTCAGCAAGGCATAATTATTTTTTTCATAGAATTTACGAAGGGCTTCTGTTGTAGATGATTTATTTGATTGACATGCTCTTTCATAATACATATAGCGGGTAAAAAGTTCATCCATTGGAGTGCTGTTGTCAAACGCTGCTGACCGTCAATAACTTCCATTTGGTTATTTTCATTTTTAAAAGTTACAATTGGCCCTAAAAAATATTCATCATTATTATAATCAAATTTATCTTTATCATTGTCAGGGAATGCAAAGTTTATAATATCTTCCCATAATGTCTGACATTCTTCTGTTTCCCATGCGTAAGGACGCTGATAATCCGGAATTAAAAAATCTGCTTTTTTATCTGCAAATAAGCCGAATATTGATTTTTGATCGATGTTTAATTTTGACATTTTGATTTTCTCCTACTTAACTATATTTACATATACATTTTTACCCGCCGGCAGAATCTGCCGTTAAAGTATACCATAATATAGTAGCAAAACACAAAATCGGCAAACAATTTTCATTATTTTTTTGCTTTTCTTTCTATTTATATTGCAGGCAGCCGAAATGCCAGAAAGTAACTTCCATGAATATTAGTACGTGGCTACGAGAGGTATTAGTACGTAGCTACGAGGGGTATTAGTTCGTAGCTACGAGGGCTATTAGTTCGTAGCTACGAGGGGTATTAGTACGTGGCTACGAGGGGTGTTAGTACGTGGCTACGAGGGCTATTAGTTCGCAGCTACGAGGGGTGTTAGTTCGTAGCTACGAGGGGTGTTAGTACGTGGCTGCCGCAAAAACCCACCCCGGACAAAAAAAGTTTAAAAAAAATTAAAAAATTTGCCCAGAAAATTTGACAACTCCGATTTTTATTACTAACTTATTAGTATGACATTTGAGAGTTTTACCACGAATGTAAAAATGTTTTTAAGTATCTTTCAACCTTTTGCTTAAGGACGCTTTTTCTTTGTTAAAAATCTCTTATATGTTTAGCAATACACAATAGTAAATACTGGAGGAACATGATTCTAAACTGAGACCGTGCTGTTGAGCATGCTGGAACAATGGCACATAAAAAAAACGCCATTCCGTTAACGCTAATAACGAAATGGCGCATAAAGAATATACAGGGTATATTCTCTGGCCTCCTCAGGCTAAATGAAAAATATACCTTGCAGGCAGCCAGCTGTCAAGAACAAAAACATCCTCTTATGCGTAGTGCTGCGTGGTCCGCGCCGCATGCGCTGTCTTTACAGACGAAAAACAATTTATGGACAAGGTATATTTTTATGGAAAATGTAAGTAATTTTGACTATAAGTCAGAATCGGGAAAAAAGGGTCAGGTTGTGGTTTCTGTCTACAAGAACCCCCTGACGGATGACGACAGTTCCTATGCAAGGGTTGAAAGAAATACTTCCAAGCCAAAGGAATTGATCGGAACTGTAGAAGAAAAAGGCAACGTAAACCTTGACACTGCTACGCTCCACTATGCAGGAACCCTTTTTAAGGAAGCATGCATAAAGCTTTTAAAGCAGGGCTATGCAATCAACCTTTTTGACATGGGCATCTTGTACCTGACGGTAAACGGAAGCATAAAGACAAAGAAACCTACGGCAGCGGATATTCCGGAATTAAAAATAGGTTTTTCTCCAAGTTCCTTTGCAAAAAATGCAGTAAAGGATGTAGACATACAGCTTAAGCTTTATCCGGATAATACTCCTTACATTGCCCAGGTCTTTGACTTTGGCAAGAAGGAAATTACCAACGAGCTGACTGCTTCCGGTGTCATAGAAATTCACGGCACGAGCCTTAAGCTTGGCGGTGAAGGTTCCGGCGTCTGGCTGGCACCCATAACAAATGACGAAGGTGACTATGATCCTAAAAACATGATTCCCGTAACGGACATCATCCACAACCTTCCCGGCAAGCTGACCGTGCAGCTGCCTGACGGCCTTGAAGCAGGCAAGGATTACCGCATCGTTATCAGAACTTTGCTTACAAAAAACAGCAATAAGCCTGGTAAAACCGTTAAGACCGGTGTTTATGATGAAGCAGTAAGCATTGGTTCCGGCGGCAGTTCTGATTAAAAAAATTTAGCAGGCTGCAGCTTTCCTTTAACATAAGGACACATTTGTCATTCCGGATTTACTGACATCCGGGATGACATTTTTTTTATTCTTAACCTAATGCAGATTCAAACAAAGCAATAAACATTTTTACACTTTTAACAGAATTTTCTATTCCATATAGATAAAAAAAGGGCCTTTTTTGTTTTTTCTTTAAAATAATATATATGGAGTTTGTTTCAAAAATTGACGTCCTGTCAATTTTTGAAACGTCTTCTTTGCTTAACTTTACATGCGCCATCCGTGGCTTAATGTTATTTTATCAAGAAAGGCATAGCTCCCAATATTAATTTTATAGGAGTAAAATTATGACTACCCAACCTAACGTAATCTACAAAGACCGATTATTTAAAGCGATTTTCGGCAAGGAGGAACATAAGGACTGGCTTTTGTCTCTTTATAATGCACTGAATAATTCAGATTACAAAAATCCGGATGATCTGGAACTGACAACAATTGAAAACATCATTTACATTACGATGAAAAATGATTTGTCTTTCCTGATTGATTCTCAGATGAATCTTTATGAACAACAGTCCATCTGGAACCCTAACATGCCATTGCGTGGATTATTATATTTTGCACAGCTTTATCAGCTGCATATTTCCAAGCAAAAGCGTGATATATACTCTTCTACCTTGTTGAAAATTCCTACTCCTCAGTTTATAGTTATATATAATGGTTCAAGGCAGACAGCTGATATTGAAAAGTTAAGGTTATCAGATGCCTTTGAAGTTCCAAAGTCCGACGGTGAATTTGAATGGACCGCAACTTTAGTAAACATCAACAAAGGGCATAACGAAAAGCTGCTTGCAAAATGCAAACCCTTAAATGATTATGCAACTTACATTGAACGTATAAAGGCAAATATAAAGCAGGGATTGAACAAAGAAGAAGCCGTTAACGAAGCAATGGATTTTGCAATCAAAAACAACATGTTGAATGGCTTCTTTCAAAATCAGAAACTGGAGGTTTTAAATATGAGCTTAACAGAATTCGATCAGGAAGAATATGACAGAAACCGCTTTGAAGAAGGCAAACTTGAAGGCTTTATTGAAACTGCAAAAAAACTTTTAAAGATGGGTCTTGAGCCAGCTAAAATCATTCAGGCTACCGGTCTATCCGCAGAACAGCTTAGCAAACTTGCCAACGCATAAAAATCTAAATATCTTCAGGCCTACGTCGGAGATGACGTTTAGTCATCCTGACGCAGGTCAGGATCTGCTATAAGTTAAGCAACTGAATGCAGATTCTGAACAAATGCTTCGCATTTTTCAGAATGACATTTTTTCTATACCCTCTTCCTATCACCTGTTCTAAAACTAAAGTATCGCTAAACAGCCCATACACCAATTGCTCTGCAATTGGTGCGGCAAAAGTTACAGAAGGTACCGGCTTCTAAAACGCATTTACTTTTGCCATTGCCAAATATTCTTATTTCCTATAATTTCTTGTAAAACTATTAACCGGGGATTATATGAAGAGAATTATCTTAACAGCAGCAATCACTGCAATTGCACTTTTTAACGCAGCATCAAGGGACTTTGAATTCAAAGGCAACTTCCTCTGGGGCGGAACCATTGCACAGAAAAACTACAAATACGACAGCAAAAAAAAAGAAGGGGAATACATAGACAGGTACGCCAAAAACTACCTTTTAGGCGATGCAATACTTTCTGACCCAAAAATAACTGTAGGCGGCAAAATCTATTACCGCATTCCCGCCATGGAAAAAAAAGAAGACATTTCGCAAAAGATGGAAATTAAAAGAGCCTTTGTAAGATTCCGTCCTTTTGCAAGCAGCATATTTGAAATATCAGGCGGCAAGCTCTATTCCTACTATCTGCCCGGCAACTTCTTTCCGATTTCAGAAACATACACGGGTGCTTCACGCTGGGGGGAAAGCGGCGTAGGCCTGAAGTCAGAATGGAACGGATGGACCTTTGGCGCATCGCTCCCTGTAGGAGAAACTTCCAAGACCATAGAAACAGAAACCAAGTGGGACGAATTCTTTGCCTTAAACGGTGCCTTAGGCTACGACTTTTCAAAGTCTGCATGGGAAGTGCCACTAAAGCTCAACGGAACGGCAGGCTACAGGCGCAAAAGGACTACGGACACAAAGACAAACGAAACAGACGTCAACTACGACAGGATAGCAGCTGCAAGCGTATACTGGACGCCTAAGCTTGAAGGCTTTGTAAATAAACTTTATGCCACACTTACCTACAGCTACAACGCCAGGCCTTTTGTTGCCAATCCAGGCTTCACGCCAATCATAAACTACAGCGATGCAGACTTAAAAAAATGCCATCTTGTTTCAGTCAACTACAAGTCATACTTTGGGCCCGTACATTTTACCTTTGAAGGAGAAGCAGGCAAATCTACAGAAGGCCACAAAGTTCCCCTTTACGGTGCTGCACAATTCCTGATTCCGTTTAACCAGGTCTTTGCCATAAAGCCAAGGTTTATGTACTACTCTGCCATAGACACAGAAGACGGCGATCTGACTCGTTCTTCTTTTGAACTTTACCCGCGCATCTGGGTAACACCTACAAAGAACTGGAATATTTCTCTTGGTGCAGACTTTCTTAAAAAGCAGATTACAAAGGACGACTGGAAGTGGGAATGGTCAATTCCATTCTATATTGAATACAAAATCAAATAGTGCTAACATTGCCGCATAAAAGTAAAGGGTGCTGGTCTGCGGCTGTTCATTTATGGAACAACCGCAAGAATCAGTTAAAAGGGAAGCAGGTTAAAATCCTGCACGATCTCGTCACTGTGAAAGGCTAGCTTTTATTTTAATACGCCACTGGGCTACCGGGAAGGCAAAATAAAAGCGCTTGAACCTGAAGTCAGGAAACCTGCCGTTTATTATAGTTCAGGAAGAAATTCAAGGTCACGAGCAATTGATCGAACTTAAACTCAGTTACGTAATTTAATTGCCCGGACTATTTTAAACATTTAAAATAACCCGGGCTTTTTTATTTAATACTCTTGGAGGATTATATGAAAAAGTTATTTTCAACTTTAATGGCTTTAACAGCCCTTGCCATTATTGCAACAGGATGCAGCAAAGAAGCAAAGGACAAAAAGGCAGCCGACAACGCTGCAGCCCTAATCGACGCTATCTATGTTCAGGAAAGAACAGCCCTTACAGACACACAGTGCGACGCTGCAAAAAAAGCATGGGACAAACTGACAGACGCACAGAAGGCACTTGTAGAAGGAGAAAACGCAGACCCGGACTACTTTGGCCGCGATACAGGAGATGCTTCAATGGACAATGCACTTAACCAGGACGGTATTAAAGAAGATGAAATTCTTGTTGTAAGCTTTGGAACTTCCTTTAACGGCAGCCGTGCAGAAGACATTTACGGCATAGAAAAGGCAATCCAGGCAGCAAACCCTGACTGGTCCGTACGCCGTGCATTTACAGCACAGATTATCATAAACCACATTCAGGCCCGCGACGGCGTAAAGATTGACAACATGGATCAGGCTCTTGAACGTGCCGTAAAAAACGGAGTTAAAAACCTTGTAGTTCAGCCAACACACTTAATGCATGGTGCAGAATACGACGAACTTGCCGCAGCCGTTTCAAAGTATGAATCAAAGTTTGAATCAGTAAAGATTGCAGAACCTCTTTTAGGAGAAGTGGGCATGGATGCAAATGTAATCAACGAAGACAAAAAGGCAGTTGCACTTGCCATCGTTGATGCTGCAGTTAGCACATCAGGCTTTAATTCCCTTGAAGATGCAGAAAAGGCCGGAGTTGCCTATGTTTTAATGGGCCATGGAACATCACACAACGCAAAGGTAAGCTATTCACAGATGAGCACACAGATGAAGAACCTTTCTTACAAGAATGTTTTTGTTGGCACAGTTGAAGGCGAACCAGAAGAAACAGCCTGCGATGCAGTAATCGATGCCGTAAAGAATGCAGGCTACAAGAAAGTAATCCTGCGCCCGCTGATGGTAGTTGCAGGAGACCACGCAAACAACGACATGGCAGGCGATGATGATGATTCATGGAAGTTCATGTTCAATGCTTCAGGTGCCTTTGATTCTGTAGAATGCCAGATTGCAGGCCTTGGAAGAATCAGCGCAATCCAGCAGCTTTATGTGGCACACACAGCCGCTGCCCTTAATGAACTAAAAAAAAACTAGATGACGGAATCTATTCTGCCAGGTTCATTACGGACAGTTCCATGTTCCATGCCAATGATTCAAAAAAGGGTATGGGCACTTTAATAGTAAATGACGGCAGGATGATTTTTCATGTAAGCCTTGCTGGCAAAAGCATAGTCAATCTTTTTGCAGGCAAGGCTGCAGATGCCAAAGACAAGGAAGACCTGTGGCTTAAGCCAACAAAAGACAAGGTTACCTATGCAGACGGATATTCAGAAACTGTAAACGGTTTTGACATTCCGGTAAGCAAAATCGGCAAAGACTTTGATCTTGCCTTAATAGGCAAAAAGGGCATCTGGTATGACCACAGGGTTTCCGTTGATGAAGTTGCAGAAATAGCAAAGCCTTCTGACGGCCAGCATGATGCAGGCGTTGTCCTTTTAGGCGGCACAGGTAAAGCAAGGATAGAATCCCCTGCCCTTCTTGAAGTTGCAGGCGGCAAAAACATTCTTACAGTTGTGTGGACAAGTTCTAACTATGACTATATGATTGTTGACGGCGTCAAGTATCTGAACAAGACACCGGGACAGAAGTCAACATTTACCTTTGCCGTTGCAGATGTTACAAAGCCTTTTAAGGTTGTTGCAGATACTACGGCTATGGGAAACCCTCACGAAATTGAGTATACAATTGGATTACTTTTTTAGGAAAACAATCAGGTTAATTTTTCTTACGGTTCTGCTCTTTTCCTTTTACGGCTGCAATAAGGCCAGAAAGGCAAAGGCAGAATCATCTGTTTCTTTTGCAGGCCTGGACTTTACGGAGACTGTCCCTGTTTCTTTTGCAGGACAGTTCACCATAAAAAAAACAGCAGGCTATTCTGTCATTAACATCAGCGGGGAAAAGCCGGTCCTTGTTGTAGAAAAGGATTTTCCACTGCCTTCCGGTGTGCCTGCTGACTATGTTGTTTTAGTTAAGCCTTTATTAAAAACATACCTTGTGTCTTCTTCTGCCTTTGACTTTTTTGCCAAGCTTAACATTCTTGATAAGGTAAAGTTTTCAGGAAGCAAAAAAGAAAACATGTTTCTGCCGGAAGTCAGGCAATACATGGAAGACGGCAAAATAACCTACGCAGGCAAATACAGCGCACCGGACTTTGAAACCCTTTATGCAGAAGGCACGGACATTTCCATTCAGAACACAATGATTTTCCATAAGCCTGAAATCAAGGAAAAGCTTGAGCAGCTTAAGATTCCCGTTATTGTAGAAAAGTCTTCCTATGAAAAAAATCCCTTAGGCCGCATAGAATGGATAAAGCTTTACGGCCTTTTATATGACAAAGAAAAAGAAGCAGAAGATTTTTTTAACGCAAGGCAGGCGGAATTCAACAGCTTAAATAAGTCCGCCGGCAGCAGAAACACCATTGCATTTTTCTATTTTACTTCCAGCGGTTCAGTCAACGTCCGTAAACCCGGTGACTACATTACAACGGCAATTGCCATGGCAGGCGGCACTTATTTTATGGATGCTGCAGCAGATAATGAAAGCGTTCTTTCTACAATGAACATGCTGCCGGAAGATTTTTATGTAAAGGCAAAGGATGCTGACATTTTAATTTACAATTCCACCATAGAAGGAATGATAGAAGACAGGGAACTGCTATTGCAGAAGTTTCCCCTTTTAAAAGATTTTAAGGGCTTTAAGAACGGCAGGCTTTATTGCACGGATAAAAAACTATTTCAGGAAACAACAGGCAGCGTAGGCTTTATGCAGGATTTAGTTTCTGTCATGAACCATAAGGAAGAAAACCTGCACTACCTTATAAAGATAAAATGAACAGACGCCATTTAATTTCTTTTGCACTGATTTTTATTCTCCTATGCTTTTTGATTTTATTGAATCTGTTTACAGGAAGCGTTTCTGTTTTGCCGCAGGATATCCTTGCAATTATTAAAGGCACTGCCACAAACGAAACTGCCCTGCGCTTAATTAAAGACATAAGGCTTCCGCGCATTCTTGCTGCAATTATTCTAGGCGGTGCCCTTTCTGTTTCCGGCTTTTTGTTGCAGACTTTCTTTTCTAACCCTATTGCAGGTCCTTTTGTTTTAGGCATTTCTTCAGGTGCCAAGCTTTTTGTTGCCCTTGCCATGATTTTCTTTCTTAATGCAGGCATTGCCCTTTCTTCTTTAGGTTTAGTACTTGCTGCCTTTGCAGGTTCCCTTATTACCATGGCAGTTGTTCTTGTGCTTTCTGTTAAGGTTAAGAATATGTCCGTTCTTGTTGTATGCGGAATTCTTGTAGGCTACATCTGTTCTGCAATTACGGACTTTATCGTCACCTTTGCCAGTGATTCCAACATTGTAAATTTGCACAACTGGTCTTTGGGCAGCTTTTCCGGTACAAACTGGAACGATGTTTTTTTAATGTTCATCATTGTAACCCTGGCTTTAGTTTTTTCTATAATGTTGTCTAAACCCATTGGTGCTTTTTTACTTGGAGAAAACTATGCACGCAATATGGGCGTTAACATTAAGTTTTTGCGCATTGCACTTATAATTCTTTCTACATTGCTTGCAGGCTGTGTAACGGCTTTTGCAGGCCCTGTCAGTTTTGTTGGCATTGCAGTTCCACATTTAATAAGGACAATTGCCAGGACTTCAAGGCCACTGGTTTTAATTCCCCTTTGCTTTACAGGTGGTGCCTGCATTACACTTTTTTGCGATGGCATTGCAAGGACGGTCTTTACACCAACGGAATTGAGCATAAGCACAGTAACGGCATTTTTTCTTGTGCCTGTCGTAATCTGGATAATGACCCATGGCAAAGGAGGCAGAAGATGATTAAAGCCTCTGGTCTGGCCGTAGGCTATAATAAAAAGATTCTTATAGACGGCATTTCTTTTGAAGTTAAGGCCGGTGAAATACTTACCCTTATTGGTCCCAACGGTTCAGGTAAATCAACGGTGCTTAAAACCCTTGTTAAGGAACTTGAATCTTTAGGCGGCAGTGTTTCCGTTGCTTCTAAAAATATATTTACGGAAAAAGACACATTTGCTGCAAAACATATTTCCATGCTCATGACGGAACGCATTCATCCTGAAATGATGACTGTGCGCGATGTTATTGCTACAGGCCGCTACCCTTATACAAATCTTTTTGGCGTCCTAGGTGATGATGACAATGCAAAAATAAATGAAGCAATAAAGGGTGTTCACTGTGAAGATATTGAAGGCCGGCTTTTTAATAATTTAAGTGACGGTCAGAAACAGCGGGTAATGCTTGCCCGTGCCATCTGTCAGGATACGGAAATTATTGTTCTGGATGAACCTGTTACTTTTCTTGATATGTTTTACAAGCTTGATTTTTTCAAGAACATAAAGAAGCTTGCCAGAGAAAAGAACAAGACCATAATTTTATCATTGCACGAACTTGATTTAGTAAAGAACATTTCTGATAAAGTCTTATGCCTTAACGGTAAAAAAATAGTAAAGGCAGGAAAGCCTGAAGACATTTTTACAGGTGGCTTTATTCAGCAGCTTTACGGAATAAAGGAAGAAGAATTTGACTGCACCACGGCCACAATGCGATGGCAAGAACCGGCAGTTAAACCGGCTTTTAATATAGAAGAAAACAACACAGAAAGTGCAAAAAAAGCAAAGGTAATAATGGTTCAGGGCACCATGAGCAATGCAGGCAAAAGTCTTGTTGCTGCAGGCCTTTGCAGGATTTTCAGGCAGGACGGATTCCGCGCTGCACCCTTTAAATCCCAGAACATGGCATTAAATTCCTTTATTACAAAGGACGGTTTGGAGATGGGCCGAGCTCAGGTAATGCAGGCAGAAGCGGCAGGCATGGAACCGGATGTTGCCATGAATCCCATTCTTCTAAAGCCGACAAGCGATTGTGGTTCCCAGGTTATTGTCAACGGCCAGGTAAAAGGCAACATGACGGCACGGGAATACTTTGCATACAAAAAGAATTTAATTCCGGAATTATTAAAGGCATTTAACAGGCTGGCAGCAGAAAACGACATTATCGTTATAGAAGGTGCAGGAAGCCCGGCTGAAATAAACCTGCGCGAAAATGACATTGTAAACATGGGCCTTGCACAAATGGTTGATGCACCTGTTCTGCTCGTAGGAGACATTGACAGGGGCGGTGTCTTTGCACAGCTTTACGGAACTGTTGAACTTCTTGAAGAAAACGAGCGCAAAAGAATAAAGGGTCTTATCATAAATAAATTCCGTGGAGACAAAAGCCTTTTAGACAGCGGCGTAAATATAATAGAAGACCGCTGCCATATTCCTGTCGTAGGAATCCTTCCTTACATGAACCTTTCTTTAGAAGATGAAGACAGCCTTTCTGAACGCTTCAGTCAGCACAAGGACGGAATTGTAAACATTGGCGCAATTAAGTTCCCACACATTTCAAACTTTACGGATCTAAATGTCTTTGAACAGATTGAAGGCGTTGCCGTCCATTACATAACCAGGCCGGAAGAAATTCCTTCCATGGACATGATTGTCCTGCCCGGGACAAAGAATACAATTGCCGATTTAAAATGGATGCGCACCAGCGGCATTGAAGCTGCCGTAAAAAAATACAGTGATGCAAAAATTGTCTTTGGCATTTGCGGCGGATACCAGATGCTGGGTAAAACCATATACGACCCGGACAATGTAGAAGAAGGCGGTTCCGTAAAAGGCATGGAACTTTTAGACTGTGAAACAACACTGCTTAAAAACAAAACAAGGACACAGGTGAAAAGCAAGGCAGGCCAGGTTGATGGCAGGCTACAGTTCCTTAGCAATAAAAAAATATCCGGCTATGAAATACACATGGGTAAAACTATTGTTGCTTTCGGCAAAGCTTTCCCGGCCGGAACTTCCTTTGGCAATGTTTACGGTTCTTACATTCACGGCTTTTTTGATGAAGGCAACATAGCATTTCTAATCTGCAATTATCTTGCTGAACAAAAAGGTGCAGCACTTTCAGAAAATAAAATTGACTACAAGGCATTTAAGGAAAAGCAATATAATCTTCTTGCCGACGGAATCAGAAAAAACATTAACATGGAGGCTGTCTATGAAATCATCAGAAAATAGCTACAGGGAATATTTTAATAAAGTAAAATCCAACTGGGATAAAATTGCCAAACCCTTAGACAGCCTTGGAAAACTTGAAAGCCTTGTTGCTAAACTTGGAGCCATTCAGCAGACGGAACACCCTGTTTGCAAAAAATCCTGTCTTGTTGTTTTGTGTGCAGATAATGGAATTGTCGAAGAAGGCATAAGCCAGTCTGACCAGAGCGTAACAAGAATATGTGCAGAAAACATTGCGGCAAAAATAACAACAGCCGGCATTATGGCATCAAAAGTAAATTGTGAAGTTTTAACTTACGACGTAGGCATTAACACTTCTGAAAAACTGCCCGGCGTAATAGACAGAAAAATATGCAAAGGAACAAAGAACTTTCTTAAAGAACCTGCCATGACAAAAGAACAAATGAAACAGGCAATTTCTTTAGGCAGGCAAATTGTTTCAGACTGCAAGGGCAAGGGCTTTAACATTATGTGCGTTGGAGAAATGGGCATAGGCAACACAACAACTTCAGCCGCCATTGCTGCATCTCTTTTAAAAGCTGACGGTTCTGTTGCGGCTGGCCGTGGTGCAGGCTTAAGCGATGAAGGCTTGCAAAAGAAAATCCGGGTAATCAATGAAGCCATAAAAAAATACGATTTATATAATCAGCCTGCATCTGTTGTGTTGCAGACTGTAGGCGGCTTTGACATTGCCGTTATGGCGGGAATATATCTTGCTGCAAAAGAATTTAATATGCCAATAGTTTTAGACGGCATAATAAGTCTTGCTGCTGCCTTAGTTGCAGAAAGAATGGAGAAAGGAACTGTGGATTATTTAATTCCTTCCCACAAAGGCCAGGAACCTGCAGTTAAGCTTTTGTGCCAGGAGTTAGTTTTATCTCCGGTAATTGATGCCGCCATGGCACTAGGAGAAGGAACTGGTGCTGTTCTATTCCTTGGCATTTTAGACACTGCCATTGAAGTTTACGAAAAAAGCATTCCCTTTAGTGAATCCAAGATTAAGCAATACGAGAGGTTCAAATGATTCATTTAGTTTATGGCGGCAGCGGTTCAGGCAAATCAGAATACGCAGAAAAACTTGTAATGGATTTGAATGCTCAGAATAAATATTACCTTGCCACAATGAAAGTTTATGATGACGAAGGAATGGCCAAAGTTCAGCGTCACCGTGAATTAAGAAAAGGCAAGGGATTTATAACCATTGAAAGTGAAAGTTTAAATCTAACAGAGAATGCAACAAAAGAAATTGATAATACATCTTCAACCATTCTTATAGAATGTATTTCAAACCTTGTTGCCAACGAAATGTTTCAGATAAACAAAATAATGAATTGCAATGAAGTTGCAGAGAAAATATATTCAGACTTTAATAAACTGAAAGGCAAGGCAGAAAACATTATCATTGTAAGCAATAATGTTTTTGAAGATGGCATTGACTATAACGAGGCAACAGAAAATTACATGCAGGCCTTAGGCAGGGTAAATGTTTTTCTTGCAAGGGAATCAGACAAAGTAACGGAAGTTGTCTGCGGAATACCGGTGGAGCTAAAATGAAACAGTTAATCAAATCTTTTTGCGTTGCTTTTTCTTTATATTCAAAAATTCCCATGCCACACTTTAACTGGGCCAGCAAAGACATGGAATATCATTTGATTTTCTTTCCCCTTGTTGGAGCAGTCATAGGAGCACTGGAACTTTTATGGTGGCTCTTTTGTTCTGCCTTTAACATTGAAAGTTCAGCTTTCATTTACTTAACGGCAATTGCCATACCGGTTCTTGTTACGGGCGGATTCCACATTGACGGCTTCATGGATACAATGGATGCCCTTCATTCTTATCAGCCCAAAGAAAAGAAACTAGAAATATTAAAGGACCCCCACATCGGTGCTTTTTCGGTTTTAGGCCTAATTACTTTTTTTATGCTTGCCATTGCGTTCAGTTTTGAAATTAAATCTAAAGAAGCCCTTGCTGCCCTTTGCTTTTCCTTTGTTCTTTCCAGAATTCTTAGCGGACTTTCCGTAATGGTTTTTCCTAAGGCAAAAAAAGACGGCATGGCAGTAACGGAAAGCAAGACCAATGCAAAAAAAACAGTGACTGTGATTTTACTTTCAGAGCTTATTGCTGTTTCAGCAGTTCTTATTTATTGCACATTTACTTTTGCTAAGATTTATTATGGAATAGTTTTGCTTTGCGGTTTTGCATTTACATTTGCTTACTATTACTTTATGAGCAAAAAACACTTTGGCGGAATAACAGGAGACCTGGCAGGATTTTTTGTCTGCATAAGTGAACTTGTTTCTTTAATTGCAGTTTCTGCCTGCTGCATTTTAGGAGAATAAAATGACATTAATAATCGGCGGTGCATATCAGAATAAATATGAATGGGCTCTTTCAAAATATAAAGAACAGAATATATGGAATGACTTTCATCTCTTTGTAAAAGAAAATCTGGCTGCCGGTAAAACATCAGATGAAATTAAGCAGGTTATTGAAAGCAAAATAAATTCAAAGCCGGGCATTGTAATTATAAGTGATGAAATTGGCTGCGGTATAATTCCTGCTACAAAAGAAGAAAGAACTTATAGAGAAACAACAGGCAGGCTTTTGTGTTTCATAGCATCAAAAGCAGAATCAGTTTATAGAATAACTTGCGGAGTGGAACAAAAAATAAAATGACAATTACCATTCAGCTTATAAGGCACGGCATAACAAAAGGAAATCTTGAAAAAAGATTTATCGGCTGCAGGACAGATGAACCTCTTTGCTCACAAGGCATTGAAGAAATAAAAAAGCTTACCGATGCTAAAATATATAATGACTCTGATCTTATTTTTTCAAGTCCATTAAAACGCTGCATTGAAACGGCTAAATTGATTTTCCCTGATAAAGAAATAAATATAATTGAAAACTTTAAGGAAATTGATTTCGGGCTTTTTGAAAACCTGAATCACAAAGAATTAAACGGAAATAAATCCTATCAAAGGTGGATTGATTCCAATGGAACAGATGACCTTCCTTGCGGAGAAAAACTAAAGGATTTTGCTGACAGGACAATGGATGCTTTTGAAAAAATGCTTAAGGCTTCAAATGGAAAAAGCGTTTCAGCAGTTGCCCACGGGGGAACCATTATGGCAATTATTTCTGCACTTAAGGGCGGAAACTTTTATGACTATTTTTGCCAGAATGGACACGGATATATTTTTGACTATTCGGCAGAGGATAAAAAGATTTTCAATTTAAGGAAAATATAAATGGATATAGCTGTTCGTTTAAAATTCCATATAATAGCTTTTTTGACAGGCTATGTTTTAGATTTGATTATCGGGGACCCTCACTGGCTACCCCACCCTGTCCGGTTTATTGGGAAAGTAATTCTCTTCTATGAAAAAAAATTAACCGGCACAAAGAACGCTCCAAAAGAACTTACGCCTAAGCAAAAAAGATTCCGCGGTAAAGTAATGGTTTTGCTTGTAGTTCTTACTGTAGAATTTTTTGTAGCTTTTATTTTAATTGCCGCAGAAATTGCATCTGAAAAAATCAACTGCTTATTCGGCATTGCAATAGAAGCCATAATGACTTTTCAGCTTATTGCAACAAAAAGCCTTAAAGTTGAAAGTATGAAAGTTTACAAGGAATTAAAAAAAGGAAATTTTGTTTCAGCAAGAAAAGCCGTTTCCATGATTGTAGGCCGAGACACAGAAAACCTTTCAGAAAAGGAAGTTACAAAAGCTGCAGTAGAAACCGTTGCAGAAAACACTTCTGACGGAATAATTGCTCCATTGATTTTACTTGCTTTAGGCGGACCCCTTGCAGGATTCTTTTACAAGTGCATCAATACCATGGATTCCATGATCGGCTATAAAAATCCACGCTACATAGACTTTGGAAGATGTGCAGCAAAAACCGATGACTTTGTAAATTTTATTCCTGCAAGAATAAGTGCATGGCTCATGATTTTTTCATGCTGCTTTCTAGGAAAGGATTTTTCAACAGACAATGCAAAGAAAATTTATTTAAGGGACAGATTAAAGCACGAAAGCCCTAATTCTGCACACACGGAAAGCACTTGCGCAGGTGCTCTTGGAATTCAGCTTGCAGGTCCTGCAGTTTATGAAGGCAAAGTGGAACATAAAGAATTTCTTGGGGACCAGGTCAGGGAAATTGAACTGGAAGACATAAAGCGTGCAAACAAACTTTCCTATGCAACTTCTTTTATTTGTGTTCTGTCATGCAGTGCCATAATGGGACTGATTTATTTTGCAATTAAGTATTACAATGGAATAAAATAATGCACGGTGGCGATATTTATTCAGTAAAAGTAAAATATGATTTTTCCGTAAACACAAACCCATTTGTATCAAAGTGGAGCCTGTGGAAATTATATTTAAAGTTCTTCAACACAATTAATGTATACCCTGATATAAATTCGTCGGAATTAAAAGAATCAATTTCTGCCAGATATAAAATTGAATCTTCAAGAATCATTACCGGCAACGGTGCGTCAGAAATTTTAATGGCAATGGTAAAGGCAATTAATCCGAAAAAAGCTCTTTTGCTATGTCCCTCTTTTTCAGGATACGAATACGCATTAAATTCGGCAGGCTCAAAAATCATATATTTACCTTTGGACGCAAAAGAAGATTTTGAATTAACAGAGGATAAATTAAATTCTCTAAAAGAACTTATAGAAAAAGAAAAGCCTGAACTATTGTTTTTATGCAATCCCAATAATCCCAACGGAAAGCTTTTATCAAGGCAGGTCATAAGAAAGATTTTAGGCTGCACGCAAAAAAACAGGACAACAGTTTTATTAGATGAATGTTTTATGGACTTAACGGGAAAAGCTAAAGATTTTTCTCTTGTTTCAGAAATTGATGATTACAGCAACTTAGTCATATTAAACGCAATGACAAAAACTTTTGCAATTCCAGGACTAAGGCTTGGCTTTTGTTTTTGCAGTTCAATTGAACTGACAGAAAAGATTCAAAGCCAGCTTCCTGAATGGAATATTTCTTCTTTAGCACAGAAAATCGGAGCTTCATTGCTTGTTAATGAAAGATTCATTTCTAAGAACATAAAAAAAATCAACACCGAAAGAACTTATTTATTAAATGAACTTTCTGCTTCAGGTATTAAAACTTTTTCAACTAATTCAAATTTCATTTTATTTCATACAGAAAGCAAAACTAACTTAAAAGAAAAATTACTGAAATACAAAATTCTTATTCGTAATTGCAGTGACTATAAAAATCTTCCAGCAGGCTTTTATAGGATTGCAGTCAGAACACATAAAGAAAATAAATTATTGATTCAGTCTTTGAAAAAGATTTTAAAGGAAAAGTAAAATGAACAACATAGAATTTGTATTGCCTTCAGAAATAGAAAAAAGAAGTTTTCAGATTATAGAAAAAGAACTTGAAGAGCGCGGCATAAAATTTTCTGAAGAAGAAAAACCTGTAACAATGAGGGTCATTCACACAAGTGCAGATTTTGACTATGCACAAAACCTATGCTATTCAGACAAGGCCATAGAAACTGCAAAGAATTTAATTCTTTCCGGCGCACACATTGTAACAGATACCAACATGGCAAAAGCAGGCATCAATGGAAAAGTGCTGGCAAAATTCGGCGGTGAAGTTCATTGCTTTATGGCAGACAAAGACGTTGCAGAAGAAGCAAAACAAAGAAGCATAACGCGGGCCACTGTTAGCATGGAACGGGCTGCCAGACTTAATAAAAAAATTATTTTTGCCATAGGAAATGCACCTACAGCCTTAATCAGTCTTTACGACATGATGACTAAACAAATATTTACACCGGATTTTATAATCGGTGTTCCGGTTGGATTTGTAAACGTGGTTCAGGCAAAGGAATTGTTTTTAAATTCCAATGTTCCGTATATAATCAGCAAAGGAAGAAAAGGCGGAAGCAACATTGCGGCTGCCATTTGCAATGCCCTGCTTTATGAACTTGGAGGACGAAGTTGAGATTGGGCTTTACAACCGGAAGCTGTGCTGCAGCGGGAGCCAAGGCGGCAACCTTCATGCTGCTTACTGGAACTGAAAAGAAACAGATTAAAATCCTCACTCCCAAAGGAATTGAATTCAATGCAGAAATAATCAATATTAATCGCAGTGAAAATTCCGTAAGCTGTGCTGTCATTAAAGACGGCGGTGATGACCCGGATGTAACAACAGGAGCTCATATTGTTTCTACGGTTACAATTGAAAATTACGGCAATTCCAGTTCAATTCCGGAAATACAAATTCAAGGCGGAACAGGAGTTGGCATAGTAACAAAACCCGGCTTAGACCAGAAAGTCGGTGAATATGCCATAAACAAAGTTCCACGGCAGATGATAAAAAAAGAAATTCTTGAAGTCTGTTCTTTATGCGACTTTCATGGGAAACTTAATGTAACCATTTCCATTCCTGAAGGCCTTGAACTGGCAAAAAAAACTTTTAATCCACGCCTTGGAATTGAAGGCGGTATTTCAGTTCTTGGAACAAGCGGCATAGTTGAACCAATGAGCAGCCAGGCAATTCTTGATACAATAAAAGTTGAACTTAACCAGCACAAAGCACTGGCTAAAACAATTGCAGCTATTACTCCCGGAAACTACGGTCAGGATTTTTTGCTTAAGCATTATAACTATGATTTAGACAAAAGCGTAAAATGCTCAAACTTTATTGGCAAAACTTTAGACATGTGCCTTGAAACAGGATTTGAAAAAATCCTTCTAACCGGTCATATCGGTAAACTTATTAAAGTTTCAGGCGGAATCATGAACACCCATTCAAAAGAAGCTGATTGCAGAATGGAACTTTTATCTGCTGCTGCCATAAGATGCGGCTGTTCTTTAGATTGTGCAAAAAAGATTTTAAATTCCCTTACAACAGAAGAAGGACTTCAGTTTATAATGGAAGAAAATAAACTTAATGAAACAATGGAAGAAATTCTATCTAAGATAATTTTCCACCTGAAAAAACATACTGGTGAAAAAATAGAAATTGAATGTATGATTTACAGCAATGAATATGGTCTTCTTGCAAAAACAAAAAATGCAGAAGATTTTCTTTTGGAATGCAGGAGCTAAGCATGGTTTATTTTGTTGGTGCAGGTTGCGGAGCCGCAGATTTAATTACAGTCAGGGGAATGAAACTTTTACAAAAAGCCGATGTAATAATTTATGCCGGTTCCCTTGTAAATCCGGAACTTTTAACTTATGCAAAAAAAGACTGCAGCATATTCAATAGTGCAACCATGACATTGAATGAAGTAATCGATGTAATGAAGTCTTCGGAAGAAAAAAAATTAATGACAGTAAGGCTTCACACAGGAGACCAGAGCATTTATGGTGCAGTCCGTGAACAAATGGATGCCCTTGATGAACTTTCAATCGCCTATGAAAGCTGCCCTGGAGTAAGTGCATGTTTTGGAGCCGCCGCAATCTTAAATCTCGAATACACATTGCCTGAAGTTTCACAATCCTTAATCATTACAAGAATGGAAGGAAAAACTTCTGTACCGGAAAAAGAATCCATACAGAGCTTTGCTGCCCACAATTCAACAATGGCAATCTATTTAAGCACGGGAATGTTAAAGGAACTTTCAGCCCGTCTCATAGAAGGCGGCTACAAAAAAACTACACCAGCAGCCCTAATTTATAAAGCAACATGGCCGGAAGAAAAGAAATTTATCTGCACAATTGAAAGCCTTGCAGAAACAGCAGAAAAAAATAGAATTACAAAAACAGCTTTAGTAATTGTGGGTGATATAATCACACATTCTAATTATGCAAAGTCAAGGCTTTATGCAGAAGACTTTGAAACAGAATTCAGAAAAATAAAAAAATGAAAGTCAAGAATATTTTACTTATACGGGTTGTTTTTTTTACAGAAAAAGCAGTTGCACTTTTTAATAAACTTAAATCCTCGCTTCCTGAAATAGAGTTTATTTCATTAAATGATAAAGCAAATCTATTGCCATGGACTAAAGAATCTTTTGAAAAATCCATTCCACTGATTTTTATTTCTGCTGCAGGAATTGCAGTCCGGACAATTGCACCATTCATAAAAGACAAAGTTACAGACAGTCCTGTTCTGGTAATGGACGAAAATGGGAAATTCATAATACCTGTTCTTTCAGGTCATCTTGGCAATGCAAATAAAATTGCAGAATTAATTTCAAAATCCACAGGTGTACAATGTGTGATTACAACAGCAACGGATATAAACCAGAAATTCAGTATTGATACTTTTGCAAAGGAAAACAATTTAAAGATACTAAACAGAGACGGAATAAAAAAAGTTTCAGCAAAAGTGCTGGCCGGAAAGCAAATTAAGATTTATATTGACGATTCAATTAAAATAGGTTCAGATAAATTCACGGAAGAAATAATCCTTACAGACAAAATAGAAAATGCAGATGTAGGAATTACAGCAAATGAAGTTAATGCCAGATACAGCAACTTACTATTGAATTTAGTTCCAAAAAAATACTGCATCGGCATGGGATGCAAAAAAGGAAAATCATTTGAAGAATTAAAGACCTTTGCAGAAAAAGTTTTTGCATCGGAACTTAAACTTGAACTGAGGAACAATATCTGTTCAATTTCTACAATTGATTTAAAGGAAAAGGAAACAGGCCTTTTAGAATTTGCACACTATCTTCATATTCCCGAAATTTTCTATACAGCAGAAGAACTAAAC
Source organism: Spirochaetia bacterium (assembly GCA_022768865.1). Classification (GTDB taxonomy): domain Bacteria; phylum Spirochaetota; class Spirochaetia; order Treponematales; family Treponemataceae; genus Treponema_D. The sequence goes on from JALELH010000012.1 coordinate 28,626, forward strand.
AATGCGAAAGGATGTTTTTCAGAATCAGAATTTGTAAAGGAAACAACAGGCGTTTCAAATATATGCGAAAGGGCTGCAGTTTTAAGTGCAGGTGATGATTCAAAACTTATAATAAAAAAAGTTTCTGAAAAGGGAATGACAATTTCCGTTGCAGAAAAACAGTTTGAGGGGAAATAAATGAATGGAAAGATTTTTATAGTTGGCACAGGTCCCGGCAGTTATGAACAAATGACACTTGAAGCAATTAACGCAATAAAGGAAAGCAATATCATAATAGGCTATACAGTTTATACAGATTTACTGAAACCATATTTTCCTGATAAAGAATTTGCTTCCACTCCAATGACAAAAGAAATAGAAAGATGCAGGTTGTGTTTTGATTACGCACTGAAAGGCAAAATAGTTTCTCTTGTCTGCAGCGGGGATGCAGGCGTATACGGAATGGCTTCCCCTATGTTTCAACTTTTACACGAAGAAAAACAATACAAGGATATTGAATTAAAAATCATTGCAGGAGTTACGGCAGCAAGCAGCGGTGCAGCAGTTTTAGGCGCACCCTTGAACCACGATTTCTGTGTTATAAGTTTAAGCAATCTTATGACGCCGTGGAATGTTATTGAAAAAAGAATTTCATGTGCAATTAAAGGTGATTTTGCCATTGCACTTTATAACCCCTCAAGCCATAAAAGAAAAGATTATCTTAAAAAAGCATGCCAGATAATGCTTGATTCCGGTGCTGATAAAAACAGAAGCTGTGGATTTGTAGAAAACATCGGACGCAAGGAAACAAAGGTTCAGGCCTGCACACTGGGAGAACTTTTAGAAAAAGAAGTAAACATGTTCACTACGGTTTTTATAGGAAACTCTCAAAGTGAGATTTTTATAACAGAAAACAATGTTCCTGTTCTTCTTACAAAACGCGGGTATACAATATGAATAAAATTCTTGTATTCGGCGGAACTTCAGAAGGAAGAATAATTTCAGAGACTCTTTCTGCAAATGGTTTTCAAGTTTATGTTTCCGTTGCAACGGATTACGGCAGCATGGTTCTTAATAAAAATACACCTGTTCATATTTTAAACGGAAGGCTTGATTTACAAGCAATGACACAACTTTGCACAGAAAATAATTTTGACTTAATAATAGATGCTACTCATCCATTTGCAAAAGAAGTTTCAAAAAACATAAAAGAGTGTGCAGCAGAAACAAATATTCCATTAGTCAGATTTAACAGAATTGTAGATTTACAGGACAATGAAAAAATCATCTACACAGAAGACGTTCAGCACTGCAAAGACTTGCTGTTAAACACAACAGGCAAAATACTTCTTACAACAGGAAGCAAGGATTTACATACTTTTTGCCAGAATCAGAGCATAAGGGAACGATTAATAGTCCGGGTTTTACCATCTATAGAAAGCCTAAACATCTGCTATGAAAACCAGCTTGAAGGCAAACAGATAATTGCAATGCAGGGACCTTTTTCTGAATCCATGAACATAAACCAGATTGAAGAATATGGAATCAGCGTTCTTGTTACTAAGGAAAGCGGAAAAACAGGCGGAACTGATTCTAAAATTTCTGCTGCACTAAAAAAACATATTAAGTGCATTGTAATTAAAAATTCTTCATTACAGGCAAGCAGTAATCTTAATGATGAAAATTATTTTCAATGCGAAACCTTAGAAAAATTATTCAATTACATAGAAAAGAAATTCAGCAAAACAATTTCCGTAAACAAAAACATTACGGTAAATTTAATAGGCATTGGAATGGGTAACAAAAACACCATGACTCTTGAAGCAATGGAAAAAATCAACGAAGCCGATTTGATTTTTGGTTCAGAAAGAATTATTTCCGGCATTGATTCTAAGGCAAAAAAGCAACCACTTTATCTTGCTAAAGACATAATTCCATTGCTGAAAAATTTACCGAATGCTGGTTGCAATATAAAAAATGTATGTGTTCTTTTCAGCGGTGATTCAGGATTTTTCAGCGGAACAGAAAAACTAAAGCAAGAATTAAATAAACTTGATTTTGTAAATGTAAATATCTTACCCGGCATTTCTTCCATGTCCTATCTTGCAGCAAAAACAGGAATCAGCTATCAGGATGCAAAAGTCATCAGTCTGCACGGAATAGAAGAAGGCATCTGGAAGCCAAAGTTAAGCAATGCACTTATGAACAATGAAAAAATATTCCTCTTAACTTCAGGACTAAAAAATACAATAGAAGCAGCGAAATTAATTTTAGATTATAATAACCAGACTAAAGCAGATTATAAAATTGCAATTGGATTTCAGCTTTCATATAAAACGGAGAAAGTAGAAATTCTAAAACCAGAAGAATGTCTTTTGCTAAAAGAAGAAGGACTTTATTCAACATTTGTATTTAAGGCATAAACCATGAATAAATTATCACTAGACATTAAAGACGAAGAATTTTTAAGGGATAAGGTTCCCATGACGAAAGAAGAAGTAAGGCATATTTCAATATGCAAGCTGAACCTTTCTGAAAATTCAGTTTTATATGATGTTGGAAGCGGCACAGGTTCTGTTGCAATTGAAGCCGCACTGCTTTCTTCTTCCATAAAGGTTTTTGCCATAGAAACAAATCCACTGGCAGTTGAATTGATTAAAAAAAACAAGGCTAAGTTTTCAGCAGCAAATGTAGAAGTAGCAGAAGGCCTTGCGCCAGATGTTTTTAAACAATTGCTATGCCCGACCCACGCTTTTATTGGCGGCACAAAAGGCAACCTGCAGAAAATTCTTGCTGAACTTTACAATAAAAATCCTTCAATGCACATTGTAATAAATGCTGTCAGCCTTGAAACAATTTCTGAAATTACGGAAGTAATAAAAAACTTTTCCATTAAAAACGATGAAGTTATTCAGGTTAACATAAGCAAGGCAGAAAAAATCGGAAGCCATCACTTAATGAAAGCATATAATCCGGTTTATATTTTTACATTTGATTTTGCAGGAAAATAAATGAAGATTCCAAGGATTGTCATAGCGGCACCCAGAAGCGGCAGCGGAAAAACTACAGTTACAATTTCTCTTATGGCTGCATTAAAAAACATGGTCAAAAATATATCTGCATTTAAATGCGGACCGGACTACATAGACCCCATGTTTCATAAAGAAATTCTTGGCATTGATTCCCGCAACCTTGATTTATTTTTTACAGACAGGGAAACAACAAAAGACCTTTTCCTTAAAAACAACAAAAGTGACATTTCCATAGTTGAAGGCGTAATGGGTCTTTACGACGGCATGAGCGGAATATCAGAAGAAGCTTCAACTTACGATCTTGCAAGGACACTTAAAGCACCGGTTGTTTTAGTAATAGATGCCAAAGGCATGAGCCGTTCAATTCTTGCAGAAGCTGCAGGATTTATTTCCATGGATTCTGACAAACTCATTAAGGGGATAATCCTTAACAACATGAGTGCAGGCATTTACAACGGCATAAAAACTTTAATTGAAGAAAACTTAAATGTAGATGTATTAGGATATTTTCCAAAGCAAAAAGAATGCAATATTGGTTCAAGATATTTAGGACTTACCTTGCCGCAGGAAGTAGAAAACCTTAAAGCAAAGATAAATGCAGCATCAGAAGAATTCTGTAAAACTGTTGATGTAGACAAAATAATTGCCCTTGCTCAAACAGCAGAAGAAATTAATTCATCATTTGTATTTCCGGCAGAAAAAGAAAAATCAGCAAGAATTGCCGTAGCAAAGGATAATGCCTTTAATTTTTATTACAAAGACAATCTTGAACTTTTAGAAAATCTTGGTGCAGAGTTAATTTATTTTTCGCCATTGCATGATACTGCACTTCCTGAAAACATAGACGGACTTATTCTTGGCGGCGGCTATCCGGAACTTTTTGCAAAGGAACTTTCAGCCAACAAGGCAATGATTCATTCCATAAAAACTGCCGTTGGCAATGGACTTCCTGTGTGGGCGGAATGCGGCGGTTTTATTTATCTTCACGATAAAGTTGTAATGGATAATGCAGAATACAATTTCTGCGGTGTCATAAAGGGCACCTGCATAAAAACAGAAAGGCTTGTGCGCTTTGGTTACATCACCATTGATGAACTTAAAATCAAGGCACATGAATTCCACTATTTTGAAAGCAGCTGCAACGGAGATTTGCTTACGGCAGAAAAACCGCTTTCAAAAAAACAATGGAAATGGGGACACAACATAAACGGCGGCCTGCAGGGGTTTCCGCACCTTTACTATCCGTCAAACATTGAATACGCAAAACATATAATTGAAACCTGCATAAAATACAGAGGCATATAATTGAAAGGAACTTTATACGGAATCGGCACAGGGTCAGGGGATTCTTCTTTGCTTACAAAACAGGCACTGAATACAATTAAAAAATGCCAGGTCATTGCATTGCCTTCATCTTCAAAAGAAAATTGCACTGCATATAAAATCGTAAAATCAGCATTTCCAGAAATTGATTTAAAGGAATTTCTTTTTCTGGATTTTCCAATGACAAAGGACAAAGAAGTTTTGCAAAGGTGTCATAAAGATTCAGCAGAAAAGATTATGCAGCAGCTTTCAGAAAACAAGGACGTTGCATTTATTACAATCGGGGACGTTACGGTTTATTCAACTTTTATTTATATTCAGAAAATCGTAGAAGAAAAACATTTTAATTCAATCCTTATAAACGGCATTCCGTCTTTTTGTGCAGCGGCTGCAAGGCTGAACATTTCACTTTCGGAACAGGATGAAGAAATCCATATAATACCCGGAAGCTATAACATAGAAAATTCCTTTAACCTTAACGGCACTTTAATATTCATGAAGTCAGGCAAAAGACTGATTCAGCTTAAAAACTTTTTGCTGGAAAAGCAACATACATATAATTTTGAATTCTATGCCGTTTCCAACTGTTCCATGGAAAATGAAAAAATCTATAATTCCATAAATGAACTTTCAGAAGATGCTTCTTATTTTACAATTGTAATAATTAAAAACATTAAAACTAAGGAACAGGAAAAACATTATAAGTTCTTTCAGAACACTGAATGCGAAAACTTTCCATGCCATAAAATCAGCAGCCTGGAAAACTTCAACTGTCTTTTCTGTTACTGCCCCCTTTATTTTTTTGGAAACAAATGCGGCGGCAATTTTAAATACACAGACAAAGGAATTAAATCCTGCATTGAATGCAGCATTCCACACGAAAAGAAAAACTACGAAGAAATCATAAAGAAATTAAAGCTGCTCAGGCAGTAATTCTTCTTTTGGTTCAACAGGATTTATTATTTTAAAATAGTGGCAGAAATCCGCCGCAACGAAATTTGAATAAAGCATGTTGTTTGAAAGGTCAACTAAAATGACACCTGCATTTACAAGATAATTAAAGGCACCCTGTTCTGACTTTTCAAAGCTGAAACTTCTTACCTGCTGAATAAGTTCAAAAGGAATCTGCTTCATTAAAAAGACACGGAGCAAAACAGTTGTTTTATTTTTTGCTATGCTTCTGAAACCAGATAAGGCAAGGACAGGAAGTTTTTCAATGGCAGACTTTACTTTTTCCGCTGCCATTTTTTCATAATCTGAAACAAGAACTATTCTTTTTGTAAGTTCAGTCAGACCGAATGACTTTGTTTCTTCTTTAGAACTTTGGCCAACAAAAGTATATTTTTTACCTTCATAATAATCAGAAAGAATAAAATCCCTTGCAAGACGGCTTCTGAAAAGTTTAAGCAGTTCTTCTTTATCCATAAGATTTTCCAAAGACTACTCCAAAGAAACGGCAATTCTGAATCCAAAATAATTGTAGGATTCATAGGGGTTAAAGGAATACCTGTCGCCGGCGCCATAAAACATGGTGTACTGGTTAAAGCTTCCGCCACGCAGAACACGTTCGCTGCCGTATTCCGGGCCTGCATTGTTTCCATCGGGCTGAACAGCATCATAGCCTGCCTCCCAGTCCCAGCAGAATTCCAAAACATTGCCGCACATATCAAAAAGTCCTGCGCCATTGGCTAAAGCTTTTCCTACAGGGTGTGTTTCATTGCTGTTGTCAGAAATCCATCCCAGGGTTGTAACCATTACGTTTTCATCGTCGTTGCCATTGGCATCTATCTGACCGCTGGCAAGAAAATCAGACTGAAGTTTACCCGGCGTCTTTCTTGCAGCATATTCCCATTCTGCTTCTGACGGCAGCCTGTAGCCGTTCTGATTCCAGTCGCACTTTGCTAAATCGCAGGCGGCAAAATCTGTTCCATCGCGGATTACATTTCCTTTATAGGTGTAGCATGGATTTTTGCCGTCCATTTCAGAAAAGGCATTACACCACACAATTACATCATACCAGTTGATGTTTGTAACAGGCTGACCCGATTCTTTTTTTGAAGTACTTGCTCCGCGCCTGCCATCATTGCCTTCCTGACCCGGGTTAGAAAAAGTATAGCCGTTGCGTTCTGCCCAGATGCGCACCTTATACCACAGCCTGTATGTAGTTTCATACCTGTTCATTGAGTAAGGCCGAACAGTTCTTTTTGCAGAAATTGTCTGGGACATTTCCCCTATCGTAAATTCAACATCAGTAGAAGTAATTTCTACAAGATCCAGATCTGGGTTCTTTTTTGATTCTGTATTTAAAATTCTTTTAAAGAACTTCTTTTCACTGCCCTGCTCTTTTTTTTCAACACGTTCAACTTCACGCCTTTCGTTAATAGGCCTGAGCTGAGCAAAGGAAGATTCAAATGCTAAAAGGATAATTCCAAAAACTAAAAGGGATTTCTTCAATTCTTCCTGCCTCTCTTTTCTGCAAGTTTATCCTGGGTTCTAAGATAGTTTACCTGCTTTCTTTCTTCTATCTTCTGCCTGCGTGTGGTCTTCTTTTTTATTGTAGCTTCTACCGGCTTGTCGCTAAGCTTTAAGAAGGCATTGGTTATTAAAATTGAAATAAGACAGAAAACAGTAACAATTACAACAGCCCACTTTCCTGTATTTTCAAAAGGAAGCTTAATATTCATTCCGTAAAAACTTGTAATCAGGGTTGGAGCCATAAGGACAAGATTAAGGATTGCAAGTTTTTTCATTACAATGTTCAGGTTGTTGGAAATTATGGAGGTCAGGGTGTCGTTGGTCTGAGCCATAATGTTTGTGTAGGTATCTGCCATTTCCATAGCCTGGCGGTTATCAATTTCAACGTCATCAAGCCAGTCCTGATCTTCATCATCAAGTTTCATGATTCTTGTCTTGCGGAACTTTTCAAGAAGCATCTGGTTTGATTTAAGGGAAGTCGTAAAGTAAACAAGGGACTTCTGAATGTTCTGCAGCTGAACAAGTTCATGATTCTGAACAGAACGCATAACTTCATTCTGAATGGAAATTGTCCTTCGGTTAAGTTCCTTTAAATAACGAAGGAACATCATGTCTGCACGTGCCATGAAACGAATCGTAAATGCAGGAAAGTCTTTTAAGGAAAGTTCCTTAACGCGGTTTGCAGCAAAGTCTTTCAGCACTTCACAGTCCGTCCAGCAGATTGTAATCAGGAAGTTTCCCTTAATGATAATGCCAAGTGGTGCCGTAAAGTAACTTACATCGTCTGCCGGCGAAAATACCGGAAGTTTAATAATGGTAATGATGTAATTTTCGTCTTCGTTTTTTTCTATGCGGGAAAGCTCATCAGGGTCAAGGAAGTCAAGAAGGTTTTCCTGTTCTATGCCGAACCTGTCTTCTAGTTCCTTTATGTCGTCTCGGGTTACGCAGCGTGCATCAACCCAAGTGTTGCTTCCGTTGTTAATTTCTTCTTCTGTTTTTCTTACAAGCTTTCCGTTTTCCTGCTGCCAGTATGTAATCATTTTTTTCTCCGGAAAAGCAGCAAATTACGCTGCTGAAAAATTACACCTGCAAAAAGAGGCGTATTGATTTTTCTTTACATTGGTGATAACCGGAACTACTGCCACCGTCCATATACGCCTCCTAAAAACACCGCGTTAGCGGCTAAAGTTAAAATTAATTAGATGGTAAATTCTTTACTATCTTAAGTATATACAATTCTACGTAACGTTTCAAAGCAGGATGGTTTTTAATTTTCATCATGCTTGGAGTATCAACCAGAGCTTCTGCAAGATGACTGATTCTTTCTGCATTAAAGGTATCGGCCTTAAGGCGGCGCAGAACCTTCCTGAAGTAGTCACGGATTAAGGAATTAACGTCTTCTCCAAGGTTTTCATAGTTCTGCTTTCCGATGCGGTCATTCCATTCGTGCATGTAGCCGCTTAATTCACGGTCAAGGGTGCTGTTTTCAGGAACAAACTGAGATTCCAAATCAACGGCAATTTTACGCAGTTCGCGGCGGCGAGACTTTAACGGATCTACACTGTCGTCTTCGTCGCGCTTGCGGAATTCTTCCTTTTCTTTTTCCTTGACTTCCTGCTGTGCCTGAAGTGCTACAGATTCCTTTTTTCTTCTGCCCTTGTTCTTTGGCTTTCTGAAAATCAATTTAAGGATAAGTGAAATAACCGGAAGCGTATACCAGAACGGAAGCTTAAGTTTGGCGTCAGCAAGAATTTCCTGACGGCTTACCATAAGGACTTCGCTATATGGAATGCGCTCCCCGTCTTTATATAAGGAAATATGTCCTGTTGTCTGATCTTCTAAAGCAACAACCTGTAAGAACGGTGAATTCAAAAGCGCATAGAGAATAGGTTCAACGGAAGAAATTTCACGCTCAAGGCAGTTTTCAAAAGCGGCATTTTCATTCATTTCTGGCAGAACTTCATATTCCAGAAGCTTGTGATACCAGCTTTTAATAAGTGCTTCACGCACAAGAACACGAATGTCATTGGCAAGGCGCAGAATAAGTGGAATAACCCTTTCCTTATAAATGTAATAGCCTGCGTCGTTCGAAACTTTAAATATCAAAAGTTCCGGCAGGGAATTATTTACGGAAAGTGTTGTCTTTTCGTGAAGGTGTTCCTTAAGCTGCTCTTCCTTATACTGACCAAGAAGAGGAATTCCGTTTTTATCCTTCATCTTGGCAATATCCGCCATGTTGTAGTAATAAGGCGGATTTTTCATAAGAATATCAAGCTGTTCAAAAGCAGCTTCCCGTGCAATGCGTTCCTGTGTTTTTGTTTTATGGAATGAAGTTGCAACTTCTATAATGGCAACAGACTGAAGTATGGAAATGTCTTCCGGTGTAAAATCCTTGAGCTTTGTATAATCCTGCTTAAGGAAGTAGCACATCTGGCTCCAGTAGTAGAAAGTGTCTCCGCTGGTCTTTAATACATCAAGGGCAGCCTGCGGATTCTGAACAAACTGAGTAAAGAAGTTCTTTATGGAAAGTTCCTTGCCAGGGTTAGAAATCGTAAGTTTCTTTAAGAAATAGTCGTGGGATTCTTCCTTATGCAGAAGTTCCTGTATCTTTTTAAGGCAAAGGCCAACAAGGCGTTCCATAGGATAGTTTGAAGGATACAAAAGTCCCGGAAAGTTTTTTCCAAAAACAATGCAGTAAAGCTTTTTGTCGTCAAGAACTTCTTTTTCAAGGCGCTTATAGACAATTTCATCAGGTTCAACCTTTGTAAGAATATCCGCAGGCACATGCTTTGGAAGTTCATTGGCATTAGGGAAAGGCACCAGCGGATTTGTTTCTATCTGTGTAAGGATATCGTTGTAGCGTTCAATAAAATATGGAACAACAAAAATATAATCTTTGTTGCGGATTGTTCCTATTGCTACCTGCTTTTCTGAAACAAGGGCATTGAGTTCCGCTTCCAGAACCGTTTTATAGTCTGCACTGCAATATGCAACCAGATCAGGATTTTCTTCCATATGGTGCTGTGCATAGCGGTGAACATAATCTGCAAACTGATCATATTCCAGCATATTTGTCTTCTGCTTTGAACAATTGTACTTTAAAAGAGTAAGAATATTAGAGGTTGTTGCCATGATTACATTATATAGTGAAAAAAAAAGGTTGTATAGTTATCGGCAAAAGTGAATGCCCAATAGTTATCCTAAAAAATAAGCGGTCATCTACATTTACATGTAGCTGACTACTCACTGTACATTTAGCGGTCAGCTCACTGTGCATTTAGCGGTCAGCTAACTGTTCATTTAGTGGACCGCTCACTGTACATTTAGCAGTGTACTACCAGATTTGGACAGAATTACCCTTTTTTTGAGTTTTTTTTAACTTTTATACCATAAATACTGCCTGAAATTTGTTTTTTTTTGCTTTTTTTTCTATATTTATCTATAAGAAAATCATTAAAACATTTATGAGAGGTTAAAAAACATGGCTAAGCATGAATTCCAGACAGAAGTAAATCAGCTTTTAAAGCTCATTATTCACAGCATGTATTCAAACAAGGACATTTTCCTGCGGGAAATAGTTTCCAACGCTTCCGATGCACTGGACAAGCTCAAGTATCTTACAGTTTCCGATGACAAATACAAGTCGCTTACATTCAATCCAAGAATCGACATTACATTCAACGAAAACAAGAACATTCTTACAATTCAGGACTGCGGCATCGGTATGGACGAAGCAGACCTTAACAACAACCTTGGAACCATTGCACGTTCCGGCACAAAGGCCTTCATAGACCACCTTTCAGAAAGCGGCTCTTCAAGCAACGATTTAATCGGTCAGTTTGGTGTAGGCTTTTATTCTGCATTTATGGCTGCAAAACAGATTGACGTATATACGCGCAAGGCAGGCGGAGACGGCAAGGTATGGCACTGGTCAAGCGACGGCACCAATTCCTACGAGGTAGAAGAACTTGATTTTAAGAATGAAGCATACTGCACCTACGGTTTTGACAAGGCAGAAACAGTTGGTTCTGCAATAGAAATCCACCTTAATGACGATTCAAAAGACTATGCTTCAAGATGGAAGGTAGAAGAACTTATTAAAAAATATTCCAACCACATTGCATTCCCTATTTACCTTCACTATACACAGACAAAGTATGACAAGGACGGCAAGGCAGAAGGCACGGAAAACAAGGTTGACCAGGTAAACACTGCCAACGCACTGTGGAAGAAGTCTAAGTCTGAACTTAAAAAAGAAGATTACAACGAATTCTATAAATCAATCTCTCACGACTACGACGACCCTCTTATGTATGTTCACACTCATGCAGAAGGCACACAGGAATATACAACCTTGTTCTATGTTCCAAAGAATGCTCCGTTTGACATGTATCAGGCAGACTACAAAAGCGGCGTAAAGCTTTACGTTAAGCGCGTATTCATTACGGACGACGACAGGGAACTTCTGCCAAGCTACCTGCGCTTTGTCCGCGGTGTCATAGACAGCGAAGACCTGCCATTAAACGTAAGCCGTGAAATCCTTCAGCAGAACCGCATTCTTGAAAACATCAAGTCTCAGTCCGTTAAAAAGCTTCTTGGTGAATTCAAGAAAGTTGTAGACGCAGGTAAGGAAGCATCTGCAAAGGCAGAAGCAGACCGCACTGACGAAGAAAAGGCTAAGGTTGAACAGTATCTTGCCTTCGTAAAGAACTACAACCGCCCGCTTAAAGAAGGACTTTATTCCGACTTTGCCAACCGCAACGAAATTGCAGAAATCATCCGCTTTAAGTCTACTGCAGAAGAAGGAACAGGAGACGGCAAGTGGACTTCCTTTGCAGATTACGTTGGCCGCATGAAGGCAGACCAAAAGTCCATCTACTATATTACGGGAACAGACGAAAAGAACCTGCGTGCATCTCCTTTGCTTGAAGTCTACAAAAAGAAGGGCTTTGAAGTTCTTATAATGGCAGACGACATTGACGACATTGTAATTCCTGCCTTCGGAAAATATAAGGATTACGAACTTAAGGACGTTAACCGTTCCGGCAGCGACGAAGAACTTGGCATAGACAAGGAAGAAGCAAAAAAGAAGGAAGAAGCATTCAAGCCTGTTCAGGAAAAAATCAAGAAGGCACTTGCAGACCGCGTAAAGGATGTTGTTCTTTCAAAGAGGCTTTCAGACAGCCCGGCTTGCGTAGTCATCGACGAAAACGATCCTTCTATCCAGATGGAACGCATGATGCGCGCTATGGGTCAGGGCGGCGAAGGCATGGTTAAGCCTATCCTTGAAGTAAACGCAGACCACCCGATGGTTAAAAAGCTTGAAGGTGATGCTTCAGAAGAACTTGTCAAGAACATTTCTGAAGTTCTCTTAGACCAGTCATTGCTTGTAAGCGGCAAGGAAATCAGCGACCCAGCAGAATTCGTAAAGGCAATGAATTCCTTAATCGGCTAAAATAGTTTTACTGTAACATTGTCTATAATCCCCATGGCATATGCTGTGGGGATTTTTTTTACTTAATTTGATTGATAGTTACTTTATGGTAAGTAGATGCCGTAGGCAGGTTCCGGAATGAAAAAAAATCTGCACAAGCGTAGCGCGGCAATGGCAGCGCAGCTTCTAGCCAGCCTTTTTTTCAGGCCGTGGTTCTGCCGTAAGGCGTCTATTTAACATCAATTGCTTTTATTGATAAAATCAGATTCAGTCATTATTATATGGAAGAAAAAATATTGCTTGAGGTTAAGAATGTCACAGCAGATGGTAATGGGAAACCAGGCAATTGCCCTTGGTGCCCTTAAAGCCGGAGTAAATCTTGTTTCAGGATACCCTGGAACTCCGTCATCAGAAATAATTGAATACATTGCTAAATACAGAAAAGAAACAGGCACTTATGTTGAATGGTCAGTAAACGAAAAGGCAGCCGTTGAAGTTGCAGCGGGCGCAAGCTATGCAGGCGCAAGAACCCTTGTAACCATGAAGCAGGTTGGCCTTAACGTTGCCGGGGATCCTGTAATGTGCCTTGCATACGTTGGCGTCAGGGGCGGCATGGTAATTGTTTCTGCCGATGACCCGGGCCCGATTTCCAGCCAGACGGAACAGGACACAAGACGCTACGGAGAATTTTCCAAGCTGCCTGTCTTTGACCCTTCAAGCCCGGAAGAAGCATATTCCATGATTCAGGAAGCATTTGAATATTCAGAAAAATATTCAACGCCGGTTTTGTTCCGCCCTACAACAAGGGTAGACCACGGCTATGCAAGCATGGAAATTCCGGAACTTCCAAAAGCACGTGAAATCCCGGGCTTTGAAAAAGACACACAGTGCTGGGTTATTTTTCCTCGCACTTCATTTTTAAACCATAAAAAGATTTTTGAACGCAATACCAATGTGCTTCCAGAAGAATTTTCAAAGTCCCCGCTCAACAGAATAGACGGAAAAGACGGAAACCTTGCCATTGCCACAGGTGGCGTAAGCTATGCCTATGTAAAGGAAGCCCTTGCGCTACTTGGGCAAAATGATGTTCCTGTCCTAAAAATCGGAACGCCATATCCTTTCCCTGCAGAACTTGCATCAGAGTTCATGCAGACAAAAAACCACATCCTTGTAATAGAAGAACTTGATCCTGTAATAGAAGATGCACTTCTGCACATAAAGGCAAAGGAAAACCTTGCCTGCACAATTCACGGCAAATATGACAGAAAAACTGCAGAAGCAGGCGAATATTCAGTTGAACTTGTAAAGGAATTCATTGCAGGCTTTTTGAGCCTGCCAGAAGAAAACAAAAGCCAGAGCCTGACAAAGCCAGAACTTCCAGTGCGCCCACCTGTTCTTTGTGCAGGCTGCCCGCACCGTGCATCCTTTTATGCAGTAAAGCAGGCAATGAAAGGCAAGAAAACCGTTTACTGCGGAGACATAGGATGCTACACCCTTGGCAATGCAAAGCCTCTGGACATGTGCGATACCTGCCTTTGCATGGGCGCAGACATAACCATGGCACAGGGATTTTACCATGCAGAAAATGACCGCCACTGTTTTTCTTTCATAGGGGATTCAACTTTCTTTGCATCTGGAATTACAGGCGTAGTAAATGCCGTCTACAACAAGGCAAGACAGACAATCTGCGTTCTGGACAATTCTACAACTGCCATGACAGGCCACCAGCCCCACCCGGGAATCGGTGTTACCATGATGGACGACATTACAGAAAAGATAAGCATTCCAAAAATACTTGAAGCCATCGGCGTAAAACCTGTAATCACAGTAGATCCATTTGACATGGAAAAAGCAATTGAAGCTGTAAAGCAATGCGACGACCACGAAGGCGTAAGTGCCATTATCTTTAAGGCACCCTGCATTGCATTGCTTGCAAAGGATGAATTCAAGGAATTCAGAAAGCCTTCATTAAACGTAAAAACAGACAAATGCATCGGCTGCAAAAAATGCGTAAACGAAACAGGATGTCCGGCATTGTGCTTTGATTTTGATTTAAAAAAAGCAACAATTGATTCTTCTCTATGTACAGGATGCACACTTTGTTCAAAGGTTTGTCCTGTAAAAGCAATTAACTAAGGCGGAACAATTATGACAAATATTTTAATATGCGGAATCGGCGGACAGGGAACTGTTCTTGCAGCAAAACTTTTAGACCAGGCCGCCATTGCCAATGGACTTACAGTTCATTCGGCAGAAACCATCGGCATGGCACAGCGCGGCGGAAGCGTTACAAGCCATGTGCGCATAGGCAACGGATGTTTTTCTCCGCTGATTCCCCTTGGCACGGCAGACATGATCATTGCCTTTGAAATGTGCGAAGCAGTACGCAATCTGGATTACCTTAAGCAGGGCGGAACCGTAATCGTAAATAAAAAAATAATGACGCCGCCGTCAAGCCTTCTTGCAGGCAAGTCTTTTGAAGAAGACTCCATGATCAATGCCTTGAACAAGGCCGCAGGAAAAGTCGTTGTAATTGACAGCGACAAAATCTGCAATGAACTTGGTTCCACAAAGATTGTAAACACCGTATTGCTTGGTGCTGCAGTTAAGGAAGGCATTGAAGGCATTACAAAAGAAAGCGTAGAAAAAGCAATCCGCACATCCGTAAAGCCAAAGTTTGTAGAATTAAACATTAAGGCTTTGGGGTGAAGGTTGGAAAATAAAAACACTTGAACTTGTCATTCCGGCGAAGGCCGGAATATGCTTGCCTTCTGCTACGTTGATTTATTCTTAAAGCATTACAGCCTTGCGTAAGATTTCATTGATACGAGTCTGATAGCCTTTTCCCTGTGATTTTAAAACGGCAAGGACATCGGCATCAATCCTTACTGTTACTGATTTTTTTACAGGCTTATAATATTTAAAATGCCCCTGCTCAAATTCTTCCTTTGTTACTTCCGGAATATCTGATGTATCAATTTTGTTGTCTGGTCTGGCGTTTGCTTCACATTCAGCTATATATTTTTCTAAGTCTTTCATAGTACATCTCCCTTTCTTTTGTCGTAGCACAGCGTGCAGAAATAATATGTGTCACTTTAGTTTCTTCAGTATAATTTATCTGAACAACTGAAAATGTATTATTCACATATCCAAATCCTATGTAGCGTTCTTGTCCGCTGACTGAATGTTTAGCATCATAAATTTCATAAAAGTATGGATCTTTAAAAATAGATACAACTTCTTCAAAACTTATTCCGTGCTTTTTCTTATTGATTTCATTCTTTTCGCTGAACCATTCATAGCAGCCTTGTGTAACTAATTCCCCTTTTGGCATTCCGCCTCCACAGATAATTATAAAATCGTATGTACAAAACTGTCAATATTTGAAATAGAATATTGAACCACATACGTCGAAAATTAATTAAAGCTTCATTTTTGCGAAGTAACGAAACAGAACCAAAGTACTATCAATTCAACTGACACCAATGACATTCCTATTTCATTTGTTATGCACGAAAAGGCAGCAGTTAGCAAGGTAAAAACTACACGAAAAGGCAAATGCCAGCTCCATTTTAGTTTTTATAAAATCAATTTCTTCTGGGGAACGGCTGTATTTATTCTTTTATTTTTTCAGGATGTAATCTTCTGCGTCAATTATCTTTGATAAAACAATTGAATCAATTTTTGAAAGTCGTTCTACCAGACGTTCTTTATCAACAACAATCATCTGATGAACAAGCGCAACAGAATCTTTTGGCAATTTTGATTCTTCTTTTATAAAAACATTTCCAGGATAATCTGCGTATGTTGGTAGTCAGGGGAATTACAATCGTTGTGCTTAATTCATCAAGGTTAGGTTTGTTTGCCTGCGCAATAATAATAGGGCGCCTGTAACCTGGTTCACTTCCGAAGGAAATGCCAAAATCCATCATGTAAATATCACCATGTGTCATTCTTTAAATACTTCCATGCTGTTGAAACCCCTGCATTCCTCATTTTTTTTAAGGATTCTTCTTCTGTCAGAGGTGCATTTTTCTTTGCTTTTGAAACTAAAAATTCTAAGTAATCTACAAGTTCATTGTAGTATGAAGGGGGCAATGATTTTATCTGCTTTTCTAATACATCGTATGGCATGAACACCTCTGCTACATAAAATATAGCATAGTTCATTAAAAAAAACGACTTCTTTTGATAAAAACTCACTTTGAAAAACCTGGCTTCGAATTTATTTAGGACGATGATTCGGAATTTGCTTATGTGAATGAATATTCTGAATAAATGCTGATTTTATTAGCTCCGCCATGAATGACTGAGTAAATGGAATATAATTCCATAAAATAAATTTTATTATAAGGGGTAAAATATGAAATTAGGTGAATTCAGGAAACTTACAGAAAATCTGAATGATGATACGGATATCGTAATTAGATACTGTATTAGTTCAGATGAAGCTGTTGATGTGCCTATGATGAATGTTCAGCTAAAAAATAAAGAAAACGTCTGGTGTGGAAGTAAATATTCTGACCAGGTTGTTTTTATTGATGAACCTGACCATTATTGAAATCATGGAAATATTTATATATAAAGAATTGGAATGATTCAATTTTATAAAGCAAAATCAAATGTCAGAAATTCAATATATTGCAAATGAGCAACATTACAAAAAAGTTATAGAACGCATAAAAACTGTCAGGAAAACTTTATGGATAGGCACTGCTGATATAAAGGATTTGTATGTAAAAGAAGGCCGTTTATCTAAACCTCTTCTGGAAGTACTGTCTGATTTAGTAAAAGCAGGAATTGAAATACGATTAATACATGCTAAAGAACCAGGACCGTTATTCAGGCAGATTTTGATAAATACCCAGATTTAATAGAAGGCGTTGAACGGGTTCTTTGCCCTCGTGTTCATTTTAAAATCATTATTTTTGATTTGAAAACTGCCTACGTTGGTTCTGCAAATTTAACCGGTGCCGGGTTAGGAATGAAAAGCAAAAATA
This sequence comes from Spirochaetia bacterium, assembly GCA_022768865.1. Taxonomy (GTDB): domain Bacteria; phylum Spirochaetota; class Spirochaetia; order Treponematales; family Treponemataceae; genus Treponema_D. The sequence goes on from JALELH010000012.1 coordinate 45,869, forward strand.
CACGGAATTTTGAAGCAGGTGTTCTTAGCTCTAATAAAGAGTTTGTAAAAAACGCTGTCGAACAATTCGACAGCGTCTGGATAGGTGGCTTCTGTAAAGATTGTAAACGAAAACAATTTTGCTCAGATCCAATTATTTAAAAACTATTCATCAACGTCCTTTAATCTCAGAACTGCATTAATAATTTTATTTGCCATTCATTTCCTTCTGCAATTCATCGATTTTATTTTGTAAAGCTGATATTTGCTGTGACAATGTTTCAAGAGAAATTTCTTCGATTTCTTTTTCTCCATTCATTCGTTTTTGTCTTACAGATTCAATTGAGTCTACAACAATGCCAACTATTACGTTCATGATTACAAATGCAGTAATTAATGCAAAAGAAGCAAAATATATCCATGCCCAATGATGTCCTTCCATTACAATTCTAGAAATGTTTCCGAAATCATCAAATAACATTAGCTGAAACAACGTATATAATGATTTTCCTAAGGAACCAAAATATTGAGGAAATTCTTCACTAAATAAGTTTGAACCAACGATTGCATAAATGTAATAGAAAATAAACAATATTATACATGTCCATATAATTCCAGGTATTGCGCAAATAATCGCTTTTAAAATAACCTGCAAATGCTCCATCCCATTTACAAGTTTCAGAACTTTTATAGCCCTCATTGATTTTAATGCTTTTATTACGCGAATTGATCTGAATATCTTAAATACCCGGAATATAGTTAAATATGATACAGATGAAATAATAGAAGTTAGAACTATAACTAAATCAAAAACATTCCATTTGTTTTTGAAAAATTTTTTATTATATGCAATTACTTTAAGGATTAATTCGAAAATGAAAATCCATAAACAAATCTGATCGATAAGAAAGAATACACGTTCATAAGCTGCCAGATTAGGAATTGTTTCCAATCCCAAAGAAACAACATTTATTAATATGGCAACTAGAATAAAGTATTCAAACCAACTGTCGGCTTTTCCATCTACAAAACCCAATAACCATTTAGTAAATTTATTTTTATTCTGTTCCATTTCTACGATTTAGCTTTCAGAATTTTGAAAACCCTCTCCTTTTAATATTACCTGTTTGGTCTTGTTGAAGTTTTTTTACCATTTTTATCAAAAGTATAAATCCAACTTCCATTTACAAAATTAATGGATGCACCTGCGCAATTTCTAAACTCACCAGTAGTAGAAACAGGCATCGTTGTTATTTTCTTACCTTTTTCATCGTATGTGTAATACCAGCTGCCATTTCTTGCAACTATAAAATCAACACCAAAGCCAAGTACTTCACCAGTCAAGTTTTTCGGCATAGTTGCTATCTTTTTTCCTGAATCGTCAAAAATATAATACCAGCTTCCAGCATCCTGAACACCACTAATTGCCATAAATTTTTCCTCCTATACAGCAAATATATAAATGAAAATAATTTTACTCAGCTCCTATTATTTAGAATATTCTCTATTCAAAAATCTCATTTCAGATTTTCTTCAACTTCATCAATAAGTTTTACGGACTTTTCCAATTCTTCTAAAATTTCTTTCTGCTGCTCATCCTCGATCCAGTCAGAAAAATTGTTATACAATTTTCGCCTTGCAGATAGATTAGTAAAGTCAGTCCAAGTATTTAATTTCTCTTCAAAGAATGCCTTACATCTTTCTTTAAAGTCATTATTCTGATTTTTGTAAGCAATGTTAAGTCTGAAATCAATATTCTCAATATTAAAACCACAATAAATTTTCAGGTTTTTCCATGAATTCTTGCAATAATTAATTCCAAAATCTTTATCTTTAGGTTTACGATTAACTTTTGTATTAGGTTTAGTTCCAAATAATTCTTCTATCTTTACATCTAATTTTTCCTTAAATTCTTTTATCTTTTTTATGTGTAGTTTTTCATAGTTTTCTGCAATTGATTTTGCAATTTCAATATTTCCTTTTGTTTCTAATAATTTAAATAATTCATCTTCTTTCATTTTAATAAAATCTCCTCCTGTCAGTCTTTGAATCTGACTTCTAAATTGATTTATCGATTCTCTTATATACGGATATTTGATTGCTTTTTCTGCACAATAATTAAGCCAGCCCACAACATCGTCCCTGTAAGTAAGATTTGTCCAGAAGACGCTTTTTTCATTTTTTCCAATTGAATCTGCAGATGGATTATTTCCATTTAATGTAAGGTAAATTAATACAGATTTATCATAGTTATAATGTTTATCTAAAAAATCTTTATATCTGATTAGCTGATTTTTCTGATCTTCAGCATAGACCTTATTTTCAATTACAATAGCATATTTATTATTGGACTTATCTCTAAGTTCAATAAAAATATCCATCCTTCCTCCAGTACTTCCTGTTTTAGGTCCAATATATTTCTCAGTTTCAACTATTGTCTTTTCATAATCAAAATCAACATTAGGAAATGAACCTGACAGTTTTTCTACAAAGCATCGTAAAAAATCAATTCTCAAAGAAGACAGACCGTCTTTAGCCTTTACATTTAGCAGATTCGCTATCATTCTTGAAAAAATTACTTCGTCATTATTTAGCCATAATACCCTGAAAATGTTATAACCTTCTCCGGTAGCTTCAAGAATTGCATCACTTGATTTTTTCAGGGATGAGACATTATATAACAAGCTTTGAACTTCATTCGCATCAAAATTTAATTCTTCTCCCATAAATACACCTTTTATGCTTTAAATATAAAATAAATAGACTGCGTATTATATAGCGTGAAATTATAAGACGTGTTCTTATAATTGTCAAACATTTATAATTAGGCAATGAATATCGGGCAGGCTATAATCGTTCTACGTAAACAAAAGTCTCTTAGTCAGGAAAAACTTGCGTTTGAATCAGAAATTTCCAGACATTATATGTATGAACTTGAAAACAATAAATCTTGTCCAACTGTCCAGACCTTAGAGAAAATTGCTAATGTCCTTGATATTAAGGTTTCTGAACTTATTCAAAAAGCTGAATCACTCTAAGTCATAAACACCCTCCGAAATTCTTCATAGTTCCAACGCTTTGTTTTTGAATAAATTGCAAATTCAACTGCTTTAAAGTCACTTTCAAAATCTTTTAATGCAGCAGATGCTGCCAGAGCAACAATTTCCGGCGGATTCCCAAATGCACCGCAACCAAAGGCTCCTAAAATCAATGCGTCTTCTTTATTGTGTTTTGCAATTTCTAAAATTCTTTTAAATCGCTTTTTTAAAATCACATACAGTTCCCCTTTTGTCATCAGGGTAGCTTTAGTTTTTTTTGCTACATTAGGAGCAGCACAGGTAATTACGTCTACATAGAACCAGTCTTTTTCTTCCATTAAAACAGGAGATTCAGTATCAGATTTAAAAACAGTGACCTGTGGAGTCCAGATGCAGTCGTCGTTATATCTAAAATCAATTTTTTTTTCTTCTTGCAGCTTTTTGTGGTTTTCATAAAAACTTTTCTTAATTTCTTTATCATTCAGGCAAAAATAAAGTGTACTGCAACGGCAAAGAGATTCTTCCTGGGAGCTTGCACCAAATTCAACATATCCGCCTGCATTAAAAAAATCAGCAAAATTCAGAACACAGGTCTTCATACCCTTTTGGGCATATTTTGATGCTGCATAAAATGTCCTATTTTCAGAAATGATGATTTCTGCTTTTTGATTATTTTGTGAATCATTATTTTCTGTAAAATGTATTTTTTCTTCTATACATTTTTGCTTACTTACGGATTTTTTTATTGACTCCACAAGTTTTGGATTTTCTGTGCAGAGTTTCTTTGTATCGTTGAAAATTTCCTTGCGCTTTTCCATAGCTGGAATCTTCATAAAAAACTTTTCTTTTAAAAAGAATTCATATTCTTCATTTGATAATTCCATAAAAACTCCAGATAATTTATTCTTTTACGATTTGATTTTACAATGAATGCTCATTCATTTGTGGTTGACCTTGCATATTTATATAATTTTTTCACTCCGCCATATTTGACGGAGCTTTTATGTTATGATAGAAGTATGAACATGGAGGAAGTCTGTTTATGGCAAAATCTTTCAATTTAACAGAACGACAGGTTTTAATTCTAAAAACAGTTACTGATGAAACTGCTTCTGAGCGAATGTCTGCAGCGCGTGTTGCTAAAAAAATAGGTTATTCTGTGACTACAGTCGGAAGGGAAATTGCTATTCTTGAAGATCTGGGAATTCTGGAATATACACATCAGCGTTATTCCCTTACGGAAGATTTTAAAAATGAAAAGTTTTATTCAGATACTACAAAAAATAATCTTGCACTGGTTGCTGCCATAAAAGGACTTTTGGTTCAATACAAGGATACTCCGCTTTATGACAAAGTTGAAAAATTGATTTATCAGCTTGAACCTGTTGTTGTGGCAGGCAGTGGAATTCTAAATTCAAGAATTACTGTTGCACCACAGATGAAATTTATAGTTAATAATCAAAACTGGAATAAGGTTTTTAAGGCTATTCAGAATAACCAGAAACTTTGTTTTAATTATGATGCTCCCAAGAAAAACTCAAAAGCAAAAAGAATTATTTATCCATATCAGATGCTTCTGGATGACGGTTCTGTTTATGTTTTTGGTCACAGTGAATATCAGAATCTTGATTTGCTTTATCTTTTGAACAGCATGAAAAATATTGTTGTCATGGATGAAACTTTTTCTCTTCCTGAAGATTTTGATTTTGCTTCAAGATGCGGTGGAGGACGGCTCGGAGCCTTTAGGGGATGGAAAGTAGAAAACTTTAAAATTGAATTCTACGGATATGGAAGAACATGGATTAAAAATCATGACATTGCAGAAGATCAAACAATCATTGAAGATTCCGATAAAGAAGATAAAACTGTTGTAACATTTTCTTCAAGCCAGAGAAATAAAATCTTGAACCAGATTTTAGGATTTGGAAGAAATGCTTGCCCTCTGGCCCCCGAAACTCTTGTTACAGATTGGAAAAATGAAATCCGTGCCATGTCCAGAATGCTGTAGTTTTATTAGTTAAGGAAATACATTATAACTTCTGCCATATATAAATTTTATACCCCAGAGTTCTGATATAAACCGGCACTTATGCAGTCTCCAGTGAATCAAATGTTCTGTAGGTAGTGATTGCCGGGTAAATCTGTTTAAGATAATTTATAAAATATGAATTCTTTGATTCATCAAAATTAGAATGCAGTATTTTTCCGTCGTTAGTAAGAAGAATAGATTCTGCCGTTTTTATATCTTCAAAACAAACATTATCATTTGTGTATGTAATCAGTATACCGTCTTTTTCACAAAATTCTTTCCGCATTTATGACGTCTCCTTTTTTACACTTTTTATTGTAGCATAAGTTTGCAAAAATTGCATCAGAGCAAAATAAATAATGGCAGATGAATATAAGGAAGAAAACATTAAACAAGACATGCTGAAATCAAATACTGTATTATACGTGAAAGCTAGAAATTGTATAAAAAAATGCTGCCTGGAAATTAATCCAGACAGCATATAGACTTTTATTAAATCATCCTGTTTTTAATTTTATTCTGCAAACAATGCTGTAGAAAGATATCTGTCTCCGGAATCAGGAAGAAGAACAACAATTGTCTTTCCCTTGTTTTCAGGACGGCCTGCAAGAATTGTTGCAGCCTTCAATGCAGCACCGGAAGAAATGCCAACAAGAACACCTTCGCTGCGTGCAAAGCGCCTGCCTTCCGTAAAGGCATCGTCATTTTCTATGGCAATGACTTCATCATAGATTTTTGTATTAAGCGTATCAGGAACAAAGCCTGCACCGATTCCCTGAATCTTGTGCGGGCCTGCTGTTCCCTTAGAAAGCACAGGGCTTGTAGCAGGTTCTACGGCAACAATCTTTACGCCAGGGATTTTTTCCTTTAAGTATTCACCTGTGCCGGAAACTGTTCCGCCTGTTCCAACGCCTGCGACAAAGAAATCAACCTTGCCGTCAAGCTGCCTGTAGATTTCTGGACCAGTTGTCTTTTTATGGATTGCAGGGTTTGCCGGGTTTACAAACTGACCTAAAATTACGCTGTCAGGAATTTCTTTCTTTAATTCTTCTGCCTTAGCAATGGCACCTTTCATTCCCTTTGCACCTTCCGTAAGCACAAGTTCTGCACCGTATGCTTTCAAAAGGTTTCTGCGTTCAACGCTCATGGTATCAGGCAAAGTTAAAATTGCCTTGTAGCCTTTTGCTGCTGCAACTGAAGCAAGGCCGATGCCTGTATTTCCTGAAGTCGGTTCAATAATAGTTGCACCAGGCTTTAAGATTCCCTTTGCTTCTGCATCTTCTATCATGGAAAGTGCAACCCTGTCTTTTACGGAACCAGCCGGATTAAGATATTCAAGTTTAGCTACGATTTTTACGCCGTCAACTCCTGCAGCCTTGCTGTATCTTGAAACTTCTACAACAGGTGTTTCACCAATCAATTCCAATGCACTTGATTTTACTTCGCTCATAATTCTACCTCTTGTTAACTCTCATTATATTTATTTTATTGCAGAAAATCCATTTTCAAGGTCAGCAATAATGTCATCAATGTGTTCTGTTCCAATTGAAAGCCTGATTGTATTCTGGAAGATTCCGGCATTTTTAAGTTCTTCTTCCGTAAGCTGGCTGTGTGTTGTGCTTGCCGGATGAATTACAAGGCTCTTTACATCTGCAATATTTGCAAGGAGAGAGAAAATCTTTAAGTTGTCTATAAACTTAAATGCTTCTTCCTTGCCGCCCTTAATCTGGAATGTAAAGATTGAACCGCCGCCGTTTGGGAAGTACTTCTGGTAAAGCTTATGATCCGGATGTTCCGGAAGGGACGGATGGTTTACCTTTTCTACCAGAGGATGTTTTTTAAGGAACTCTACAACCTTCTTTGTATTTTCTGCATGGCGTTCAAGGCGCAGGCTCAAAGTTTCTGTTCCCTGCAAAAGAACCCATGCATTAAATGGAGAAATACATGCACCTTCATCACGCAAAAGAATTGCACGGATGTAAGTTGCAAAGGCAGCCTTGCCGGCAGCTTCCGTAAATTTTACACCGTGGTAGCTTGGATTACCTTCGCTGAGCCATGGATATTTGCCGCTCTTTGCCCAGTCAAAAGTTCCGCCGTCTACGATTACGCCACCTAAAGAAGTACCGTGTCCGCCAATAAACTTTGTTGCAGAATGAACTACAACATCTGCACCATGTTCTATAGGGCGGATAAAGAACGGAGTTCCAAAAGTGTTGTCAATTACAAGGGGAATGCCATGCTTGTGTGCAATTTCTGCAAGGGCATCAATATCAGGAATGTCTGCATTCGGGTTACCCAAAGTTTCTATATAAACTGCTTTTGTTTCCGGTTTGATTGCATTTTCAACTTCTGCAAGGTTGTGAACATTTACAAATGTTGTGCTGATACCGTAAAGCGGAAGTGTATGTGCAAGAAGGTTATTTGTGCCGCCGTAAATTGTTTTCTGTGCAACAATGTGTTCGCCTTCTTTTGCCAGTGCCAGAATTGCGTATGTAATTGCTGCAGCACCGCTTGCAACTGCCAGGCCTGCAACACCGCCTTCAAGGGCTGCAATGCGCTGCTCAAAAACACCCTGTGTGCTGTTTGTAAGGCGGCCGTAAATATTGCCTGCATCCTTTAATCCGAAACGGTCAGCAGCATGCTGAGCATTATGGAAAACATAGCTTGTAGTCTGGTAAATCGGAACTGCCCTTGAATCTGATGCCGGGTCCGCATTTTCCTGTCCAACGTGTAACTGTAATGTTTCAAACTTGTAATTTGCCATATTTAAGCCTCCTGATGTTTTGTGCAGAACTTGCTGCTATTTCTATTCCTACTCTCTTGCTAGGTTATGATTAGAATATACAGTTGTTTACCTACTATTGCAATAGGTTTTGATAGATTTATTTTCTATTATTCACTATAAAAAATTTCTATAATTAATAAACTTTTTCTTGCAATTATTTACAGTTGTGCTATACTGCTTCTATAAAAAGAAACGACTATTCAAAGGATATACTCTATGAAGCTAACAGCAAAACAGATTGAATTAATTGACAGACAGATAAAGCGCCTTGTTGCAGGCGACAGCTATTACGGCAAACTTTACCGTGAAAAAGGAATTACAGGAATTTCAAGTCAGGAAGATTTTGAAAAGCTTCCTTTCAGCTCAAAAGATGATTTAAGAAATGCCTATCCTCTTGGCATCCAGGCTGTGCCAGATGAAGAAGTTGTTCGCATTCATTCTTCAAGCGGAACTACAGGAAAGCCTGTAATAATTCCTTACACAAAAAAGGATGTTGACGACTGGGCTACCATGTTTGCCCGCTGCTACGAAATGGCAGGCATTACAAAAAAAGACAGGATTCAGATTACACCGGGTTACGGCTTGTGGACTGCAGGCATAGGCTTCCAGGCCGGCTGTGAAAAACTTGGAGCAATGGCAGTTCCTATGGGACCGGGCAATACAGAAAAACAGCTGCAGATGATGAAGGACCTTCAGTCAACAGTAATCTGTGCAACTTCAAGCTATGCCCTTTTACTTTCAGAAGAAATTACAAAGCGCGGACTTAAAGATAAAATTGCTTTAAAGAAAGGCGTTATAGGAAGTGAACGCTGGTCTGACAAAATGCGCAAGACCATTAAAGACGGACTTGGCATTGAACTTTATGACATTTACGGCCTTACAGAAATCTACGGTCCAGGCATCGGCATAACATGCCAGAAAGAAAAATATATCCACTACTGGGACGATTACATCTATATAGAAATAATTGATCCTGTTACAGGCAAACCAGTAGAAGACGGCCAGGAAGGAGAAATTGTAATTACAACTTTAGTAAAAGAAGGAGCACCGCTTTTAAGGTTCCGCACCCATGACCTTTCGCGCATAATTCCTGAAAAGTGTTCATGCGGTTCATGCTATCCGCGCCTGGACATCATTAAAGGCCGCAGCGACGATATGTTTAAAGTTCACGGCGTAAACATGTTCCCGGCTCAGGTAGAAGAAATCCTGCAGCAGGTAGACGGTGCTACAAGTGAATATTCCATTGCCATAGGCCATGATGAAGACAACGGAAAAGACGTAATGGTTCTTACAGTTGAAGTTGAAGGCCGAGTAAGCTTTGAAGAAACAGGCAAAGCAATTGCGGCAATCTTTAAATCTAAGATTGGAGTAAACCCTAAAGTTGCTGTTGTTCCTGTAGGCACATTGCCGCGCAGCGAAAAGAAAACAAAGCGTGTCTTTGATTACAGGGAATCGTAAATAAAAAACAAACTGATTGTTAGGCCGAATATCGAGTTATATATAATTATATTTTTATAGAAAACTAAACGCCTTTCGGCAGAACCATCCACGAAAAAAAGGCTTCCGCACTACGTTTGTGCAGATTTTTTTTCGTGGCTGAACCTGCCTACGGCGTTTATTTGCAATAATAAAATAAGGTTGCAAATTATTATAAATCCGACATTCGACCTATAAAAAATTTTTTATTTACGAATGTTCCTTTACGTATTGTAAAAACTCAGGAGTCTTGGACCAGTATTTGATTCCCCAGTTTTCAAAGTTCCATTCTTCCATATAATTATTGCATTCGTAGTCTATGTAAAACAGAACGCCATCCTGCACAATAAAATTAGTCGGGAAGTAATCGATGTTCAAATTTGCAGGATATAAAACGCTGCACATCTTTTTTACCTGGTTTATATAATCTGCTTTCATTTTGTCATCAATCACAAGATTATAAATTGTTTCACCTTCAATATATTCTTTCAGAATGCGCTCATTTTCTACATCAACGTCAATCATCTTTGGCAGCTTAATGCCTGTTTTTTTAAGCCTGTCGTAATCATTGATTTCTGCTTCTATTTTATTTCCAAACTGGTAATAGTTGCATGGTTCGTGATGAATCTGCTTTAAAACAAACTGACTTTTCCCGTCCGTTGCAAGATAGGAATAGCCGCCCTTGCCTTTGCCTAACAACTTTATAATAGAAAAATTTTTACCATTTACGCTTAATTCTTTTTCCATAATTTAAAGTCTCCCTTTTTCTTTAAGTTTACCGGTGCAAGAAAATAAAATCTACACGTTTATTGACATTTTTATTCTTTGTGCTATTTTGATGTGCAGGATTGCCTATGCAGAACAAGTCTCTTTCTTTGACAGAAAATTCTCTTTTTAAGGGGATTTTATTTTTTTCCATACCGCTGATGTTTTCCAACATACTGCAGTCACTTTTTAACATGGCAGACATTGCAGTTGTAGGGCAGTTTGCAGGTTCAATTGCATTAGGCGCAGTAGGTTCAACATCCCAGTTAGTTTTTTTGTTTACAGGATTTTTAGAAGGACTTGCCAACGGAATTATTGTAATCACTGCATTTTATTTAGGAGCAAAAAATAGAAAGGAAACAACAGAGACAATAAAAACAGCACTTATCATCTGCATGTTTACAGGAATCTTCCTTTGCGTTGCAGGCGTTTCAACAAGCGGACTTGTGCTAAAGGCAATGAATACAAAGGCAGAACTTTTGCCCGATGCAACCCTTTACCTGAAAATCTACATGCTTGGATTCCCTGCCCTTGCAATCTATAACTTCGGAAACGCAGTTTACAGTGCCAGCGGCAACACAAAAAAAACACTTTACTTTCTGGCCATGTCCGGTGTTTTAAATGTAATCCTGAACCTGTTTTTTGTTCTGGTTTTAAAAATGGATGTAGACGGCGTTGCACTGGCAAGCATAATTTCACAGTATATATGTGCATTTTGCATAATCACAAGCCTTAGAAAAGAAAGCTCGGAAATCCATCTTTCCTTTGACAGATTTAAAACCAACACGGCAAAAATGGCAAGGATTTTAAAAGTCGGACTGCCAAGCGGATTGCAGAATATGATTTTTGCCTTTGCCAATATCTTTATTCAGATGGGCGTAAATTCTTTTTCTGCCACAGCCGTTGCAGGAAATTCTACTGCAGCAAATGCAGACCCTTTTATCTACGGAATCATGAGCGCATTTTACGTTGCTTCATCAACCTACATCGGACAGAACTACGGCGCAAAAAAGAAAGACAGGATTTTAAAAAGCTACTTTATAAGCACGGGCTATGCTTTTTTCATTGCCCTTGGTCTTGGCCTGCTGCTTTTAATTTTTGCAACACCATTCCTAAAACTTTTTACAAACGATGCAGAGGTTCTGGATTTTGGCTTGCAGCGTTTAAGCATCATGTCAGTTTCCTATTGTGTTTCAGCATTCATGGACGGATCCATTGCCGCTTCCAGAGGTCTTGGCAAAACAGGCGTTCCTTCCGTCATCGTAATTTTAGGTTCATGCGTTTTCAGAATCGTGTGGATTTACACAATCTTTGCTTACTTTAAAACAATTCCGTCCCTTTATCTGCTTTACGTTTTTTCATGGGGAATTACGGCACTTTTGGAAATAATCTATTTTGTTAAAGTTTATAAACAGATATGCAGGTGGTAAGGTTTAGCAGATTATGATTCTTAGTAGGAATAGAAAAGTCACGATTATAATATTTTTTCTTTCTCTTTTATCTGCATTAAACTTACATGCGCAAAGTTTTATCGGAGAAAGAAAGTTTTCTTTTGACACTTCATTTTTAATGACAAGTCTGAAAAATCATGGCTGGGGACTTGGAATAAATTACGAAGTTCAGCTTTTTGATTACTTTTCTATAAAACCTGCATTTTCTCATACAACAATATTTCCGGAAGAATCCGATGGAGCTGTTAAAACCGTTGGTGTTGATTTAAGCGTAAACTTTTACCCGTTCAACAGAGGACTGGACTGGCTTTACATTGGAATCGGAAACGGCTGCGAATTTATCATGACAAAAGAAAATGAAAACGACGACGATTCTACCATCCGCTTGTTTCCCATAGCAGGCTGGAAACAGTCATATGGAGATTTATTATATTCTGAAATATTTTGCTGCTATAATTATCTACTACATGAAAGTGAATCTTCAGATTATGCAAAAAATGGTTTTGAATACGGAATAAAACTAAAGCTTAATCTGAAAAAAATATTGTTCAATAAAAATTGAATTGCCATCGGCAAAAGGAGCTAAACATGCAGACACCGGTAAACAAAAACGCAACAAAGAAAGCAAAAGAACTTTTATCTTATTTAGAAAACATTTCAGGTAAAAAAATAATTACAGGCCAGCACACGCAGACAAACCCAATGGAAGAAATTGAATACATCAAAAGCGTTACGGGCAAGGAACCAAAACTCTGCGGCTTTGAACTTCTGTCTTATTCGCCAAACATAAATTACAAAGACGCCACAGAGCCATGCCTAACTGAAGTCTACGAAAACCGCGACACTGTAGAAACGGCACTTAAATGGGCAAAAGAAAACCCTGAAGGAATCGTAACATTATCATTCCACTGGTTTTCTCCAATTAGCGGCCGCGACAAAAGTTTTTATGCAAAAAACACGGACTTTGATGCAGCAAAGGTTTTAGTAAAAGATTCACCGGAACAAAAAGCGTTTTATTCTGACATGGAGATAATAGCAAAAGAACTGCGCAAATTTGAAGAAGCAGGCATTCCTGTTTTGTGGAGGCCCTTCCACGAATCTGACGGCGACTGGTTCTGGTGGGGAGCAAAAGGTCCGCAAGTTGCAAAGGAATTATACAAGCTTATGTTTGACTATTACACCAACGTCCTGCACATAAACAACTTAATCTGGGTGTGGAACTGCCGCCTTAAAGAAGGCTACCCTGGAGACAATTGTGTAGACGTAGTTTCTGTGGATATTTACCTTCAGCAATATGAAAGCACCGGTTATGAAGAAGACTATAAAAAGCTCATTGCAAATGTTTCTAACAACAAAGTTGCAGCCCTGGCAGAAGTGGGCTACATGCCTGACATAAAGGTTTTGGAAAAAACACATACTCCGTGGGCTTACTATATGACCTGGTCAAAGGAATTCTGTATTGGCGAACAATACAACAGCAAAGAAAACTTAAAAGCCATGTATGCAAGCGATTATTCCGTAACGCTGTAAAGCCACCGTTTAAGCTAATAAAACACAACAAAGTAGTACCTGCAAAACGATTCTGAAGGACTATCAGAACGATGTCCGTAACCTTTGGGAACGATTTCCGTAGTCTGTGAAAATGATGTCCGTAATCTACGGAAATGATGTCCACTTACAGTGAAAATCGTATTTATAGTACTATCAAAGCGTTTCGTAAGTACTACGGAAGCATTATTTAGGGCCTATGAAATAAAGAAACAAACTCTCCGACATACGCTTTCTAAATCTTTTATTGAAATTTTTATTCATCCACAAGCCGGTATCCAACACCAATTTCTGTTTTGATGTATCTGGGTTTTGCTGGATTTTTTTCTATTTTACGCCTGAGTCCTGCCATCAGTGCACGGAGAGCCTGTGTATCATTTCCATATTCCACACCATAAACTTCGCGTAGAATATTTGCGGTTGTAAGAACCTTTCCCTGATTCTTAAACAGCAATGATAATAAAGAATATTCCATTGGCGTAATGTGAAGCTTCTGCCCGTTAAGTTCTACTATATGCTTTTCTAAATCCAGGCTTAAATCTCCTACCTTATAAATTTGCAGCCCTGTTTTGTCTGATGTCTGACTGCTATGGCGGAATGCAACTCTTATTCTTGCAAGAAGTTCTGTTGCAGAAAAGGGCTTTGTCAGATAGTCATCGGCACCTAAATCAAGGGCGTTTGCCTTTTCCTTGTCCAAGTCTCTGGCTGAAACAATAATAATCGGAACCGTCGACCATTCACGGACTTTTTTAATAATATCAATACCGTCCATATCCGGTAGACCTAAATCCAAAAGAATAAGATCTACGGATTGAGTTAAAATTGCTATCATAGCACCCTGTCCATTTCCAGAGCTTATACATTTATAACCCTCGGACTGCAATGCATAAGTGATAAACCCTCTAATCTGGACATCATCTTCTACAATAAGTATCTTTTTTGCTATGTTACTCACTTTGAATCACTTCTCCTTCATCCGCTGCTAGCGGCAGCGTAAACGTAAATCTTGCACCGCCTTCAGAAATATTCTCTGCGTTTATCGTTCCTCCGTGTGCCTTGACGATTGCATCGCAAATAGGAAGTCCAAATCCGACACCACGTTTTGAATCGGCACTGTTTTTTCTGGACGTGTAAAACATTTCAAAAATGTTAGGCAAATCTTCTTCGCTGATTCCTTCGCCATTGTCTGAAACAATAAAAACGGCACATTTTGGTTTTTCTTCTACTGTAACTGTAATCTTTTGTTTCACAGTGGAATGCTTAATTGCATTATCAAGAAGATTTACAAGCACCTGTATAATCAGTTTAGCATCCATGGGCACCATAAGGATGTCATCAGGAAGTTCTATTTGTATATCGTATTCCGGAGCTCGTTTTTTTATAATTTCCAGTGCATTTTCAATAATTTCATCTACCACTTCCGGTTGCTTTTGAATGGTAAGCCTGCCTTCTTCCACTCTCGTCATGTTCAATATATTTTCCACCAGAGTATGCAGCCAGTCAGCATCCTTCCATATTCCCTTTGCCAGTTCAAATCTTGGCTCCGTCTTACTTGACATATCCATGATCATTTCGCTTGTTCCCATAATTCCGGAAAGCGGCGTCCTTAAATCATGAGAAATTGCCCGGAGTATGTTGCCGCGATAATGTTCTCTTTCCGATTTTTCTTTATAGGCATTTTTTTCGATTTCTCTTTTTCTTGCTTCTTCCATGCTTTTTTTCATCCGAATGGTCATGGTACTGGTGGCTATTGCAGTGAATATCATGACTGCAAAAGTAATCAGATAACTTGGGTCACTTACAGCAAATGTATGTATTGGTTTTGTAAACAAGTAATTGAATGCAAATGTCGCCATAACAGACGAAATGACTCCAAAAGCCAGATAATTGGTAAGCCTTGCCGTCATTACAACACCAAACAAATAGATGATTACAATATTTGTTTCAGGGAATCCGGCATACCGGAAAACAAAACCTGTTACACTCGACAACAGGCAGATAAAACAAGTAATGGCAGATTCCTTACAATACGTCTTGATTTTTTCTTTTTCCATATAATTTCAAACCTTTCATTTTGGCTGCAATAGATGTAGTTCCCATATAGCAGCCAGATAGAATCGTAA
This sequence comes from Spirochaetia bacterium, assembly GCA_022768865.1. Taxonomy (GTDB): domain Bacteria; phylum Spirochaetota; class Spirochaetia; order Treponematales; family Treponemataceae; genus Treponema_D. The sequence continues at coordinate 61,062 of JALELH010000012.1, forward strand.
ATATTTCAAGTCTTCCAAGGAACATCCCGGCAATTTCAACCAGCATGGTTGGAACATTTGTATCAGTTCCTGTAACACCAACGGAAAGTCCTACAGTTCCAAGAGAAGAAGCAAATTCAAAACTTGCATCGGATACTGAAACATTTGCAGTCATTGTAATCAGCAGAGTTCCAATCCAGAATATGCACAAATATGTCATCACAAATCCTATGGTATCCTTTAGCAACAAGTCTGAAATTCTTATTTTTCCTGACGCCATCTGAATTATTGGAAACATCACTTTTTTCTTTCCTGTGACTTTTTCATAAATCACTGCCTTAAACTGTTCACAGAGAATATTCACCCTGCAAAGTTTTATTCCGCCGGCAGTAGAGCCCATGCCGCCACCAATCAGCATCATCAGAATCATAATCCAGATTGCTGCAGGATGCCAGTTGCTGTAGAATAACCAGTTGTAGACAATGCCGAAATAATATTAAACGCTGCAACACGGATTCCATCTGGAATTGTATTGCCTGATTTTAAAGCAAAAACTACAACCGTTACAGGAACAAAAATCAGTAATAATCCGGCCATTAAACGGATTTCACTTAGCCTGCCAAACTGCTTTATTTTTCCATTAACAAGCAATAATAAAGCCGCAAAATTTGTTGTTCCAATAATCATTAAAATCATGGTAACAAGTTCAATTGAAATACTGTCATATGATCCTATGCTGTCTGCCTTATTGGAAAAACCACCTATCGATAATGCTCCCATAGTATGAAGAATACTGTCAAACACCGGCATTCCGCACACTACATACATTATACTGCCAAGAAAAAGACATACAGCATATAAAAAAAATATTGCCCTCGCCGTAGACTTTAGATTTGGCATGATTTTATCCGTATGACCTTCTGCGTTATAAAGATTCATGGACTGTTTTTCCTGAACAAAAGATACCATAAACATAACAAATCCAAGTCCTCCGCAAAACTGCATAAAACTTCTATGGAATAAAAAGATTTCAGGCATCCTGCTGACGTCTGCGACAGATAATCCGGTTGTTGTATATCCGCTTACAGATTCAAACAATGACTGAACAAATCCTAACTGTCCGGAAAAATAAAACGGCATTGCACCTGCAATAAATCCAAAAATCCATGCAAGAATAACAACTAGCGTGCTGTTCATTACAATCCGGCATTTAAATCTTTTTACCGAAAGCTCAATCAGAATTCCGATGATGATATAAATAGCGGCAGGAATCACAAAAAATCTTGCATATTTCATTTCTTCCTTAAAGAACGGAATGACTGCAACAGGCATAAGAACCATAAGTCCTATAAGCACAAGAAGATTTCCGAAACTGCTTCTTTTTTTGCATTCCTCTTCTTCGCATTTTTTCATATTCACAATTATCACCGCCTAAATAAAAGCTGCATATCTTCTGCTTGTTTTGATCCGGATAACAACACCAGCAAATCACCCGGTAAAATCATTGTGTTTCCCTTTGGGATAATCGTGTTTTCCTGTCTGAGCACACAGCCTACAATTGTATCTTTTGGCATTTGAATTTCAGCCAGTGTCTTGCCGCATACATTGGACTGACCACTAATTGTTACTTCAGAAACACTTAGCTTGCGGTCTCCAACAGGAATGACTGTCGTAATTTCATCCACAAAAGCCTGCTGTTCTATCAGGCCAGATATGGCATTCGTAGCGCATACAACTCCATCAACGCCCATTTGCCTGAAAAACGCTGTATTTTCAGAATTATTGATTGTGCAGATTGTTTTATAGATATGGAATTTCTTTTTGCACAGTTCGCAAAACACAAGATTTGCATCATCGTTTTCCGTAACTGCAATGGCAATATCAAACCCGTAAATTCCTGCTTCCTGCAGTACATATGGTTTTGTTGCATCGCCAAAATATACGTCCAGTCCTTTAAGTTCTGAAAGTTCCTGACATTTATCATAATCCTGACAAATTGCCGTAACCCTATACTTTTTATTAAGCAATGAAACTGACATTTGCTTGATCATCTCGTATTTTCCTGAAATTAATACTGATTTTTTCATTTTCTAAAGGCTCCTTTCTTGTCCAGAATACTTTCAATTTCATTTACTGAAAGAATTGCAGGACAAATTGTATCAATTCCAAATTCCTGATAGACGCATTCCCTGTCAGAATCATATAGCCTGCATACAACCTGCGGGATGTGATAAACTTCCTTTGCAATCTGAGCTATCATAATATTTGTATTGTCATTATTCGTAACGATAATAACAACGCCTGCTTTTTCAATTTCTGCATCCTTAAGTGCATCAATATTCCTTGCATCATTGCATACTGTAAGTCCGCCAAAGGAAGAATTCAATTTCCTAAAGGCGTCTTTATCTTTATCCATAACGCAAACATTTCCTCCCTGTTCATAAAGGGAATCTGCCAGACTTGCTCCTAATCTTCCACAACCAATAATCATGGTGTAATATTTAAAATGACTGTTTAATATGCTCATTAAAAACACTCCTTTTTTACAATTTGATAATCCGTAAACTTTTGACATCATAATTATACAGAAGAACCTGTGAATGGAGTGTGAGAATTATTGAATTCCTGTGAGGATTCTGTGAGAAATCAGTTTGAGGGCTGGAGTAACGTTCACAGTGATGAGAAGATTTCAGTAAAATCATACAAATCAGATAAAAAAACTCTTTGCCACAGAATTAATCCGCAGCAAAGAGTTGTGCTATTTTTTATCGTTTAGAATATTTGCCCTGGAAGTTTTAGTTTTTCTTTTGCAGGAAACTGTTTATCAAATTCTTCTACTTCGGCATCACTTACATAATAACCTTGTGGAGTCTGGTAAACGCCTGTAATTCCATTTAAGAAACCAGGTTTTAATTCCCTGCACAAAAAGAATGAAGAATCGGCATCTTCGGGAAGGTCGTGATATTTGATTCCGAATTTACTTGCATAATCAAATCCGCTCTTTCCATAAAAGCCGATATTACCTTCAAATAAAACTGCACCATAGCCAAGTCCGACAGCTTTTTCCAAAGAATAATCCAGTAAAATCTTTCCGTAGCCTTTGCGCTTAAGTTCCGGCGTAATGCAAATCGGATCCATTGTCAGAACTTCAATATCTTTGCCGGCATCAGTCTTGATGACAGTTTTAACAAAAACATTTTGCCCGATAAGCTGTCCGTCTTTTTCCATTACAAAATCCAGTTCCTTTACAAAAGCAGGATTATTCCGCAAAGTGTGCAGAACATAATGCTCGCTGCATCCCGGACGGTAAACGTTCCAGAAAGATTCCCTGACCAGATTTTCTACTTCTTTATATTCGCTTTGTTTTTCCAAACGAATGGTAACGTCATTTTTATTCATATTTAGCCTCCTGAATATTGTTGACTACAACTGCCATAAAAGCCTTGAGAGGCTTGAAGAATATTCCTTAAAAATTTGCATCGCAGGAAGTATCAACTTCCGAGAAGCTAATTTCGTTCGTGAAAGCGAACAAATTCAATAATCGACAGTTTGCATTTTGCAAACTGTAAGTTAAAAACAGTCACTCTTTTTTAGTGGCTGTTTTTAACCTTCTTTACCCCTCAAGGCTATTGAACAATCTCCAGTAACTTACTGATTAGTTTCAAAAAGTTTTCTCCTGTATTTTTTTTACAATTATATTCTGAACAATGAATATTTTATATAAAGCAAAAGTTTAACCAGTAATCTTATTTTCCATTCAATTCCCTAAAAGTCCTGACTATAAAAATCAGTGCAATCGCAAATGTCAGAACATCTGCCGCAGGGAAAGACCATAAAAGTCCGTCTAAGCCCATAAAGACCGGCATGATTATTGGAAGAAATACTCCAAAAATAATTTCTCGGGTCAAAGACACAACCGTAGAAGCCAGTGCCTTTCCCATGGCCTGCAAAAATATAAAAGTGCCTTTGTTTACCGTGGCAAAAATCATCATGCAAAGATAAGTCCTAAAGCATTTAACCGCAAAGGCAGAATAATAAGAACTTTCATTTGCTGCGCCAAAAAGTTTTGCAATCTGTAACGGAAAAACTTCTACAATAAAAAGAGAAACGGCGCCCACTAAAAATTCAACAAAGAGAAGTTTTTTGAACAGCTGACGAACCCTGTCGTTCCTATTTGCACCGATGTTGTACCCTACAACAGGAATGCAGCCGGCGGCAATTCCGATGGAAACAGAAATTGCAATCTGAAAGAACTTCATTACGATTCCCAGCACTGCCAGCGGAATCTGTGCATATTCCCTTTGCCCAAAAACTGGATCTAATGCGCCGTATTTCATGCAGGTATTTTGAACTGCCGCCATGGAAACCACCAGCGAAACCTGGGCTAAAAAACTTGTAAGTCCCAAAGACAAAAATCTTGCAATAATCGAAAAATTCAATCTAAAACTTTTTTTACAAAGATGAATTACCTTCGTTCTGCACAAATACAGAACAGAAAATAAGGCCGTCAAAATCTGACCCATAACCGTAGCAATTGCAGCACCTTTCATTCCCCATTTAAATACAATAATAAAAACCGGGTCTAAAATAATATTTGCAATGGCACCGGAAAGAATTGCAATCATGGCAATCTTAGGGCTTCCGTCGCTTCGTATAATAGGATTCATTGCCTGCCCGAACATATAAAAAGGGATACCCGCTGTAATCCAGAAAAAATATTCTTTGGAAAGTTTGTAAGTCTGCTCGTTTACCTTTCCGCCAAAAAGAGAAATTATAGGCTCTTTAAAAATTAAATAAAGCACAGTTAAAGCAAGGCTCAAAATCACGCAAAGTAAAATTGCGTTTCCAACTCCAGTGTGTGCATCATCTTTTTTATTTCTGCCTAAAGCAATGCTTACAAAAGCACAAGTTCCGTCGCCAATCATTACAGCAATTCCTAAAGCAAGAACAGTTACCGGGAAAACTACGGTGTTTGCAGCGTTGCCGGATGAACCTAAATAGCTGGCATTGGCAATAAAAATCTGATCTACGATGTTGTAAAGCGCACCCACCAGAAGCGAAATTACACAGGGAATTGCAAACTTTTTCATCAGCCTGCCGACTTTTTCTTCTGCAAGAAAAGCGTTTGACTTTTCCATTTTTACTGTTTGATTTTGACTTTCCATAAAAACCTCTTTAAAACAAAAAAAAGCGCATAACCTTGTCGCTGGAATTACGCCAAAGGCTACACGCTTGTTTAATAAAATTGAATAAAAAAAACGAGTGACTAAAACTGGATTTACGCCTTTAGCCACTCGTTGCGAAACAGTTTAAAAACTTTTTAATTTTTTGTCAAAAGGGTATTTTGAATTTTATTTAAAACCGGCAGTTAAAACAAATCCAGTGTATTGTCCAGATAAATTTCTTCCCTTACTTCCATTTCAAATTCCGGCTTTGTCATATAGTAAAGCAGAAACTCCAGAATCAAGGCACTGCCAAGACTGCGGCCTTCTATTTTAAAATTTGTAAAGCCCATTGGAAGATAAATATTTTTTATGTCTGACAGACTTATAAAGCATGGATTTTTCATTGCTTTAGAAAATCTGTATCCTTTAAAAGAATCTAGCGCACTGCATTTAAATTCCTTGCAGTCAATTCCAAGTGCTTTACGGCTTACATTTTCGTAGCATTGTTTTCTTTGCATGCAGCCAGTCCAGCAGCATTCATTGCATAAAAATTCAACTTTTTCTTTTTGTCCTGATGTCAGTTTTCTTAACTGTTCAAAATTTTTATTCAGCCTGAAATCAGGAACAACATAACGGAAATCTTTTTTATTCAGTTCATTATTAAAATCATTAAAATCAGTTATAACCTTTGTTGTTGAAGAAACAAAATAAAAATCATGATATTTATTTTGTATAAAATCAAGTAGCAAATCAGAATAAATAATTATGCCGTTTTTAATCCCGGTTGACTTTTCAAACATTGAACACAGCTGATTGCATTTTTTGTCTTTAATGTGTTCTTCTTTTAAAAGTGAATTGCTGAAAGTAAGCCTTGCAGAAATTTTAAATTCCTTTAATAAGTCAAGAACATTTTTCACGTCGGCAGTCCCAAAACCAGTTCTTCCGCCACCCCAGATACAGTCAGACGGACTTCCATAAATTGAACCAATGCTGCACCAGTCATAAAAATATTCCCTGTGCTTTTCATACAGAGGAAGAAACTTTTTATAGAATTCATAGAATTCGAAAAGACCCGGAAGATGAAAATATGCGTTTTTACAAAGTTTATTGTCTGTTTTCATTGCTTACCGTATAAATCAAAAACATTTTCCGGTTCTAAAAAACTTGAAAGACTGCAGAATATTTCAGCAGGAAATCTTTTCTACCTGACTTGCAAAATGGGCTGTCATTGGCCTTATTGAACCATCGTTCCATTTTACTACAAAACGGCAGGAATTAATGTCATAGGCAACAGTTCCTTCATGAATTCCAAGGCGGACTTTGTCAGAATTAAAGATTACATTGCCATTCATGTCTTTAACTTTTAAGTTGTGGTTTGTCTTGCTTTCCATAGCAGCTCCTTTTTTTGCATGAGTGTTATTGAAAGTACGGCTTTAATCGCACTTAAAACTTTTCATAGTATAGTGAAATTTCATCTTTTTGTCATAACCTGAATTGTAAAAAAAACACCTGAAACATTGAACATCCGCTTTTTTGTTTTTGTTCATGTTTCAGGTGCATTAAATTCTGTTTGTTCTAGCTTCTGGTTTATTGACTTAGAGTTTTCCGCCTTCAACAACAAGGCTATCTGCATCAGAATTCTTTCCGTAAACATCCCGGAGAGTTGCTTCGTAGTCTGCATGGAAGAAATTTTCTTTTCCAAGTGTTTCAATTTCTTTATTAATCCAGTCAAGCAAATCTTTGTTTCCTTTTGCAACTGCAGGTGCAATTGTATCAAGATTTCCAAGAGATGTAACGCCACTGCCAACTAAGAAGCCTTTGTTTTCTATGGTCCATGCAAGAACTTCTGTATTGTCCGTAGAAAGGCCTGCACCACGACCATCAAGAAGTGCATTATAGGCATCTGCATACTGATCAAATTTAAGAAGCTTTACTTCCGGATATTTTTCTGTAAAGAAAGTTTCTGCAGTTGTTCCCTTTGCAATGATTAAGGTTTTTCCGTTAAGGTCTTCAACGTTGTTGATTGGATCCTTTTCACTGGAAACAACACCCAGGGCAACCTTCATGTACGGAAGTGCAAAATCTACTTTTTCTGCCCTTTCCTTTGTTACCGTGAAATTTGCAAGAACAAGGTCAACCTTTCCTGTTGCCAGAACTTCCACACGCTGAGCTGGTTCTACAGGAACATACTTGATTTTTACGCCAAGATCTTTTGCAATTCGTTCTGCAAAATAAACATCATAGCCCTGATACTTGCCATATTCATCTACATAACCAAATGGCTTTTTGTCACTGAATACTGCAACCTTGATAGTCTTGCTTTTCTTTATCTGTGCAGTTGTCCTGAATTTATCCTTTGCAGAAACAGAGAATACCGAAGCCAAAACTGCTAGTGTGGCAATTACTTTAATAACTGATTTTTTCATAATGTACTCCTTTTGAATATACCGTATCAACGGTTTTGTTTTAGTTGCAACTTATGATTCAGTTATAGCTATTAATTCCTACTATGTCAATAGGTTTATAAAATATCTTTACATTTATTTATGCCGAGCTTCAAATTCAAAGTTTTCAAGAAACTTCTTTGCCCTTTCCGTCTTTGGGTTTTCAAAAAAATCCTTTGGATTGTTTTCTTCTACGATTTCACCGCCTTCCCCGAAAAACAAAATCCTGTCTGCAATGGCACGGGCAAAGTTCATCTGGTGGGTTACAATAAGCATTGTCATTCCTTCCTTTGCAAGTCCCATCATTACATCAAGGACCTCCCGAACCATTTCTGGATCCAGAGCTGCTGTTACTTCATCAAAAAGCATTATTTCCGGATGCATGCAAAGGGCCCGGACTATGGCAACACGCTGTTTCTGTCCGCCTGAAAGCTGACGTGGATAAGCATTTTCCTTATCTTTTAAACCAACCCTTTCCAGCAGCCTTCTTGCCTCCTTTTCTACTTCTTCCTTTGCACGATACTGGGCCTTTACTGGGCCAAGGAGAATATTCTTCATGACATTCATGTGGGGAAATAGATCATAGCTTTGAAAAACCATGCCGATTTTCTGACGTATAAGATACATGTCCTTTTTCCGGTTAGAAATTACTTCGCCGTCTAAAAGAATCTGCCCGCCCTGAATTGTTTCAAGTCCGTTTATACAGCGAAGCAACGTAGATTTACCGCAGCCAGAAGGTCCAAGGATTACAACAACCTCGCCTTTTTCTATACTGATGGAAGTATTGGAAAGGACAGTCACACCGTCAGCAAAGGTTTTTGTCAGTTTTTTAATTTCAAGTAAAGCCATTTTTTTTCTCCTGCTGTTTTTATACTTTCTGCTTTTTTTCGATTATGCCGGCAACCAAAGAAAGAAGCCAGCAAACAAAAAAATACATCATGAAAATTACAAAATAAACTGCAATGGATGAAGTTGGATTCTTCATTCGGTTTGCCTCGATAATCTGTTGCCCTATTTTTACTACTTCTATTACATTTACAAAAACAACAAGGCTCGTAGTTTTTATCATTCGCGTAATCAAGTTCATGCTTAAAGGAACTAGCCGGCGGAATGTCTGTGGTAAAATAATAAAATAAAAAACCTGTTTTTCCGTAAGGCCTAAAGCACGTCCGCTTTCGTATTGATGCTTTGGAATTGCTTCCAGAGAACCGCGCACCAGGTCTCCCATTTCTGCAGTTCCCCAAAGAGTAAAAACAAGAATGGAAGCCAGTTCTCCACTCAGATTCAGATTGAACATTCTTGTTGCACCATAATAAAAAACAAAAAGCAAAACCATCTGCGGCATAATCCGCATTATCTCCAGGTATATTCTGCTGAGGACTTTTATAATCCTGTTTTTCCTTGTCATTACTATTCCAAAAAGAAATCCTAAAACCATGGAAAAAAACACAGAAACAAGAGCTATCCAAACAGTAACCCAGAGGCCACCCAACAGCCGCAAAAAATTCGTACCCATAAACAATACGCTAAAAGATTTTACTATGGCATCAATTGTTTCCGAACTGGGCATAACGAAGCCTCCTTTCTGCATAATTTGCAATTATAGAAACCGGCAGAAGTAAAATAAAATATGAAAGGGAAAGCAAGAGCAAGGATTCATCAGTCTTGTAGTAAAGGCCTATTAAATCCTTTGCCACATACATTAAGTCTGCCAGTGCAATTGCACTAAAGACAGAAGTTTCCTTTATCATGAACATAATATTTGCACAGAAGCCGGGAATGGATACGCTTACTGCCTGCGGAAGAATTACATAAAGCATAACCTGATAATTTTTTAATCCAAGACTTAATGAACTTTCTATTTGAATCTTTGAAACACCTTCCAAAGCAGAACGGAATGTTTCTGCCATATAGGAACCACCTAGAAATGTAAGCCCTATTATAGCCGACTGTTCCGCACTTAACTTTATTCCCATTCTTGGAAAAGCAAAATATAAAAAGAAAATCTGCACAAGCAGAGGAGTATTGCGCGAAAGTTCTATGTAGACTCGTGCAACAACCTTTAACACTGGTATTTTTTCATAGCGAACAAATGCACATAAAAATCCTGCAACAATAGAAAAAAGAATTCCAATAAAAGCAAGCCTTAATGTTAAAAGTGCCGCCTGTGCAAACATTGGAATTACGTCCCTTATAAATTCATAATCCATAATTCATCCATAAATATTATTTTGTAATTTTAAATAAGGTATAAAACATTGCAGGGTTTGTCCTAAAATCAGAAGCCCCTGATCTACTAATACCTATTATATGAATAGGAATAATAGCAATATGAAGAATTAAACACAATAGTATCAGGATGTAAAAATGAACTCATGTATTTATTTATCGTAAAGCACGCCGCAAATAAATCATATCAACTAATTGAACTCCGCATTCAAAAATGGGATGGTCATAATTGTCCGTAAAAAAGTTCTTTACTGAATGGGAACGTTTGAATCCGCATTTTTCATAAAAGGGTATTGTTAAAGGGCTGTCTCCTGTGCCCACCTGCAGAGTGGAAAATTGCCCGGCATATTTTTGCGCCACAAAATCAATCAATGCCTTGCCGTAACCTTTGCCTTGTGCTTCCGGCATTGTAGCAATATTTTTTATTTCTAGAACTCCGGCGCCTTCATCGGTTACAACACATTCTGCCTTTACACCGCTATCTTCCAGAACAAACATAATGCCATTTTCTAAATAGCGGTCAATCATGTTTTCCTGTTCGTCTGCCAAAAGCAAAAGCGGTAAAAATTGTTTTTTGTTTTCTTTAATTTGTCGAATGTTCATAATGCATCAACGATGAAAGAAGCTAAAAATAGATTTCTATTCGTATGCAGAAGAAGCAATGTCATTCAGCGTATAACCGGTTTTAGCAATTACTTCTTTTATTTTATTTCCATCAAGGGGTTCTTCAGAAATAATTTCTGTTGTGCCTTTTGCATGAGAAGATGAAACTTTTTTTACGGCAAAGTTTTTCCTAATTTCATCATTAATGTGACATTCGCACATTCCGCACATCATTCCGTCAATTGTTAAAACTGTCTTTGTCATTTGTTCCTTCCGTAAAAATGTTAATTAATACTAACTTAATTATACAATATATTTTGAATAGAATCATTAACAATCATCAGGCATTAATCATAAAAACATAATTAATTAAATTTTTTTGCTCATAAAAAGTTCCATAGGCTGTTCATATCCGGGAATATCCAGAATAAAACCGCCGCAATCTTTATACCCAAGCTTACGGTAAAAATGCTGTGCGTTTTCATCTACCTGAGTTGAAATCATTACCATTCCATAGCCTTTTGACTTCATATCATTTTCCCAGTGATTCATTACGGCAAGACCGTATCCTTTTTTCTGCCTTGACCAGTCAACAAAAAGCATTGTGCAAAAAGGCGTATTATCCCAAAACAGGTTATATCTTAGCAGTCCGGTTTTCTTTCCGTTTTCCATCAGAACATAGCCCTGATTGTCACGGACTTTTTTTTCAAATTCAGTTTCCGGAAGATGTTTATCAAGGCCATACCAGAAATCTTTATCTTCGTCTTTTACATATCTAATTTTAATCATATTATTCTACCCGCTTTATAATAATTCTTTACAGTGTTTTTACTGCAACAATTTCCTTTCCACACATTTCACCGTTTTCAATAAAGCCAAGGGAAGCATACAGTTTTTTTGCAACGACGTTTTCCGGTTCATAAGAAAGCCAGCACTTTGAAGCTTTTCCGCAAGGTTCAGTGTTTAGATATTCCATAGCAACTTTAATTGCTTCTTTTCCATAACCTTTGTTCTGAAACTTCTGGTCTATCATAAAACGCCAGATGCAGTAGTTGCCCTCTGCAACTTCCGGTTCATCTTCGTCTCCTGTAGAACCATAACCAAACATAATGAATCCTACTGCCGTGTTACCGTCAAAAATTCCAAATGGCAATGCAGGCTGATTATTAGTAACAGCAACATATGCTTCCATTAAGCTTTCGCAGTTTGAAGCTACAAAACTTTTTTGTTCATCTGCTACAGAAAGTGATGCAACCTGAAACAAATTGTCAAAGGTTATTTTCTTAAATTCTACCATTGTTATTCTCCATATTATTAAAATCCACGTTTAAATTCTTCGTGAAAAAAATTCAGCATCTGATTTATATCATCCATGTCGTAGTAATTTTTTTCTTTTAATTCTACGGCACCACGTAAATTGCTAAGGCAATTCATTATATGATAAAAACTCATACGATTGAGATCCATGTCTACTGGCGGATTATAAATTCTTCTTTCAAAGCGCATGTCTAAAAAACTCAATTCTTCTTCTACATCGGAAAACTTTGCACCTTCAATATCAATTAAATAGGCTTCATTGTTTTTATTAACCATTACATGATTAGGTCCCAGTTCTGCATGGATAAAGGTGTAGAAATTCCTTTTGCTAAAATTGAGTGCATATTCTTTTGCCTTTTCAAAAGCCGATTCATAATATTGTTAATATTCTGCATCATGTTCCTGCAAAAAGTTTTTATTCTTAATCATTCCACCTAAAATATAATTTTCCATTTTGAAATCAGCAGGTAACATTTTGCCTGCTTGTCCTGCTGTTTCACTTTTAATGCCATGAAGCTTTTCAATGCTGCTGTTAAGCGAATCTAAGACTGCCGGCAGCCTTTCTTTTTGATTAGCCGTAATATAGTCCATATCGTGTCCGTCAATGTATTCAACAAAAGCATAATCATAATTCTGCTCTGTATTAGTTCTGTCCATAAAATAAAGTTCCGGAGTAATAACACCATTATCTTTCATAAGATGATTGTTGCTTTCGAAAAGTTCCGCACTGCTTGAACAAAACAAGGCTTTTTTATCCTGTTCAAAATAACTGGTTTTTGAATCCCACTTGTAAGCAACAAAAGAAAATCCGTTTTTGCAGCGCACAAGAAATGTATGTTTCTGTGCTCCGCCTAAAAGACGTTCCATGAATTTTACATCGTAATCATTACCGAACACTTTTTTAATTTTCTCGTTTATAAGTTTTTCCATATATTCCTTTTATGATTAATTATTTTTTTTGTTTTTTGGTGCCGGTAATTCTTCATAAACAGCATTAAACAAACCTGTTAGAAAATCCTTGTTGTCAACTTCTTCTACCAGCAGCATTTCTTTTGCACCTTCGTAAGGCAATTCGTAAACTGCTGAAGGCATATACTGAATTGCCGATTTAACAGGCTTAACCAGAAGCCTATCATCGTAAATACCGCCAACAATTTTTCCACCATAATAAAGAATATATTCGCCCATCATGGCGCGGTAAGTGACATTCTTTAATTCTGATAACTGTTCTAAAATAAAATCCAGATATTCTTTGCTTGATGACATAAACTCCCCTTTTACACTTTCTTTACTGGATGTCTGATTACAGTTTTCCATTTTTCCGGTGCAACTTTTCTTGCGTCAGACAAATATATTTCATGATGCAATCGTTTTTGATTAATATCATTTACATATCCATTTTCTTCTAAGTAAGCATCCATTAAAGCAACCGATGCCGGCTCATCATCAAAAGAGCCTGTATGCATTATCTGCACGCATAAGCCTTCATCTATTGTCAAAAACTCCGCTGATGAACAGTCTAACTTTTTCTTTTTAGTTGCTGTTTCTACCGCCCAATCAAAATTCTTTTTAGTTACAAAATCAGGCAGACGTATTACAGAAATCCAATTAAAAGATGATTTATCTGTATAATCCACGCCATCAATATTTTCCTGCCACCAGAATCCCTCAAGGGGAGGAACCACATATTCAAAGAAACCATCAATTTTATAATCGGTTTTATAGCTCATTTTCAAAGTGTAAGCCACAGCATACAAAATACTGATTGCTTTCTGATATGCTCCGCCTTCCTCATTTGGATTACCCTGTCCACGCACAGCAATATAATTTGCTTTTGGAACATTCACAATGGACGGCTTACTCTTTGGCATATATAATTCTTTGTATTCTTTCTTAAAATCAAAAGCCATTTTGTCTTATCTCCTTATTCCACAGGAATCTGTATTTCCGTCAGCCAGTCTTCTACAGAATCTTTATTCCAAATGCCATCAATATAGCATTCCCTGGCAAGGCCTGTCACCTTGTACCCGTTTTCTTCTGCATATTTCATGATGAAAGCGTATGCCCCACCGATTTCGTCATAGGCACCTTTATGAAAAATAGAAAGAACTTTGCAAGCAGGAATTTTCTTAAACTTGATGTTTTCACTTTCTTTGCCAAACTCTGTTACCACTTCGTTATGTCTGACTAAAATATCAGTGTCTTTATGCTCGCCGTCCAGATATTCACAAAATTCATAATGAGGTTCTGCACATTTAAGGTTTGGATTAAGTTTACTGCACTCTGCACCAATCGCCGGAATCACCTGCATCATGTCAGAATACTTTGCAAGCCTGACCTCCGAATAATAAACAATGGCTCCCGGAATTTCTTTTACCGTTACCTGATACTTCATTTCTTTTTCCTCCAAAATATGATTTATTATGGAAAGACGAACATCAAGTTCTGTTTTTTCACGGTTCAGTTCAAGGACTTTTTCCTGCATGATTTTCGTTAAATCAGCACCTTTGAATATTTTCTTTATTTCTTCTATTGTTAGTCCCAGTTGCCTGAATGATTTTATTCTTGCGGCAATGGTCAGCTGTTCAGTTTCATAAAACCTATACCCTGTCCATTGGTCAACAGACTTTGGCATAAGAAGGCCTTCTTTTTCATAAAACCGAAGTGCTTTTACCGTCAGATGAGAAAGTTTAGAAAAATCCCCGATTTTTAACATTTGATGTTTTCTCCCATAAAAGGATTTGCAAAATAAAACCGACGCTATTTCAGACGGTTTTTATCCTATCTCCTTTTCATATCTTGAAGTCTATCTTATCCCCTAAGGGGAGAGTCAATTGAATAAAAAAATATTTTTGGTGTGAATATGCAAAATTGTTCTCGCCAAAAAAACTTGCCCCAATATTATTTAACTGTCACGCGGAATCGACACTCCTTTGCATCTTTCAAAACAGAATGAATCATCTCAATTGTTATCTCTTTATTCGGCATCAGAGTTTTTAGCACATACAGTATGCTCTGTCATGCATTCACAATGTACACTGGAATTTGACATTCCGGAAGATACCATCGGGCAAAGACACTCTTGCACAGGATAACCCATTTCATAAATATGTCCCGGTTCCTGTACATCAGCAAAGAAGAACTTTGATTCTCCTGCTTTCATAAAGAATGTATCTAAGTCCCCATTACTTTCTTCAAAAAGCTTCCTTTGAAACGGTAATACAAATTCCTGTACGCATGCCTCTGCGCAAGGACGATACAACTCGCTTCTGACTTCCAAGGGCAGCTTTTCTATTGCTGTTTCTAAATTCTGATAATATTTTTTTGTAAATAATTCGCTTTGTTCATCCATATTTAATTTTCCTCCCTTAATTCTTGCAAAACTCACCAATTTCTTCTTCCAAAAGCTTAAACACTTTTGCAACTAAATAACCGTCGGCAATGGCGTGATTAAGCCGCACGCTTACAGGCATTACAAGGCGATCATTTTCCTTGCGGTATCTGCCCCAGTTTACGATTGGTGCAAAAAACAAATATCCGTCAGGCAGTTCAACATTAAAAGAATCATAGCTTAACCAGGAAATATATGAAGCATCAAACCAGTTTGGATGGTTTTCCATATCAAGCATGTATTCGCGAGTCTTTTTTGCCATCTCCACATCTGCCAGGGCATTTTTATAGAAAGTTTCGTAGTCGTTGTAATAAGTCGTATAAACTGGCGTGCAAGTTTCTGTGTCTTCGTGAAAAACATACTGCGTGGGATTTATTGTGTCATAACAAATCAATTCTTGCGTCTGCCACAAGTAACCCATTTTGTAATCGTCCCGGGAATTTAAAACCTTAGACAGTATATACAAAAAATTTATATAAAACTTTGTATTAGTCTCTTTTGAATATCTCACAAGTTCCGTAACATCAATCCCCGCTGTCATAGATGTTGAGCATTTACATTCTTCTGTAAAATGCCGAAACACGCCTTTTCTGTAATATGTATCCTTGCCTATTACTCTATAGTCCATTTTTCTCTTCCTATCTCACATTATTATTTTAGAGTTCCACCAGGGCATTATCTGCCCCGATGTTTCTCTTTTTTCTTCTGCTGTTTCAGTTCAAACATCTGTTCAGATTCTGCTTGTTTCTGCAAGTAACTTTGCAGACTGATAATGTACCATTATCAACCCTTTCAAAGGTACCTACCCAGAATGGTTCTTCAAAATACACTGTCAGCTTTTCACTTACTTTGTCCATGGCAAATCCCTCCTTATAATTTGATTTGTTACTTCAACAAAGAATGGACAACCTGGAGTGGCAGGTTACTTACCATGAATTTCTTCATGACGTCCGGGCTGCCTACCGGCTCTGGCATACAGGGGTATGCGTTGGGTTTATGGTACCTGGCATCTCGAGACAGTTTCTTTCCAGCTTTGAATTGTCTTTCTGATACCATCTGCAATCGGACTTTTAAAAAAGTTCTCACGGAGTATTTTGTCATCAGAATAATCTGATCTGAATAATGACATCAGACCTGCAATAATAAAGTTAAACTCAATGTCTTGTTCATCGCTGAGCGACGAAGCATCAAGGTGTAAGTGCTCTAACCAGTCTGACTTCACCTTGTTTGTAATGAGCTTATGAAGCAGAAGGGAGGAGTTCTGAAAAATTATGCGTAGATGTTGCCAGTGAGTCTGATAGGTACTACTGTTAATAATTTCCTTAAAACCCGTCGTATCGGCGAGTAAAAATGCATCAAGAAAACTATTGGTAAAGCGGAAGTCTACTTCACTGTTGATAATCGTTTCAGCCATTTCAAGGACATTACCGTAGTAGTAATAAATCATATTATGATTGACATTTGCTTCTTTGGACAGGAGATTGATTGTGATTTTTTCCAAAGGGTAATCTGCCAGCAATTTCCAGAAAGCCTCCTCAAGGCGTTTTTGTGCGTGTTTTTGTCCATCTTCATATTTTGGTCTTGCCATGATTACACATCCAATAATTAGAACAATCCTTGTACATCTTCTATTTTATTGTAATTGGAATCATATTATAATTCAAGACACTAAGAACAAGGAAGGTGATATTTTGGAGCAAAATCAGATATTTGGCCAGATGCCAATGAAGAAACTGGTGGTAAAAATGTCAACACCGGTGGTGATCAGCATGATCATTCAGGCACTTTATAATATGGTGGACAGCTTATTTGTGGCGCAGCTGGGATTGAAGGAATTAACTGCATTAGGTCTGGCATCTCCCATACAGATGGTGATTATCGCAATCAGTAACGGAATTGGTTCAGGTATGAATTCCGCGGTATCCAGAAAATCGGGTGCCGGTAAACATGACGAGATGGGACGTGCAGTTGGAAATGCGATTACATTGATATTGTTTGCAGCTGCTTTGCTGGCGTTATTTGGTTTGTTTGGCACTCGTTCGTATTTTCAACTGTGTTCCTATGATGCAGATGTGATTGAACTTGGTACAGAGTATCTGTCTATTTGCTGTATATTCTATTTAGGGGAATTTGTTTCTATCATTGGACAAAGAATCCTGCAGGTAACAGGACAACCGAACTGGGGGTTATTTGCTTTCGTTCTGGGTGCAGTGTTTAATATTATTTTTGATCCGATATTGATTTTCGGTTTATGCGGATTTCCGGCACTTGGCATTCGAGGTGCAGCCATTGCAACGGTGTGTGGTCAGGCATTAGGAGGCCTTGTAGCAATTTTAATATGTACCATTTGGAAAAAAGGAATTGCTTTGAAGGCAAGGGATTTCGTACCATCTAAGGATATACTTGAGATTTGTAAAACAGGGGCACCTGCAGCTGTGGCATTAGCGGTAAGTGCCGTTATGTCTTTTGGGATGAATCAGATCTTAAAAGCAGATGCAATTGCGGTAGCTGTTTTTACAGCATATTATAAGCTCTGGAGTTTTTCTGTGATGCCGGTCAATGGAGTTGCACAAAGCATGATTCCTGTAATTGGATATAATTATGGGGCAAGAGATAAAAAAAGACTGGACTTCTGTATTTCAATTGTCTTGAAGTTTTCGGTTATAGTATCTGTACTGTTTGCAGTTGTATTTTGGGTATTTGCTCCACAGCTCATTTCTTTATTTGATAACGGAATGAATGGGGATATTTTCCTTGATACTGGAACCAGAGCACTTCATATTATTGCTGTTTCAGTATTAATTGCCGGAGTAAGCCGTATGACGAGCAATCTGTTTCAAGGAGTTGGAAACGGAGTACCGAGTCTGGTCTATGCAGCATTATCTCAGTGTGTAGTTTTGTTACCTGTGGCAGCGATTCTGGTTAAGGTACTTGGAACAGATTGGGTATGGCCTGCATTTATTATTGCGGAAGTGGTTTCTGGTATTGTAGTTATATTCCTTTATAGGAAGAATTATAAAAAGTACATTCAGAATCTGTGAAGTAAATAGTAGAGCGGATAAAAAAGAAAACTGTTTAATAACATGAATGAGCATCAGTCATTGAGTTGACTGATGTTTGTTTAACCATTCCTGCTTCGTAAGATAAGTAAAATGCTCGGTTCTGAAATCATTCATCAAAGGACAAGGTTTATTTTCTTCTGTATGATGATAAAGAAATCCACACTTTCCCTGAACTCTCTTTGATTTTTCGTTTCCATCATAATAACCGCACCATATTGCTGTGCAGTCCAAGTCCATAAATGCGTGACGCTGCATTTCTTTCACCGCTTCCGGAATATAGCCATTGCCCCAAAAGGTCGCACCAATCCAATATCCAATTTCAAGTTCATCCGAGTTGGCTTTTGTACATGTCTGTGCCGGAGGCATTAATCCTATACTGCCTATAGCACGATTATCCTCTTTTAGGCAAACAGCATATGTTTCATCTGCCGACAATACATTTTTAATAATTTCAAGACTATTCTCAACACTGGTATGAACCGGCCATCCGGCTATTGGCCCAACTGATGGGTCTTTCGCATACTCATATAAACTGTCTGCATCGCTTTCTTTCCATGAACGCAGAATCAATCTTTGTGTTGTAAATTCCATTTATAAATTTCTCCGATTTACATTCTGTTACTATTTTATTATAGAAAATAGTTCTTTTATATAAAGGAATACTTTAAATCCACTGGATAAAGGCAGTCTTATCTGTGCAGTTGTAACCAGCGTTTTTATAAAAGTTCAGTGTCTTTTTTTCTTTTGAACCGGTGAGCAGCATTATTTTGTAACAGTCGTTTTTCCGGGAAATCTGTTTGGCGTATTCAAGGCATTCTGTGGCGTAACCTTTTCCACGGTAATCCTGATGCGTTACAACATTTTCTATAAAGGCGTAAGGCCGAACATTTCGTGTAAGATTGGGAATAATAACGCATACACATGATGAAACAATTTTACCGTCAATTTCATTTACAATAATGTGATGGTTTTTGTCATTAATAATAGAGTACCACGCATTTTCTAGTTTTTCTGAAGACACTGGAACAGAATCCTCGTGTAAGTGAAGATATAAATTCAGCAGCCCATTCAATTCGTTTTCTTTAATTTCTCTTACCATAAAATTTATCTCCAATTGTGTTATTATTTGTCCTTTTTTTCAGAACTCAGCCCTTGCATTCTTACAGGAAATCAAAATATGCATTGGAGCAAAAATCACAGTGAAAATTATGAGCAAAATTGAATGGCTCACAACTCCGCTAAATAAAAACAATACAGACGGAATAACCGAAAGTGCCACAGCCCGGAACATTCCATTAGACCAAAAACAAACATCCCAAATAATACAATAAGCCGCAAGCAAAAAGCCGTCCACAATCAGATAAAATGCAAGTGCTTCATCTGACTCAAAACCAAAACAAGTGCCTGGAATATTAAAAATCATAAAGGCAAAACTACCGAACCTCCCGACTTGTTCCAGTATTACAACAACCTTATTTTGCCAAAGATTTTCAAAACCTTCAGGACATTTTTTTGCGTAAATTATATTTGGAATCATCAAAATACACACAATTCCAAAGCCGTAAATATTAAACCAGTTCATATAATTTCCTTTACTCATAATACCTGATGCTGAAACAAGTTCACAAACTGAATTCGTATCTTGTTCCGTGAACAAACAACACGCCATCTGTAAGTTTCAGGCAGAGAATAATAGTGTTTTCGTCTTCAAAATTATTATGTCCGTTGTTAATCCAGGCAGAAAAAACATTTTTTAATTTGTCTGATATTTCTTTATTTTCTTTCTTGCAAAAATATTCCAAACTAATTCCATAGGCATGACCTGTAAACCATTCTCCGCAAATACCGACCGCCGAACCATTGTTAATATGACGCATTTTATTTGACAACGCATTGGTAATCACATAGAATGCTCCATTCTCATAGTAAGCATTCACAGCCCTTGTGTATGGGCTTCCATTTTCTACTGTTGCCAATGCAAGCAGAGAATCCTTGCCAAAACGTTCAGCCATCGCATTATTCATTTCTGCGCTCATAGAACTCATTTTCCACTCCTTTTCATTAATACATAGATTTCAAATCTTTCTATTTTTTGCATAAGCTTCTAATTTCAGACGAAATTAATCTTCAGCAAGATTTTTAAGAGTATCCCCTACAAGACGATATACGGTCCAGTCTTTCATAGGTTCAGCTCTAAGCGACAGATAAAAATCAATGCTTGCTTTATTCCAGTCAAGACACCACCATTCCAGACGTCCACATTTTCTTTCAACTGCAATGGAGGCAAGTTTCTTTAATATTGCCTTTCCATACCCTTTTCCCCTGTAATAAGGCAAGACATACAAATCTTCAAGATACAAACCGGCACGACCCAGGAAAGTAGAAAAATTATGAAAAAACAGGGCAAAGCCAACTTCTTTCTCATCAGCAATTGCAAAAATCACTTCAGCTTTCTGTTTATCAAAAATCCATTCTTCAAGCGTTTTTTCATCGGCAACAACTTCTTCTGCCATATGCTCGTACTCTGCAAGTTCCTTTATAAACTTCAGAATCAATCCTGTATCTTTTCTGTCTGCGTATCTAAATGTGACATCTTTCTTCATTGTTTTATTTTCCCCCAGATTTTTATTTCTGAATCTCATGTCCTCTTAATTCTTTTAGTATAATATACGGAATCATCATCTCTGCCAGTTTCGACATAGCCGATTTTCTTGTAGAACTGATTGGTTCTTTTATTCCATAAAGGTGTATCAAGACAAATGATTTCAACATCTGAATAAAGTTTCTCTATACACTTCATAAGACTTGTTCCGTAGCCTTTTCTATGATATTCAGGATTAATAAAAATTCTTCCAACGAACAGCTCTTTTTTATTTTCATTCAGAAAAAGAACAGCACCACCTGCAAGAAGGTCATTTTCTATTGCCGAAAATAAATGACCTTCATTCATCATGTTCACATGCCATTCATAAGAATCATAATCAGGCGGACCTCCAGCTTCAGGTGCACCTACATTAACATCTGAATCAAAAGCAGCCTTGGATAATTCTACAAGTTGTCTTATCTGATTTTCATTAGCCTTTAATAATTTCATGCACTGACTCCTTTTTTATTCTTAATTAATAATATGTTCCACCTGTATTTTCACTATTTAAAGTGCCTTCAACTTCAATCAGAAGACACTTAACCAAAGATTTGCAAATAGGTCTATGTTTTGTTCCTTTAGGAATAATAATAAAATCATTTTCCGATAAATGCGTTAATCCATCTTCAGTTTCAATATCAAACTCACCTTCTATACAGTAAAATAATTCATCTGAGTTTTCATGAATATGAAAATCCAGAGTTCGATTTTCAGCCTGTAACACATTCAACATATGATTGTTCAGTTTTCCAACTCTTAAATATTGGAATAATTTACCGACAGAGTTTACACTTTCTTTTAAGTTTACTTTTTCTAACACAATCTATTCTCCTTCATTCTTTATTTTTAATTAATGATATTTTTTTTCCATATAGATTATATTTTTAATAAAAATCAATGCTTTCTATCCACGCTTAACTACAAAACGATAATGTTTCATATCAACACCTCTGTAATGCTTTACCCAGGTATCGGCCTTTGTCATTCCGTTCCTTATGGCTACATTTTGAGAAGCAGTATTTGTATCCCTGATAATAGAACAAACTTCATCTGCCTTTAATGTTTCAAAGGCATAGTTTTTGCATGCGATGGCAGCTTCCGTTGCGTATCCTTTGTGCCAGTAAGCACGGTTAAAAAGATAGCCTACTTCAAGCACCTGTTCTTCTTTCCACGGCTGCATTGTAAGCCCGCACTGACCTATCATTTCATCTGTTTCTTTTAAGATGACTGCCCATAAACCAAAGCCCAGTTCTTTATAACGCCTGAATTGATTATTAAGCCATCCGTGAACTTCTTCGTCGGTAAAAGAACCTTCGTAGGCATACATGGTATCTTTGTCCTGTAAGATTTTACACAAAGAATCAAAATCCGATTCTTTCATTTCACGCAAATACAAGCGTTCCGTTTCAAGTATCATAGTTACACTCCTTTTTTTATATGGCAATGCTCTTGCTTGCCGGTTAATTTATTTCCTTCAAAATCCAGTTCCACGATATATGGAAGCCAGCTTATAATCCGGAAAAAATCTTTAAAACCAAAACTATTATCATAATAATTCAATATGGAACTAAGGGCCGTGCCGTGGGTTCCTATGACAATATTTTTATTTCTATTAGATGATAAGATTTCCTTCAGTGCTTCCATATTGCGTTGCTGAACCATTTCAATGGACTCTCCGCCATCTTCATGGTAATTGTGGTCGGCCCATCGTTTTTTATACATTTCAACGTTATTGTCTGCTAATCCTTTTTCACGCTCCCTTAACCTTTCATCTGTTATGATTTCTTTTCCGAAAAAGGCAGCCGTATCTGCAATTGTTTCCATGCTGCGCCTGTATGGACTGCAATAAAATTCATCGATATTTTTATTCTGCAAAAATTTCAACACAATGGCAGAATCTTTTTTGCCTTCTTCTGTTAACGGTCTTGTTCAGTCGTCTTTCCAGTCATGTTCCGGTTGTGCATGGCGTACAAAATATACTTTTGTCATAATATGCCTGATGAATTTTTATTTTCCTTTATATGCAATTGCATCAACCTGAAAAAGAATTCCGTCTCTTATAAAATCCGTCGTAAAGGCTTTGCGTGCCGGATACTTTCCTGCAAAACGCTTTTTGATGATGTCAGAAAGATAATTTAAATCTTCAATATTCTTAAAAAGACAATCCATTTTTACAACTGAATCCAGACCAAGCCCGGCTTTTTTTAACCGTGATTCTAAAGTTGAAAAAGCACCGTCAATCTGCTCTTGAATTGATTTGCCTTCATTGCCCATGCAATAGCCGACAAATACAAAATCGCCTGCTTCAATAATGGTTGAATCTGCCCAATATTCATCTACTTCAATTCTTTTAATGCTGTTCATTTTTTCTCCTAATATTTTTCAGCAATTATTCTTCATAAACTTTTACATAGTCTATTTCAAATACATTGTTTTCATTTATTTATTTTCTATATCATACAATACAAAGACGTTCTTCTCTTTACTGAATCACTTTGCTGTAAAAAATTTCATCATCATTGCGTTCTGTTTCTTTGTATCCAAATTTTTCATATAAATGCTGATTGCCAACGCTAAAAACAGGTGTTGATAATTTCCATTCTTTTATTGCAGGATAAAGTTTTTCTGACATGCACAGAGTTTTATATCCATAACCCTTTCCCTGATATTCAGGATCAATAACGAAATCTTCAAAGTGCATTATTTCTGTTCCTTCTGGAATTAAAAAAAATGCTCCGATTATTTTATCATTCAATAATATTTTATAGGCTAATAAATTTTCTATAATCTGCAATTCTGATTCAACTTTATTATAACCTTCTGGTCCGCCATCGCGTCCTAAGTATGTATTAATTTCTTTATTAAATGCAGCCGTTTTTATTCTAGTTATAACTTCAGCATCTTCTTTTTTTGCACGTTCAATAGTAATCATTTTCGCTTCCTTTCTTATTTTAACTTCCATAATGTTCCTGTTTTGTATGGAACCATACCGATGCTGTAATAAAACTGCTGGCTGGAACCGACAACAATTCTTTTTGCTCCCCGTTCCAAAACACGGCGGATTCCTTCGAACACTACCGCACGTCCAAGTCCTTTTTTTCTGTACTCTGGAATTACACATACAGGCTCTATAACTGCAATCCGGCTGGCTGCATCATACCACATTCCGCAATGGGCAACGTAATCTCCATTTTCATTTACAACAGAAAGTTTCAGGGATTTATCAAGGCATTTTCTCTTATTGTAAGCCCGCTCCATTTCCTTCTGTTTTTCTTGATTGAACACAAACTCTTCATTTGATTCTTCGTGTCCAAAGCCCTTAAACATGCAAAGCAAATACTTTCTAAAATCTTCTTCCTCTGCCAGAGAAGTGATTCTGTATCCATCCGGCAAAGCATATTCAGGAATTCCGTAGTCCGCTTCATATCTTGCAACCATGTCTTTCTGTTCCATTGCAACAAAGCCTGACTTTTTCAAAACCTGAATCAGTTCCATGTTGCTGTCGGAAGCAAATACATGAAAATTGGGATTTTCTTTCCTTACCATGTTTGCTTTTGCATAATCAATCATTTGCGGATAAAGGCTTTCGTATCCTGATAAAGCAATAGGGAAAATAATATCAAGCTCGTGGTCATATAAAGTTGCACCTACAATTTTTCCGTTTTGCTCATCATCTTCCCATATTCCGATTCTGTTTAAATACTGATCTTCAAGATATTCCCAGTTTGTCATCATCCAGTCAAATCTTGCATATGTGTATTCTTCATTTTCTGATTCAACAAGAAAATCATGGATTTTTCTATAATCTCCGCTTTCCGTGCGGTCTCCCTTGTATGTTCTGAATTTCATAATTAAATTTCTTATTCAATCCTTAAATCCTTCAAAATTACTTTTCTGCATGGGTGTTGCTCCATCCACAACCTTAAAACCATATTTCTCATAGAACGAAACATTTTTCTTTTCTTCCGGCATCAGTTCTATGTAAAGATAATCTTTATACTTGTCCTTCATAAGTTCTAGCAGATTTCTTGCAATTCCATGGCCCTGATATTCTGGACTTACTAACAGATAGTGCAGATAAGCCAGCAATTCACCGTCATCAATGGCTCTAAGTAAGCCCACAAGTTTTTCTCCATCCCAGGCAGTCAATACTGTGGAAGAATTCATTAAAGCCTTATAAAGCCTGTTGGGATATTGCCCTGACACCCAGCCTACGGAAAGGAACAATTCTTCTACCTGTTCCCTTGAAAATTTTTTTTCTTCTGTATAACGAATTTCCATTTTTTTCCTCTCTATCATTTAGTCTATTTTGTTTAATTTTCAAAAAAGAACACATCTGCCGGCGTTCCATCATCATAATCAACTTCCGGGTTAGGATAGTTTTTTATCAGTTTATAATTTCCTTTTGTATACTGGCTTACGACGCTATCCCAGAACTTTACGGATGCAATATTATGCGGGTGCCTTTTTAGCTGCAATTTTCCATGGAACATATTAAATACACGGAATGCAGTTTCTTTTCCTATGCCCATTCTGCGGTATTTATACATAATGAAAAATTCTGAAAGACAATAATCTGTTTGCAATTCAGGCACTTCAGGATAATCACTAATCATTACAAAGCCGGCAAGCTTTCCGTCTGCCAGAACAAAATAAGCAAAACGGTTTTCTTCCGTCCAGTAGCAGTCTAAATATTCATAACCATAAAGGCCGGAATCATCAACATCTTTTTTATCATACTGAGAAAATTCATAGCTGTATTTTTCAAGAAGATTATTTAATACAGGCTTGTCTTTTAGTTCAACTTTCTTTAATTCAATGTTCACAAGTTTTCATCCTTTGCTTTGTTTATCATAAATCCTTTAAGAAAAAGCAATTCATCGTAGAATGAACCGTAGCAGCCGGACGTTCAATTCTTCTATAATGCAGCATTTTTTACCTCTGCAAATTTTTGCAAAAAGATTTCATTTCTTCTTCCAAAAGCTTAAAGACTTTTGCAACTAAATAACCGTCGGCAATGGCGTGATTAAGCCGCACGCTTACAGGCATTACAAGGCGATCATTTTCCTTGCGGTATTTTCCCCAGTTTACGATTGGTGCAAAAAACAAAAATCCGTCGGGCAGTTCTACATTAAAGGAATCGTAGCTTAACCATGAAATATATGAAGCGACAAACCAGTTGGGATGATTTTCCATATCCAATTTATAGTCTCTGGTTTTCTTTGCCTGCTCCACATCTGCAAAAGCATTTTTGTAAAATGTTTCGTAGTCGTTGCAATAATTTGTATAAACGGGCGTGCATGTTTCCGTATCTTCATGGAAAACATATTGTGTTGGATTTACAACATCGTAGCAAATCAATTCCTGCGTCTGCCACAAATATCCCATTTTATAATCATCCCGGGAATTTAAAACCTTTGACAAAACATACAAAAAGTTTATGTAGAATTTGCGGTCCTTCTTTTTTGAAAACTCAACCAAATCAGTTACGTCAATGCGAGCCGTCATGGAAGTTGAACATTTGCAGTCTTCCGAAAAATGACGGAACACGCCTTTGCGGTAGTATTTTTCTTTATCAATAACTCTGTAATTCATAATTTCCCCTGAAAAGTGAACACATTCTACTATAAAAAATATTTCTTTTATATAAAGGAATGATTTAAAATATTACAGCTGGTTTATTGAATTTTCCTATTGAAAATAAACTATGCACTAACCGCTTTAAAAAAGCCTGAAAATATTGTTTGAAAATGCTCCTGTTCCATATATTCAGGATGCCATTTAATTCCCATAGCAAAAAAAGTATCATTGACTGTAAAACATTCCACAGTGCGGCAAAGATTTCCGTCTAAGTTTGTATTTTCTGAAATTGCATTGATTTTAATACGGGGATTTTTCAATGCTATAGATTCTGGCAGGTACCAGGTATGAAGGCTGGAAACATTTAAAGTTTTTTGTGCAAATAGATCGTATAAAAGGGAATTATCAATTACCCTAACTGGATGCCGGAAAGCAACATCGTAGACGCTGTGTTCTTTATCCCGGATTTTTAGTTCCTTGCCATTTTTAATATCGCAGCCGGCAGCACGGGCAATGGTATTAAAACCAGCACATACTCCAATAATTGGAATGTTGTGTTCAATAGCATAACGGGCTGCAAAAAGTTCATAAAAGTCGCCGCTCATTCCACCTTGCAAAATAAGTCCCTGGCATTTATTTAATACTTCCACAAAACTATTTTTTTCTTCTGCCGATAAATTGTCTTCAGTCATATCACCAGAAAAATTAAATTTATCTTCTGCAAAGGGCGCAAGAATACCAATAGGGTTGCATCCATTTTTACAAACAATCTGGCGAAAGTTGTCTTTAACATAAAGTTCCCGCCAAATATCATCAGGACATTCAAAATCCGTAAGTGGTTTGGTAATAATTCCAATTGTAGGTTTCATTTTTTTCTCCGATAAAGTTTAAATTGATTTTATAAATAAGTATGACTTAGATTTTTAATTTGTCAATTTTAATTAATTATTCTCAAATGGGGATTTGAGTATATTTTCTATATACTTAAACGGGGATTTGAGTTATATTTTTATATAGAGGCATATTCTATGGAAAAACCTGTTTTTAAGAGAAAAATATATAACGAAATACTCAACTGGAAAAACAATCAGAGTGATAAATATGCCCTTTTAATCAAAGGTGCAAGACGTGTTGGTAAATCAACAATTGCAGAAGAATTTGCAAAGAGGGAATTTAAATCATACATTCTGATTGATTTTGCACATACAAGTAAAGACATTATTGATTTGTTTGATGATACCTATAATTTGGATTTCTTTTTTTTGCAGCTTCAGCAGTTAACGGGTATCAGATTATACGAAAAAGAGTCAGTGATTATTTTTGATGAAATTCAGCTTCTGCCAAAAGCACGTCAGGCAATTAAATACCTGGTAGCAGACGGAAGATATAAATATATAGAAACAGGTTCCTTGTTGTCCATAAAGAAAAATACAAAAGATATCTTGATTCCCAGCGAAGAGCACAAAGTTTCAATGTATCCCATGGACTTTGAAGAATTCCTATGGGCAATAAATGATGATGTAACAGCTGAAACGATTAAAATTCTCTTAAAAAATAAAAAGGCAGCCGGAAATGCAATGCACAGAAACCTGATGAGGAAATTCCGTTTGTATATGCTAGCGGGCGGAATGCCTCAGGCAATAGAAACATATCTTGAAACAAATAACTTGCAGCAAGTTGACCAGGTAAAAAGAGAAATTATTGATTTATATGAAGAAGATTTTACAAAGATTGATGCTAAAGGACTTGCCGGAAATATTTATGATGCCATACCTGCAAGTTTAAGCGGGAATGCTTCAAGATATGTTCTGGCAAATGTCAAAAAAGGTTCTCGTTCTGATAAGGTTCTTAGCCTGCTCCCTGATATGCTTAGTTCTTATACAGTGAACATTGCCTATCCTGCAAATAATCCGGGTATTGCAATGGCATTAGAAAAAAATACAGAACGATATAAACTGTTTACTTCCGATGTTGGGTTATTTGTAACACTGGCATTTAAGGATAAAAGTTATACAGAAAATATCATATACAACAAATTGCTCTCTGACAAACTGGAAGCTAATCTGGGATATGTTTATGAAAGTGTTGTAGCCCAGATGTTAACCGCAAAAGGCAACAATCTGTATTATTATACAATGAAAAGCGACACTTCAAATCATCTTTATGAAATCGATTTTCTGCTCCCAGCAGGAAACAAAGTATGCCCAATGGAAGTAAAATCCGGAGACTACCGTGTACATAAATCATTAGATGCCTTTTGTGCAAAATTCAGTAATCGCATTGAAAAAAAATACGTAATCCATACAAAGGATTATAAATGGGAAAACGGCATAAATTATATTCCTGTTTACATGGTACCGTTTATATAAAAGATTCAACAATCAATAAAGTTGCATTTGGCTGAATATGGTTTTATAAAAGCCATATTCAGCCAAAGAATTACTCAGATGAAGCAGGCTCATCTGATGAATCAGCATCGTCTGTTTTAACTTGATTCATATTTTGTTTTAACTTTGCAAGCAGTTCATCAATTTCTTGTTTTTCTTTCCTTATGTTCTCTAAATCCTGAGAAGTAGTTTTCAAAACATCTTTTAAGGAAATCTCCAAACAACCTAGTTTTAATGCTAGTTCCTGTTTTTTTGCATAATGAATCTTTATTACACTTTTTCTGACAATTGATGCAATAATTGAAATTAAAATAATAGCTATTATAACTATGACCAAAATTATCAGAAGTACAAAAAGGCTCATTTCTTTTAAGCAAGAATTGGATCTTCTTCTATTGAGTCATCATTGAACATAATCGTATCTACACTAATACAATCACCACGAGATTCATCAAAATTAAATTCATCTTTAATTACTGATTTTACAAACTCAATCTTGTCGTTAGAAAGAGGCTGATATTCGATTGTATATGGTGTAATTAATTTCTGAAAAAAATCAGAAATCGAAGAAGGCTCAGTAATATCAGTGTATTCTCTATACCAAGTTCCTGTAAGGGTAACAGAAACTTCGATTTTGGAAATTTCATAATACTGATTTTCAGTTTCTTTTTTGAAAATATTTCTATTATAAGTCTTTGTTTCACGTAAGGAATTATTAAAACCTATTAAATTCTGTTTTTCGATGATTTACTTATTGCCCTTTTTAGAATGATGAACATCATACATGCCAATATTAACAGAAATACTAACAATATTTTTCTCTCTTAACTTCTTATACAGCAATAGATTCAAGATATTTGAACAGTAACGCTCTTCCAATCTCTTAACATAGAATTTTCAGAATCTTCTTTTACTGGACCTAAGTCGCCGGAGAATGCTATATATCGCCAATTTTCTTTTTCATTATCTCCATTTATATTCCATCTAAAAGTATAGGAACAGCTTCCAAGAATATGAGAACTTCTAAAAACACCAACATTTAAACCTTCTGCAATTCCTGTCCATGAAGTATTCGTTCCGAAACGAAAATCTTTTTTATACTCATCAAAAACATTAAATTGTATTTTTGAAAGAATTATCTTAATTTCATCTTCATATACATTATTTATTTTGAGCTGATCTTCAAGCATAATTTCTGTAAGTTCTTTTGTAGCTTTTGTGCACCAAACTTTTCCAGTAAATCCATGTCCGATCAATTCTGACAGCAACCCTATATGGTCCTGATGAGCATGGGTTAGAAAAATCATGTCAATTTTTGATGCCATTCCCATAAGATATTGGTATGAATCAGTAGGGAATTTCTCATTTTGAACCTGACCGCAATCCACCAAAATGTTTTTAGTTATCTTATCTCTTGTATAGCGAAGCAAAGACCAAGAACCTGTAACTGTTCCGCAGGCTCCAATAAACATTAATTTTAATGAAACCGAAAAATTTTCATCTTCATTGTTATATAAATTCCCAGTTTCACCGGATTCTTTCAAAAGTTCTTCTTTTGGTATTTTAATTTCGTTATTTTTTAAAGTCATATTAATCTCCTTCATATCAAACATCTTCATATAAATCTCCTATAACTATAAATTGGTGAATATTTCAGTCTGTTTAAGACAGATTGAATTTCACAGTTTTCAGGAATTTTCCACCTTCATAAGGCAGGAAAATTCCTAAAATTTGACAGAAATTATTTTTTACTATTGGCTGGATTCTGCGGATTCATCTGCCAACCACGATTACCCTGATTCTGACAGCGTTGTGCATTCTGTCCCGAAGTTCCCTTGTTTGGATTTAAAATGTTTGCTGCATTTTCTGCAGGCGTAATGTGTGCTTTTGCCATATTTGGCCTCCTTAAAAAATTATTGTGTCTTTCAAAAGACAATCATAGAATAGTTTTCAATGACCTAAAAAAATACACACTTTTCAAGGGAAAATTTTTTTTGACAAATAATCTTTCGGATTTATAATAGTTTTATGAGTTTTGAAACAAAATATGGAAATATTACATTAAGTCAACTTGCCCATTTTATTGTAGAAGTCTGTGGGAAAGACGTATTAATTGGTAGAAATATTGTTACAGATTCTGAAATAAATGATGCATATAAAGAAAAAGGGTCATTTTTAAAATTTCACTATACAGACAAATACTCAATTTTCGGAAAAATCAAGGAATTCTTTTGTGGACTTGAAAAAGAATACGAACTTCCATTATTTAATATTGAACGAAAATGCTCTTTAGATGGCTCTAAGTTTGAAAATATAGAAATCAGTTCATTTAACTTTTTTTATTCTAATATTTTATGGAATTACATTATTTCAATTTGCGGAACAAGACCGTTTGAAAATACCCAAAACAATTTTTCAAAAACCACATTGTATAAACTTCTGTCTTTAAATGAGATAAACGTGAAGTATATAGCCATGCTTTCAGATGTAAATTTTAACCAAGTTTTTACAGAATTTACAGAACAAAGTAGACTGAAATTTGAAGAGTTTTACTCTCAAGTAGAAACTTTTATTGAAAGTGACAAAGAAGATAATCATTCATATGTAAAACGGGCTTTGGAAAAAGCAAGAAAAAACAATGAAACTCCAACATGGAAAATTTTTAAACCGTTTTTAAAGGCTGTGCATAAAATCAATAAGAAATACACAAATATTTTTCTGGACTTGTATTTTTATACAAACTTTAAAAAGGCTTTGGACTTTATTTCAATTAAAAAACAGGACTGGATTGCATTTGAAAATTTCTGCAAGTCAGGTTATTCAATTTCAGAAGCTTTGCCTGCTTTCATAAAAGAAAATACCAATCAAGAGCAAATAAATCAAATTTCAAAATTTGGCTCGTATTTTGATGAACTTACTTCTTCAAATTCAAAGTTAGAAATCGCAAAATTCAAAGAAGATTACAATGATTTACGAACGGAAATTCCTCATTCCATTATATTTTGGCAGAATTGGTTTGCAGGCAAAGATTTTGTATTTAAATATCTAGATTCAGGTGAAACTGAATATTTGGAGAAAGCCGTTTCCTGGTATTTAAAGGCTTTAAACGAAGGCAAATATTTTGCAGGAAAAAGCCTTGAAAAATTCATTCATGAAGCCATTGCTGTTTCCATGTATTGTGCTAAAAAAACTGATTTAATTCAGGCAAGAAACCGCATTCAAAAAACGTCGTCTGACGCAGAAACAAAAACTCCGTTGGATAAAAATTCAAAAGTCTTTTATGATTTTGGTCTTGCTTTTGATTTGTTGCTGAATGAAATGTCAGATTCATTCAATTTGTATTACAACTGTGAGAATCATTTTAATTCACTATTCCCTGCAGAATCAGAAAAGGCGAAAAACATTCAAGGGTATGATTTACTGAAAAGTGCCGGAATTGAAATTACCCACTATAAAGATGAAAAAGATTTGAAAGAACAATTAAAAAAGCAGAAAGAAGATTTGCTTAAAATAAAATACAGTAATATCAACAAAATTCTTCCGCAGAAACAAAATGTTGCATACACTCCAATTACATGGGCAATAGCATGCAAATATTTTGATATTGTTGAACTTTTTCTGGATAAAGAAAAATATCCTTATCTGGATTTGAACATTCCAAGCACAAACAACTTTTATCCGTTTCATGAAATTGTAATTAAATACAATCAGATAAAAGAGCCAGAAACAAAGGAAAGACTTCGTAAAATTGCGTTCCAGATGCTTGAACGAACTGACAAGAAGTCTTTGTTTGCACAAACAAACAAAAATAAAATTTCTGTGTTGGAAACTGTAATAAATTCATTTGATTTAGAATTGAATAAAGCGGTTCTAGACAAAATGTTTGGTGAAAATGGAAAGATTCCAAAAGATTTTATTATTTCCGCAGATGAAGTTCCTCCGTTGTATTTTCTTTTACAGTCCAAATATTTCTGTCTTAAGCCTAATGAAATTTTTGCAAAAATGGGAATTGGGAGTTTAAACTACAAAAATCTAAATGTATCGGGTTTTACGGCAGAACAAAAGGCAGATAACATTCAAAATCTATATAATGATCCGATGTTTAAGGCATTTCTTGAAGCTGGCGGGAAGGACAGTTATAAATCACAATGTGGTGACACAAGCAAAATTGAAGAAATCCTGGATTTTTATATTAAACGTACCGAAGATTTGGATGTCATAAAGTATTCAAAAAATGAATTTAGAGAAACTAATCAAGGTTGTACGGCTTTGCTTTATGCCTGCGAAATGGACGACGTAGAAACTTGCAGAAAACTTATAAATGCAGGTGCAGATTTAAGAAAACAAGTTGGAACATTTTTTCCCTTAACGACTCCAAGTGGTTCACTTTTGGAATTGCCAAATAATTTTATTTACAGGGCAATTTGTTTTAAATCATGGAACTGTCTGGAAATGTTTTTTTATGACTATAAAAATATTGCACAAGAATATATGCATGCAAAAGACATTTTTATGACACCGTTGGTCTTTTTCTTGATATGGTTATTAAATGAAATAAAATTGAATCCGAAGAGTATATATGAAAATTCTAAAGTTATCGAAAGATTTGTTCAGCTTTTTCAATCTACTGGAGCAAATATAAACGAACCGACAATTTGGGGAACGGCAGAAACAATTATTAGGTCAAATTTCGAGTTTTAGGTAAATTTACAAAAAAGGCGTAATCCCTTAAAATTCAGTTACCAACAAAAACAAAAGGGGGATACGCCATGACTGAAAACAGCCTAACTACATTATATTGCATTGTTGATGACTTT
>JALELH010000020.1 GCA_022768865.1 Spirochaetia bacterium
AGGGGAGAAACCGGAGAACTTTGCATTCACGTAGAAAACGGCCGGCCTTTCGGACTGCTTATGGGCTATCACAAAGATGTTGCTTTAACGGCAGATGCTTTTGACGGTGGCGTTTATCATACAGGAGACAATGTTTACATGGATGAAGACGGTTACGTCTGGTTTGTGGGCCGCAAGGATGACATTATTAAAACTGCAGGTTACCGTGTAAGTCCTTTTGAAGTTGAATCAATACTTCAGCAGCATCCGGCAGTTATGGAATGTGCCGTTACCGGTATTGAAGACGCCAAGCGCGGTATGTCCGTAAAGGCAACTATTGTTCTTTCTCCGGGATACGACAAAAAAGACCCTAAGGAAATGGAAATTGAACTTTCTACTTTTGCAAAGGAAAATACAGCCATGTATAAATGCCCGCGTATTTTTGAATTTGTAAAGGAACTGCCTAAAACCATTTCAGGCAAAATACGCCGTGTAGAAATCCGTGAAAAGGACAACGGGAAAGAAGTTGATAAAATCAAGCAGGAGTTTTAAGTTTAATCTGTAAAAAAATGGGATGACTGAAAAACAGACATCCCATTTTTTTATTCAGTCTTATTATCACTGTTTTTCTTATTTGCATCTTTTTTATTAAACTTTTTTTCAAGCAACGACCATAGCTTAAACATGACTGCACCCCACGCCAGGAATATAAGAATATAAACAATCATTGGTATTTTGTTTTCATAGTAATCAGGATCAACATATTTCTGGAATTCCGGAATGTCAGCGTAGTAATAGGCACCTGCTCCAAAGTCCAGGGAATCAACAAGGCCAAGACCATGAACCATAATGTATACAGCGGTAACAACTGTTGCAAGAGAAACAAGGCTGATAAAAACTGTCCAGATTATTTTTCCAATTGATTTTTTATTCATAACATCCTCCGTTTAAAATTATAAATAAACAAAACAATAAATCTGCTTTGATATTATTTGTCACCCTGAACTTGATTCAGAGTCTACATACATTCATACAATAGCCAGATCCCGAATCGAGTTCGGGATGACATTACAGCCTGTTTTATCAAAGTCAGTTTTTTAACTCTAATTCAAAACCGGAACCGGGAAGAACTTGCCGCTAAGCACAAACCAGACTACGGCAAAAGTTAAAACAATATTAAAAAGCTGGCCTACAACGTAAAGGACCAGAGGACTACCGCCCTTCATCTGCTTTGCTATTTCCTTAAAGTTAGTATCAAGGCCAATGGAAACAAAGGCAAGGACAAATGCCCAGTTTTTATACTGATCAAGGATTTTGTTTATTGAACTTACGGCAACACTTCCTGCAACAGGTTTAATAATGAATGATGCAATCAATGATGCTGCAAAAAATCCAAGAATAAACTTAGGAAGCCTGTACCAGATTTCTGATGCTCCGACTTTTTGTGTTCTTCCTGCTCCACCGTCTACATATTTTGCAAAAAATACTGCAACAAAGAATGCAATAAATCCAATTAAAATATTCTGAATTGACTTTACAAGAACAGCAGATTTCTGTGCTTCTTCTCCAAGGGCAGTTCCTGCAACGGCAACGGCACCAGTTGAATCTACAGTTCCGCCGATTAAGGCACCGCCAATAAGCTGGCTGACCCCAAGACCTTTCAAAATCAAAGGTTCAAAAACCATCATTAAAACTGTAAAGATAATGGAAATGGAAACTGCCAGAGACAAATCTGTTTTCTTTGCCTTTGAAGCAGCACCTACGGCAATGGCAGCAGAAGTTCCGCAAACAGAAGTTGCCGTTGCAATTGTTATTACAAAAGATTTGTTGCTGAGTTTTAGAACACGTGTTCCAAAGAACCACATAAAAATAATTACAACAGGAGTTACAAACCATGCAATTGTCAAACCGTATGGGCCAAACTTAACGATATTACTGAACAGCACTGAAAATCCCATTATGACTAAACCAGCCTTAATGTAGTATTCAGTCTGAACGGCATTTTTTAGCCAGTCAGGAGTTCCCACTGTGTTAGAAATAAGCAGGCCTACAATTAAAGCAAAGAAAGCCCATTCAAGATAACGGTTCAATGTAAATTCAGCCGAAATTAAGCGGACAACTACGGCTAAGGCAAAAAGTGCAATATAAGCCGGAATAAACTTTTTAAGATTCTGTCCTTTAAGTTTTGCACCTAAAGTAAACAGAATTGAAGTTACTGCAAAAGTCCTTAGCAGTGCAAACCAGAATGAACTTTTTACAAGCTGGCTTCCAAGGCTTGCAGAAGCACCTGGTACCCATTTGCTGAAGTTCAGTGCATTAAAATTAAATGCAGGAATCAGTTTTCCATCCTGACCTTTCTGCCCTAAAAGAACTGCAATTGCCGCAACAAGAATTACGGCAAAACCTATCCAAACTGCAAGCCAGTCTTCTTTTTTATATAAATCAGACCAGTGAAATTTCTCTACAGTTATTTCTTCTTCACTTTTTCTGCTCTCTGTATTCATAATAGCTCCTTAACTTTATGCCTATTTATATACTAGGTATTTAAGTTAAGGTGACTATAGTCTATATATTCCTACTTTGTCAATAGGTTTTATAAAAATATTTTTTAGATTGAATATTCGTATCCTGCAAAATCATGATTTTTCTGAACAAGTTGCTCTAAAGTAACTTTGTCTACATAATCATTCATTACATGATCAAAATCTTTCCAGAATTCTACATTGCCAGCATCACTGAATGAAGAATTGTTTACTTCACTGTGTGTAGACAAAGGACCTTCAGTTGCCCTCAAGATTTCTCCTGCAGAATATTCTTCAGGCCTGCGCTTTAATTTATATCCGCCGTTGTTTCCACGAAGGCCAACAACCATTCCTGCCTTGCTCAGTTGAATCAGAATCTGTTCAAGATATTTTACTGAAAGATTATGCCGGTGAGACAAAAGTTTAAGCGGAACATATTTTTCAGGATCCTGTTCTGCAAGGCTTGTCATAATCAAAAGTGCATACTGACCACGCGTAGAAACTTTAATCATTTTTTTACTCCTTATGTGCTGTGATGTCTATTTATTTATTATTAATTCCTACTTACATGCTAGGTATTGAAATTTAATTTAATTAATCCTATATTGTCAATAGGCAAACATAATATAACTGCATGAATAAATAATTATGGAGAATAAATTGAAATATATACCTTTGGATTTACCAGAACCAGGTTCAACTGTAGTAGTAGGAATGTCTGGCGGTGTTGATTCTACTTTGACTGCCCTGCTTTTAAAAGAAAAAGGATGTTCCGTTATTGGGGTTACCATGTCTTTATGGGATGGTCACATTCCGGAAGTTGATGCAGAAAAAAAATTCCACGACGCCTGCTATAGTCCCCACGAAAAGGAAGACATAGAAGAATGCAAAAAGTTCTGCAAAGAAAAAAACATTGAGTATCACGTAATTGACGTAAGCAAAGAATACAATGAACAGGTCCTTGAATATTTTAAAAATGAATATCGGGCAGGCAGAACTCCAAACCCGTGCATCAGATGCAACAGCTTTATAAAATTCGGTGCGCTTCTGGAAGGTATAAAAAAACTGAATATCTCATACGATTATTTTTGCACAGGCCATTATGCAAAAGTTGTCCGTCCGGAAGAAGGCATATGGAATACAAAAGTTCAGCCTGCCATGATTTCATGCGCCAGCGACAGTTCCAAAGACCAGACTTATTTTCTTTACAGATTGCCTTCTGATCTTTTAGAAAAAGTCAGGTTTCCTTTAGCATCTTTGCAGAAATCAAAGGTATTTGAACTGGCAAAAAAATCGAACCTTTACGCCGCAGAAAAAAAAGAAAGTCAGGATTTTATTGAAAGCAAATATTTAAATGAACTGTTTGCAGACAAGCCTTCAATACCGGGCAATTTTGTTGATATGAACGGGAAAATTCTTGGTGAACATAGAGGCATTGAATTTTATACTATCGGTCAAAGAAAGGGTCTGGGCATTTCAGGCACAAAGCCACTTTATGTTTATAAAATCAATGCAAAGGACAATACAATAACCCTAGCGGAAAAAGAGTTTCTTTCTTCTAAAAATTTAATAGCAGACGATTTTGTCTGGCCGGGCAATATTGAACCGGATGAAGAATTTGAAGCGGAAGTAAAAATCAGGCTTAGAAGCGGAAGCGGTATTGCAATAATAAAAAAATATATTCCGCCTGCAGATGACAAAACTGAATACAAAGGTCAGCCTTGGGAAATAAATTTTTATCAGGAACAGAATGCCATTACACCAGGACAGTCAGCCGTAATTTATAAGGATAATGTAATTATAGGAGGAGGGATAATCGGCAAAAGCATTTGCTGATTAGAAATCTTTAGGCGTTCGTAACTTTTGCCGCAAGAATTGCTACGCAATTCTTGATAGCTTTTTAGTTATTATAGACAAATGCGTTTGCTGATTAGAAATCTTTAGGTTCTCTTAACTTTCGCCGCACGAATTGCCGGCAAAAGCATTTGCTGACTAGTAACATTCGGTCTGCCCTAACTTTTGCCGCACGAATTGCGGAGCAATTCGTGATAGCGTCTTAGTTATTATAGACAAAAACATTTGCTCTTTAGAAATCTTTAAGCTGCCTAGAAATTCGTGAAAACCCACATAAAACTTCTGGCAAGCTATTTTATCTAAAACTTACTACTTCACCTGCATGCCACAGTTTTTCAAGTTCGTAGAAATCACGGGCGTCCTGGCTCATTAAATGGACAACGACTGGTCCAAGGTCAATCAGATTCCATTCATCACCCTGAGGTGCCTTATTATGAGTCTGATGAATTTCAAGATCAGTATCTTTTACATAATCCTTAACCGTTTTATACAGTCCCTGCCAGTGTGGTCCTGAAGAAACTGTTACGATAACAAAAAAATCAGTCCAGCTGTTAAGCTTTGAAACATCAAGAACAGTAACGTTCTGTCCTTTTCCATCTTCCATAAGTTTAGCAATTTCAATTGCCATTTCTTTAATTGATTTTTCCATAATGTTTTCCTTAAATTATCTTACTATGCGTCCGTCAAAATCTTTACCTAGAACAATTGTAAAGTCAGCTTTTGCCGAACTGCCAGAGTCTTCTTCTAAAGTATCATCATCAACAATATTAGTGCATCGGATAAATTTTCCAAGAGCCTTTGCTGCTTCTATATTGCCGATATTGTTAATAATTACAGTTTTATCTGTTGCCGGAGCATTGGAAGTTTCAAGAACTTCATAACCTGCACTTTGCATAAGAAAAGATGTATTTCTTGCCAGTCCCTGTGTTGAAGTTCCATTTAAAATTGAAAGAACATAGGCCCTGTTCTGATTTCCGTAATCACCTGTAACAAGGGAACTTATAGACTGATTCATAACATCCTTGATAAGCTGCCCGTCATAAAGAGGAAACAAAAGAGTCTGCCCGCTTTCTACAGTTCGGATGGAACCTGTAATGGTCTGGGTTACAATTCTTTCTGTATCAATATCTGAAACCTGCATCATCAGACGGTAGAAATTCTGATAGTCAACGTTTGTAATAAAACGCTTTGCAAACACAGGAAAAACTTTTGCATTATATACAGAACTTTTATTATCCCTGAATGCCGCAAGAAGAGAGGTAAAGACAGCCTGACGCCTGTCGTCTACATCATCCATTGATTCAGAAGAAAGCCTGTAAGTTTCAAAAATTTTTATTTTATCGCCATCAAGGGAAACAGCACCGCTTGGCAAAAGCCATTTTTCCCCGTCCGGACTTACTTCATCTACAGGCATTGGAACAAAAACATTTAAGCCGCCAAGATAGTCAGCAAAAAATTCCAGATCGCTCATTGTATATTCAACTGTAAATGGAATTGTTTTGCCTACAAGTTTTTCAATTTCTCCTTTGTAGGCTTCCATTCCAAGTTCTTTATAAACAGCGTCAATTCTGTCTACGCGGTTAATGCTTTTATAAATAGCGCCTGTATTTCCCAATATATTAAAAGAAACTGCATGATCAGTTCCAGGACAATAAACAAGAATATCTGTAGCAAGAACATTTTTCTCATCGTCAGTGTGAACAAAAAGAATCTTTACGACAGGATCATTTTTCATTGTTTCCTTAATAGGGTCAACCTTTAAGGAAATTGCAATGACAATGGAAACTGCAACAATAATGGCAAGAATCACAAGAAGAAATACAGCACTTTTTTTATCGCGGGTCATACTCATATTTTGCTCCTGAGATTTTCCATAAATTCAACACTTGAAGGTGCAATCTTCTTTCCGGTGGATTTTAAATATTCCATATTCTCTTCAACTACAGCTAGAGTCAGTTCATTCAAAGACATGGCAAAAAGTCTTGCCCTGTATTCGTCTGTTGACTGTTCCCTTCCCGGTTCAATTTTATCTGCGCTGTAAATAACTTTTGCCAAATCACAAATATCAATTCCACCAAGAGTATGAACAGCAACTGCCTGAATTACATCTTCATCCTTAATATTGAATTTTTCTTTTAATAAAACTGCCGCAGCTCTTCCGTGCAATAAAGAAGGCTTTAATTTTTCAACATCAGAAAACTTACCGCCATCTTTTTCTGCAAGTTTTATCATTTCCTGTTCCGGAATATTCTTACATATATCATGTGCAATGCCTGCAAGGTAACCTTTTTTTTCGTCCAGGCCGTATAGAGAGCACATATAAGCTGCCGTTTCTGCAACGCGGACACTGTGTTCAAAGCGCTTTGGATTTTCTGCAGCCGAGGCATGCTTTCTTATTTCTTCTATAAGTTCATCTATATTTTTTTCCATAGATATTTCCATCCATAATATACTTGAAAACTTTTTCCGGAACAAGGGAGCGGAAGTCTTTTCCCGTTGCAGCCATAGTCCTGATTTCAGTTGAGCTTACAGATACTGGCGCATTTTTAAGGAAAACTGCATTTTTAAAAAGAGGTTCATCTTCAACATGAAAATCCCTACATGCTGAATTTTCATATTCTGCATATTTTCCTGTTGATTTATTTTTAAAATTATTATCTTCCTTTTGCTCCGGCCTGACACCTAAAATCAATGTGCATCTTTCAGAAAGTTCCTTTGCATTTTTCCAGAGATGAAAAGTTGCAAACTGATCTGTTCCGATTATAAGGCCAATTTTATCTTCAAGAATATCTGAATATTTTTCTTCAAGATAAGTAACTGTATCAAAAGTGTAGGAAGTGCCGCCTCTGTTAATTTCACAGGATTCAGCTTCAAATGCAGGATTGTCTTCAACTGCAAGCTGAACCATGCGCAGTCTTTTTTCTGGCGCTAAAGGAAATGCCATTTCTTTGTGAGGAGCCATTGCCGCAGGAACAAAAAGAATTTTATCATAGCCCAGTGCCAGAACTTCACTGGCAAGGGCAAGATGTCCTGCGTGTATAGGATTAAAACTTCCGCCAAGAATTGCCAGCTTCATTTAATTCTTGTCTTCACTTCCAGGAAACTGAACTTCCATAGAATCGTCTACTGACCGTTCTGCAAGAAAATCACTCTTTGCAGGTTTTCCGTCAGAAGCTGCTTTTTCTGTATTTTTTTCTGCCGTCATTTTTTCTACAAGTGAAACTATGGCAAGGCGTGCTTCGTTCATATTCTGGCGTGCCATTACGGAAACAGGGATTACCTTAACGTCAGGTTCCTGTTCTGCAAGTTTTTTTACGACTTCATCGGCATGTTGCTGTGCACCTTCTACATCGATTTTGTTGCACAAAACAATGCGAGGCTTTTTTGTTAAATCTCCGCCAAAACCTTCAAGTTCCTTTAAAAGGAGATCATAGGCTTCAAGATAATTTTCATCGCTGCAGTCAATCATAAAGATAAGGCATGCTGTTCTGGAAATATGCTTTAAAAACCTGATACCAAGCCCTGCACCTTCAGATGCACCTTCAATAATACCGGGAATATCAGCAATAATTAAATCAGTATCCGTATCAACATGAAGGACACCAAGATTTGGAATTTTTGTTGTAAAAGGATAAGGTGCAATTTTGGGCCTAGCATTGGTAAATAAATCAAGAAGGCTTGACTTGCCTGCATTTGGAAATCCTACAAGACCTACATCTGCCATGACGGAAAGTTCAACACGGAGTTCGCGGACTTCTCCCGGTTCACCCTTGTTTGCACGCCTAGGTGCCTGGTTTGTACTTGATTTAAAGTGAATATTACCCCAGCCGCCGTTGCCGCCTTTTAAAAACGTAAACTGCTGTTCTTCACTGTCTGTCGGAAAATCTATAATAATCTGGCCGGTTTCTGCATCACGGATAGTCGTTCCAGGAGGAACAGGAATAACTTTATCTTCCCCATCCTTTCCGTATTTTCCCCAGCTGTGTCCGTCACTGCCATTCTGAGCCTTAAGGACAGGATGAAACCTTAAATGAGCAAGAGTCCTTAAGTTTCTCTTTACACAAAAAATAATATCTCCGCCACGACCACCATCACCACCGTTTGGACCGCCATTTGGAATATACTTTTCCCTGCGGAATGATGCACAACCGTTTCCGCCTTTTCCAGACTGAACTCTAATGGTTGCTTCGTCTGCAAACTGAATCATAAAAAAAATCCTTCCCTACTGGTTAGCAAAAGAAATAAAAAAAAGACCCGGCAAGAGATAATTCAAGCCGGGCATTAGTCATCTGTTATCAGAAACTTAGTTAGCAGCTGTTGGTTCAACAGAAACAACCTTGCGGTTCATCTTTTCGCCGAACTTAACAACACCGTCAACTGTAGCAAACAATGTGTCATCGCCGCCGCGCATAACATTGCTGCCCGGATGAACACGTGTACCACGCTGTCTAACGATAATAGAACCAGCTGTTACAGTTTCACCACTGAATCTTTTAACGCCCAAGTGTTTAGGGTTTGAATCGCGGCCGTTTTTAGCACCGCTACCACCTTTAGTACGTCCCATTTTAATCCTCCGCCGTTAAAAATAACGGACTAGTCTTCAGTTTTTTCCCGCAAAAGCACATGTTCCGGATATTGTTCAGCTATGGATTTTAATCCGCAGCTTAAAAAATCAGCCATGCACTTAAGACGCTCCGTATTACCGGAACCTTTTTCTTCCACACTGAATGCGAGACTTCCGCGGGAAGATTTGTCAGTTTCGAGCACAACCCCACCGGTTTCTGAAAGCAGCTCAAGAACCGTGTTAAACAGAATCGACTCTGCAGCACAGACTATGTCACCGCCTTTGTGACTGAAAGCCGCATGCCCACTTGCATTGCAACGCTTAATGCAGCCTTCTTTATCACATACCAGTTCAACGGTTGTCATACCATTGCCTCAGGCAATTATGCTAAAACCACATCCTTTACAGTAACCTTAGTATACTGTTCACGGTGACCATGGAAGCGGTGATAATCTTTCTTTGACTTGTACTTGAAAACAAGAACTTTGTCATCCTTAAATGATTCGCCAACTTCTACAACAACTTTTGCACCCTTAACATAAGGTGTACCAACAGAAACTTTGGAACCGTCACTTGTCATAAGCACAGTGTCAATTGTAACAGTATCTCCAGCCTTAGCATCGAGATGTGCTACTTCAAGAACAGCGTCCTTTTCTGCCTTGTACTGATTGCCTTTAAATTCAACAATTGCGTACATTTTCTTACCTCTAAAATAATTTTGACCCCGAGGAGTAGCGTTCCCCGAAGGTTTCCTATAGCGTAAGACTTTAACAAATTTTCAGGTATAAGGTCAAGTTAAAACAGTGAAATTCTGTATAGGTTTTAAAAAAATATTTGCTGCAAACTACTTGACACTTAATTTGAAATACATTATAAACATTACCTTTTTTTTGCACATATTGACATAAATTCATATTTCTAATATTTTACATATCATGAGCATTCAGTCGGATAAAGCCCTTGAAGAGGCTCTTAAACTCATAGAATCCTGTTCATTTAAACAACCGCTTGAGCTACTGAAAGAGATTCTTAAAGGTGAGTTGGGCAACAAAAGGATTGTATTCGCTATAAAATGCTGCCGTTTCTGGCTGGAAGCAGACAGTTCGACTGTCGGAAACACATATTTTGAACAGGGTGAATGGCTTTTATTCCAGTGGAAAAAATTCCAGATAATTCTTGAATTTGCAGAACCAGATTGTGAAAAAATCATCTACGCCTTCAAGAAGGCTATTTTTTCAAAGGCACTTGAAATTTACAGCAAGGCAACTGATGGAAAAGACCCGAAACTTAAGGCTGAAATTTTAAGGAAAACCGGTCTCTGCTATAAAAAACTTGGTTCATATGAAATGGCACTTAAATTCCTTACGGAAGCCAATTCAACAGTTCCCGGTCAGGCACAGCTTATTGCAGAAATGGCAGACTGTTACGCCTTTTACGGCGAAACAAAAAACGCAAAAATGCTTTTCAGGGAAGCATTCTTTATGGATGCCCGGAAA
Organism: Spirochaetia bacterium; assembly: GCA_022768865.1. Taxonomy (GTDB): domain Bacteria; phylum Spirochaetota; class Spirochaetia; order Treponematales; family Treponemataceae; genus Treponema_D. The sequence goes on from JALELH010000020.1 coordinate 10,416, forward strand.
ATAGACCTTACTTTTCTTGATTCACCTTTAATAAGGGTTCTGATAGAAAAAGTAGAAGATGCAGGATATACAGGAGCTGCACTTTTGGAATGGATTCCTGTATACGGCGTGATTTTCGGAATCTTCAATATAAAAAGACAGATGAAATCACAAGAAGTGCTGCGTCTAAATCAGGAGATTTATTCAAAGCAAGGTGAAATGAAAGATCCGGCAAGCAATAAGGAACTTTTAAAACCACGTTTAATAAATCTTTATTTCTGGCTTATAGACTACTATATTCTGGACAAAGACAGCATTTCAAAGATTAATGAAGTTCTATTAAAATTAAAACTTCTTGATCCGGAAATCCACAAACTTTACGTAAGGTAATTAAACTGGCAATTTTTTTGGGGGAGAGCCCGATAAATATTTAGGAGCAAAGACTATGTCTGAAACACTTGAAAATTCAGTCCGCGAAATGCTTAAGGCTGAAACATGGACACGCGCTGGTATCGCAAATTTTACAAACACTAACCTTGCTGAACTTTTTACCATTCTTGAACAGGCTCATGCAGATAACAGCGAAAATGTCATTAAGGAAATTTGTGACGAACACCTTATTCATTCAAAAGACAGTATTATTGCCCTATTCTTTTCCGGAATGATTGCTCTCCGCAGTGGTTCTATTGATACAACATCACTCACTTCCCTTTTTGAAATTTTTGAAAACAACCATAAAGAAGTTCTTGTAGAAGAAGTCTGCAACACAATTTTAGACAATGATCCTAACAACAAGCTTGCCTTAAGAAAAACAGCAGAACTCAATAAAAATGATGACAACAAGGTCCGCGACATTTACGAAAAACTTATAAAGCTTGACTTTGAAGATCCAGAACTTCCAAGATTCCTTGCTGAATACTATTCAAAGCAGCAGAACGAAGAAAAAGCGGTAAGCAACTATAAAAAAGCACTTTTACGCTACATTGCTGCAAAGAATTTTTCAATGACAAAATCAGTATGGTCAACTCTTGCAAAATTGATACCGGAAGAAATAGACTTTTTCCTTCAGGCACAGAGAAAGATTGCAAAAACAATCAGCAAGGAAAAATCTGCACTGCTTCTTCAGGAACTTTATCAGTATTACAAAGATACGGCAAAGTGGGACACAGCAATCATGCTTCTTAAAATCATTCTTGAAATTGACAGCAAGGATACTGATGCACGCCGTGAAATTACAGCATGTTACCGCGAAAAATACGCAAGCAATCCACATGTCGACGAATACATCCGTTCTTCTAACCTTGGTCTTTCTGTCCGCAACGTATTTGAAGCAATCAATGACTTTGAAAAGCACATTGCCTTTGCTGCCGGTCACTGGGTATACCACAGGACATGGGGAACAGGAAAAATCGTTAAGCAGCAGGGAGACGAACTTGTAATCAACTTTGGTGCAAAGACAGGAACCCGCACCATGACTTTAAAGATGGCAGTTGAATGCCTTCAGCCGCTGGAAAAAGATCATATCTGGGTTTACAAGAAAACAGTTAAAAAGGCAGAACTTGCAGAAAAGGTTAAGACTGACATCGTATGGACTCTTAAGACTATAATTAAGAGCTTTAACAACAGCTGTGACGAAAAGCGCATTAAGGCAGAAATTGTTCCTGCAATTCTTGAACCAACTAAATGGACAAGCTGGCATGCAAAAGCACAGAAAGAACTTAAAGGAACTATATTCGGCGTTAATCCGAACAACATTAATGAATACACAGTCCGCGATAAGGAAATGACTAACAAGGAACGCCTTGCCAATGAATTTAAGGCAGAAAAGGATTTCTTCAAGAGAATTGACATTATGGTACGTTACCTTTCAGAAAATGACGATCCTACAGATGAACAGTTTACAGAAATGTTTACTTATTTTGCCGGCTACATAAAAGCTGCAACAACAGTAAATGAACAGACTGTAGCTTCTTACCTTGTAGTTGAAGACATTAACAGGAAAATCAGTGCATTTAAAAATCCTGCAACATTTACATTTGCACAGCTTTACAGCGACATTGATAAACCTGCAGAAATGTATACAAAACTTAAGGATTCAAAAAACACACATCTCAGGGAAGCATTCCTTAAGGAAATTAAGCTTCTTACAAAGTGGGATGACGAATACATCCGCCTTTTCCCAAGTGTTTTAGACAAAAAACTTCTTGCAGAAATCGTAGAAGCAGGAAAACAGGATAAGGTTGTCCGCCTTGTTCAGGACAGCTTTAACGATTACCGCACAAGCAGAAATTCAGTTACATACTTTATTGATGAATGCAGTAATGAAGAATGGTTTAAGGCAGCAGCAATTCCGGAAGAAAAGCAGCTTGTTACACTTGTAAACATTATTTCTACATGTTTCAAGGAAATTGACAACCATGTAAATACAACAGAAAACAGAAAAACAATTAAGGCAGCATCTACACTCCTCTTTGCAAGAAAAGGCGGAGATGAACCAAAGAATGCAATGCTTGACTACATGCTTGCTGGTTCAACAGAAACAATGAGCCGCATGTATACAATTGTAAATGATGTTGTAGACCTTGACCCTACATACAAGGCACAGCTTAGAAACGGAATCTTAAGCAAGGTTCCTGACTTTAAGTTCCAGGAAGCAGAAACAAAACAGGAAACATCAAGTGCACTTATCGTTACTGCAGCCAAGCTTGACGAAAAGAGGGCCCTTGAAGAAGATATTGAAAAGAATCAGCTTCCAAAAATTGCAGCAGAAGTTGCTGAAGCAAAGGAAAAGGGAGACCTTAAGGAAAATGCTGAATATATTGAAGCAAGAAAGGCACAGGCACTTCTTAACCAGCAGCTTACAAAGCTCAAGGAAGAACTTGCACGTGCATCAGTTTTCGATCCTTCAACAGCAACAAATTCTTATGTTTCTTTTGGAACAACAGTTACAATCCAGGACAACATCGGCAACAAGGAAGTAACTTATACAATTCTTGGACCATGGGAATCTGACTTTGAAAAAGGAATCATTTCTTACCTTTCACCATTGGGAAATGAGCTTCTTAACATGAAGGCCGGAGAAAACAAAAAATTTACAATCAATGACAATCCGCAGGACATTACAGTCAAGTCAATTGTCATTGCAAAGTAATTTTGTAAATTAAAATCAAAATGCCATTCTGACTGCACTTGCTTTTAGAATGGCATTTTTTTTACATTGTGGAGGGGACAATGGCAGAATTAATTGAAAAATATAAGCAGATTACAAAGAATATGGGCGTTCTTTGCAACCGGACAAACACTCTTGTCGTTCAGACAGAAAAGGGCCTGTATTTAACGGATCCCGGAGAAACCATTGAATCAGGAAAGGAACTTATTGACGTTCTTTCACAGCTTTTTCCCGGAAAAGAAGTTGAGGGAATTTTTTTAACCCATGCACATACAGACCATACAGGTGCCCTTCCGCCGGTTCTTGAAACTTTCAGTTCAACTATATACGCAGGAAAAACAACAGCAATCCTGCTTAAAGTTCCGGAAGCCATAGGATACATTTATTCAGGATCAAAGCCAGGAAAAGAAATGTCAGCAAAAGAATTTGTAATGGACATGGCTATAGACACAGACATTATCCTTGCAGAGGGACAGGAAATTGATATAGGAAACATTATCGTAAAAACCATTGCCCTGCCCGGCCACTGCCCTGGAATGACAGGCTTTATATTTTTTGACAAAGAAGACCATAAAAAAGTTTTCTATCTTGGCGATGCATTTTTCGGCATGAAAATGCTTTCCAAAATCTGGATACCTTTTATTCTTTCGCCGGAAGAATTCAGAAATTCAATAGAAAAGATTGAAAGAATTCCGGCAGACTTTTATGTTCCGGGCCACGGTGAAGTCTGCACGACGGAAACTGCAGGCTGCGTTGCGGAACACAACATAATGATCACCTACGAACTTGAAGATTTGATTCTTAAAATCATAGAAAAAGGCAGCACAGAAATCAGCAGGATAATAGAAACCATTGCAAATTATTCCGGAATGAAATTAAAAAGCGTAAATTATTACCTGATTCTCTGCACGGTTAAATCCTATATTTCAAGCCTGGAAGAAGAAGGCAAAATAGAAAACTACATGGAAAACAACAGACTTTTATGGAGAATAAAATGAATAAAAAAGAAATAGCATCATACATTGATCAGACCTTGCTTTCCCCTACTGCAACAGAAAAAGATTTAATTGAATTTATAAACAAATCTAAGGATTTTGGCTTTGCAAGCGTATGTATAAATCCCGTCTTTATAAAAAAAGCAAAAGAACTTCTTGCAGGCACTTCAACAAAAGTCTGCACCGTAATTGATTTTCCACTTGGTGCCGGGGGACTTGAAACAAAACAGACACAGGCAGACATTGCCATTGATGCAGGTGCAGATGAACTTGACTTTGTAGTAAACCTTAATCTTGTAAAGGCTCATAAATGGAAGGAACTTTCTGCAGAACTTACCTTTATTGCCAAAAGCGTAAAGGAAGCCGCCATGTTCCGTGAAACACCAGGAGCTGTCCTTACAAAACTTATACTTGAAACATGCTGCCTTACAGATGAAGAAATCGTTGAAAGCTGTAAATGCGCAAAGGAAGCCGGCTTTGATTTTGTAAAAACTTCTACGGGATTTTATTCGGCAAAACCCAACGGAGCTACAGTCCATGCCGTTGAACTTATGCGCAAAACTGTCGGCACGGAAATGGGCGTAAAGGCGTCCGGCGGAATCCATACCTATGAAGAAGCCATGGCAATGATAAATGCAGGTGCTACAAGAATCGGTGCAAGCGCCGGAATAGAAATCGTCAGCAAGGCAGAATAAAGCAAAGTAATTATTTTTCCTTGCTTTCCTGCTTGTTGACTTCATCAATAATTCTAAAGGTTGACTGAATTAAACTTTCAACTTCCGCAAGTTTTTTTTGAATTGTAAGCTTATAAAAAGCCTGAGTTCCCTGCTTTTCAAAGGAAACAACACCAGAATCCTTTAAAATTTTCAGATGATGAGAGATTGCGGGCCTTGAAAGTTTGGAACCTGCTGCAAGAGTCATAACATTTACGCCATTTTCGCCGGCATCCAAAATATCCAGGATAAGTTTCTGCCGGATTTCATCACCTAAAGCGATAAAAAGGGGTCCGCATTTGCTAAAAAGTTCATGAAGTAAAGCAAGGTCATCATCAGAAATTTTCATAGGTTCTCCAAAAATAAAAGAAATCTCAGCAAAAAACTTTAACTTAAAATTTACATTTTTGAATATAAAGTGTAAAAAATCAGTTGTCAATCTTTATTAGTTCAAAAGATTAAACTTATTAACTAAAATTTTGTTATTCATATTTTAATAAAAGGTAAAATGTATTATATTGACTATCGAAAGGTTTAATATTTTGAACGGATAAACCTAAGCACATAAAACTTACATCGCGGAGGATGTTATTATGAAAAGACTCTCAACTATTTTTACAGTTATGGCCTTTACGGCAGCAGCAGTTTTTGCAGATGCAAAAGGAACAGAAATCATGACTCAGGTTCATGACGTAAAAAAACCTTTATATACAGTTGCAAAAGCAGAAATGAACCTTATTTCTAAAAATGGCTCAGTTGACGAACACCGTATTTTCTGGGAATACGGTTCTAACCAGCAAAAGGCAGACAAAGGAAAGGACATTACAAAACTTGTAATGAACTTTATTGAACCAGCTTCATACGCAGGAACACGCTTTCTTCAGATTGAAAATGGTCCGGAAGACGGAAAATTTGTACGTCTGGCTACAGACCCTTCTCCACGCCGTGTAAATTCAAGTGAAGATTCAAAATCATTTCTTGGAACAGACATTACTTACGGAGATTTAAAAACACGAGAAGTTGAAGATGACAACCACCAGTTCTTAAGGGATGAAACAAAAAATGGATTCAACTGTCAGGTTGTTGAATGTACTCCAATTACAGACAGCCAGTATTCAAAAAGAATTCTCTGGATTGACACAGCAACAATGTATCCTGTTTATACAGAACTTTACGACAAAAAAGGCAAGCTTGAAAAAGTCCTTACTGTAAAGACAATTAAAAATATTGACGGATACAACATTCCTACAGAAAACCAGTGCCAGGATGTTAATTCAGGCCACACAACAACACTTAAGGTTAATGCCATTGTAGTAGACAACAAGGCACTTGCACTCATGCAGAAAATGAATATAAATCCAAAAACTGTATGGACACAGAACTTCTTAAAAACGGGTAAATGACTTGCCGTCCAGGCAAGTCATTTACCCCACGAATTGCTTTTTTCAAAAGCAATTCGTGCGTGTTATTTTGCTAAATTTACTGCTGCGCCGTCCGTGGCTTGATGTTAATTTTAGCAATTAAAATTATTCGGTAAAATAATAAATACAAGGCTGTCTTATGGCAGCCATTTTTGAGGTTCATATGAAAATAAAAAAATATGGTGCATTTGTGCTGGCCGCTGTTTTTTCATGTGCCGGAACTTTTGCACAGGATTTTGACGACTTTGACGACTTTGGCGATTTCGGAGACGTAGCATCAGGAGTTTCAAATGCTGCAAAGGCAGTATCCATAAGCGGAGAAGCAAGCCTTGAAGCCCGCGGTTATTTTGACACTGATTCCACAAAAGACGGAATCAACACTGATGGCGGAATAAAAAACACGGAGACAACAAATAATCCTTCTGCAAAACTGAACTTCAAATATTCAGGTGCTACTGTAGAATCAGAAATCAAGCTTAAGTTTGACAAAAACACCCTTGATGAAAACAAAAAAGACATTCTTGATGAATTTACAGTCCGCGGTCTTTTTATGGAAAATGCCCTGACTTTAGAAGCAGGAAAATTGCGCACAATCTGGGGAAAAGGCGACAGGCTCCATGTAATAGATAACTTTAACGCAGACGATTACACGGACTTTATCGTTCCATTATATACAGAAAGAAGAATTGCCATTCCAATGTTTAAGGCAAGCTACGCCATTCCAAGAAACAACATGGTACTTGAAGCAATCTGGACACCTGGCATGGAAGCAGACAGATTTTCAACAGAGGGAAGATGGGCACCAGCAAAAGCAAATACACTAAAAAATACTGTAGCAGGAGTAATGAAAGCAAAGTACGGCGAAACAAATGATGACCAGTTTGCAGTCCTGGCAGAAGCAAATAAATACAATTCAGACCCCACTGCAATTTACCCTGACACAGACAAATTAAAATACAATCAGGCAGGTCTTCGCCTGACGGGAACAGTAGGAAACCTTGATTTAGGCTTAAGCTATTACTACGGACACTACAAACAGGTTTCTGCCAGTTCAACCAGTACACCTAAACAAGCAACTGCCCTACCAGAATTAGACTTCGACAGAAAACAGACTTTTGGCATAGAAGCCGCAACAATTTTATGGAAGTTTAACCTGCGCAGCGAACTGTGCTACAACCTTACATCAGACACAGCAGGAGATGATCCATGGGTTCACAACAACAGCGTTCAGTGGCTTGCAGGCTTTGACATTGACCTTCCTATAAACAACATAAACGTAAACATTCAGGAAACAGGAACTTACATTTTAGACAACGATAAAATTAAAAACGGCGACGGAATAGAAAAAGCCATGGGCATGCCCCTTCCTGCCTTAAAAGGTCTTGACGTAGACTACGATGCAAAAGACAGATACACCACAAATCATCTTGTTGTAAACATTACGGACAGCTGGAAAAACGGAAAAATAGAACCGGAAGTAACGGCACTCTGGAGCATTGAGCGAGGAGATTTAGCAGTAATGCCAAAAGTTGAATTCAATCCAAACCAGGACATTACATTTACAGTAAGCGGACTGATAATGTATGCAAAAGACGAAAACAGCGAATTTGCTGAATGGTCAGGCAAAGGAAATGGCACACTTAACAACAGCTACATGGGCATCGGCGTTAAGTGTAAATTCTAAAATAATATAGAGGTAAAAAATGAATTTCTTAAAAAGATTTTTCAGGCATCCATGGGCAATAATAATTACATGTGTTGCCATAACTGGATTTTTCGGATTATTCATTCCGAGACTTCAGATGGACAATTCTTTAAGGCAGTTCTTTCCGCAGAAAGATGAATCCTACGACAGAATGAATGCAACTGAAGACACATTCGGTTCCATGCTCAGCATAGGCGTAATAATCGATGCAAAAGACGGAACAATTTTAACACCGGAATATTTAGGCGTAATAAAGAAAATATCCGATCAGGTAGAACTTTTAGACAATGTTGAAAATGTAAAATCAGTTACAAACATTGACTACGTATGCAACCAGGACGGTTCAATTTCTGCAACTAACATAATTCCCGATGAAGATTTTGAAACTGCGGACGGCCTGCTTACACAGGAATCAGTAAAAAACTTAAAGTTCAGGATTCAGTCTTGGGAAGACATGTATAACCGCGTTATAGTAAACGATGACTTTACAGGTTCCCAGATGATGATTTCCGTAAAGCCAAACGGAGAAACAAAAAAACAGCTTACAGAAGCACAGAATTTACTTCACCAGGCAAGGCAGAGCAAAGACAAGGCAAAAATTACAGAAGCAAAAGCTAACCTTAAGGCAACAAAAACTGCAATTAATGCAAGAATTACAGAAGCCACAAAAGCGCTTAAGGCTGCAAAAAAGACAAAGGACAGTGCTGCAATAGAAAAGGCAATGGATGAATACTACAATGCCAACAGTGCAAAAAATGATTCAGCACGCCAGCAGTTTGTCCTTTCTCAGGTTTCTGAAATTGTAGAAAAAGAAACGGCAGGCAAAAAGCTTGTTGTAAAGATTGTAGGAGAACCAGTTCAGTCTAAAAACTCAAGGGACTTTATGATGACGGACCTTACGGGCCTTATTCCCCTGGTAGCCGTAGTTGTAATTCTTTCCCTCTATTTCAGCTTCCACACTTTAGAAGGCACATTGCTTCCTTTGGTTACGGTTCTTATGTCTGCTTCCATTTCTGTAGGCCTTATGGGACTTTTAGGATATACATTCACCCTTGTTTCAAGCGTTATTCCAGTTGCCTTAATTGCAGTAGGTTCAGCTTACGGAATACACGTCCTTACCCACTATTATATAGAAGTAGAAAAACTTACAGGAGAAATTACAAAAGAAATGCACGAAGAAGCACTCTTCAACGGACTTAAAGAAGTCTGGAGGGCAGTTCTTCTTGCAGGCATTACGACAGTAGTCGGATTTATTTCTTTGATTACAAGCCCTCTGCAGCCACTGCATTCATTTTCTATCTTTACATCAGTTGGCGTTGCAATTTCATTAATTCTTTCCGTAACATTTATTCCCGCAATTCTTTTGCTGAAAGATCCGAAAACAATCACAAAAAAGCGTGACTTAAAAATCATCAACCGTGCAACAAAGAAAGTTAAGGCAAAGCTGGAACGCCTTGCTTCTTTACGCGGAAACAAAACGGCAAACGAAGCAAACAGCGATACCCTTTATTCTATCTTTAAATTTTTCTGCGGCTCACATACAAGGCTTGTTTTAACTTCCCTTGTAATTATTGTATGTTCCATTGCAGGACTTAAGCTTCTTAATGTTGATACTGCACTTATTAATTACTTCCCTAAAGACTGTCAGTTCAGAAAAGACATTGATTACGTAGACAATTCTTTTGCAGGAACAAACAGCGTATACTTCCTTGTTGAAGGTCAGGAAAAAGGAGACATTTCAAATCCTGATTTATTAAAGGCAGTTGACGGCATGGAAGGCTACCTTCAGAAAAAATTCCCTGAAATAGGAAAAATTGTTTCACTTTCTACTTTCGTAAAAAGAATTAATCAGGTATTCAACGATCCTGCAACTTATGTACCGGAAGATTCTGCACCTGCTGAAAGTTCAGCTGGTTCCGCAGATTCAACGGATATGGATTTTGGAGACATGGACTTTGGCGATGTAGATTTAAGTGAATTCGGAGACTTCGGAGACTTAAGCCAGACAACTTCAACAGAAGAATTTATTGACACTTCAATTCCTCATCCAAATGAAGAATATTTAAATAAGCTTTCCAAAACATACACTGCCAATGAAATCCTCAATGCCTTTAATAAGGCTTACTTTGAAGCAGGCGGAGAAAATGCAACTGTTGATGAAATAGTAAACGTGCTTCTTAAACAGAGTAACTTTGCAGGCAAGGCTTACTATGAAATTCCATACGATGAAGCAAAATACCGTGTAAGAACTCATGAAGACTTAAAGAAAGTTGTTGACGGACTTATAATTCTTTTAAGCGGTTCCCTTGATGAATTTGCAGACGGAAATACAAGTTCAAAATCAATGCGCATTACATGCCAGCTTAGAAACCACAATACAACCAATACAGGCTACATAATCAAGGCAGCTGAACAGTATGCAAAGGAAAACTTTCCTGAAGGATACACTTTAAAGGCAACAGGTTCCGGAGAAATGGAATACACCATGACAGACATGATTGTTTCAAGCCAGCTTATAAGCCTTTTGATTTCACTTCTTTCTGTATTCGTAATTATTTCCATTTCGTTTAAGTCACCTTGGGCAGGCATTATCGGAGCAATTCCGCTTGCCTTTACAATCCTGCTTAACTACATGATGATGGGATTTACGGAAATAAACCTTGACCTTATTACAAGTATTATTGCTTCCGTTGCAGTCGGCGTTGGCATTGACTATACAATCCACTTCCTTTCTACATACAAGGAAGAAAGAGGCAGGTCAGACAACATTATTGCAGTTACAAAAGAAACATTCAAAAAGAGCGGTCACGGAATCATTACAAATGCCATGGCTGTAGGACTAGGCTTTCTGGTTCTTTGCCTTTCTAGGTTTGTAATTTTGCGCTACCTTGGAATTCTTGTAGCTATCGTAATGTTTACGTCAAGTTTCCTGGCCATGACAATTATTCCTGGCATTTTGAACCTTACAGATCCAAAGTTCATTAAACCGGAAACAGAACAGGAATAAATAGCAACAGATACAAAAAAAAGGCATCCGGAAAACCGGATGCCTTTTTTTTTATTTAATCAGAGTAACTATTCAGCACAAAAAGCAAATTTAAGGACTTCGCTTACGTGAGTTACGGGAATAAATTTAATTCCCTGTTTTACGTGATCCGGAATGTCTGCCAGATCCCTTTCGTTTGCTTTTGGAATAAGGATAGTCTTTATCTTATTGCGTTTTGCAGCAACTGTTTTTTCCCTTAGGCCGCCGATGGGAAGAACCTGTCCTGTAAGGCTAAGTTCACCCGTCATGGCAAGATTAGCCTTTATTTTCTTACCTGTAAGCAAAGACATAAATGTAGTTGCCATGGTAATACCTGCACTAGGTCCGTCCTTTGGCGTTGCACCTTCAGGAATATG
>JALELH010000063.1 GCA_022768865.1 Spirochaetia bacterium
TCTTTTCAACTGAAACAAGTGCAAGGATTGCATCATCTGCCGAACCCTGGCACGTTGAAAAATCAAAGTCAAAATCGCTCTGGCTTTCCGGTGAGTGGAACTTGTGCAGATGGAATTTCTTTCCTGCATAAACGGATTCAATGATTTCCGTTACTCGTTCCGGAGTCATTTCTTCATTGTCTTCTCCGCATTTGTGGTTTTCGTGGTCCTCATCTTTCTTAAGGCCCGGTTCAGCACAGACAGTCGGAGCAAAATTATTATCGCGGAAAAGCCTTTTTGCTTCTTCAATTCCGTCAGTAAAAAGGAAAAGCACATCGTCTTTTTTAAGCGTAATCTTAGAAACCTTGTAGCCGCCCTTCATGTCTACTAAATCAGTGCTGAAAATGCCTGCGGCCGGAGTTTCCTGAAGCTTGACAATATTTTTCTTGTGCTGTGTTCCGCTGTAAATATGGATAAGGTTGTCTCCTGCGTTACAGAACCAGCAGTCACCTGTTTCTGTGTTCATGATGCAAAGGGTAAAGGCTGCAAACCTTCCTTTAAATCCGCGGCTTTCAAGAAGGTCGTTTATCTGGCCTACAACAGGTGCTATGTTATATCCCTGGCTAGGGTTTTTCATATTCCATGTTTTAAAGCTGTTTAGGAACAATGTTGCAACTTCAACCATAATCAAGGCTGCCGGAACTCCGTGTCCTGAAACGTCGCACTTTATGATTGCAAAATGTTTTTCATCAAGCTGCTTGTAGTCAAAGTAGTCTCCGGAAAGTTCATCGGCACCTGCATAGTAACTGAAGAAATCTGCGCCTTTGGTTTTAAGCTTACCCGTTGTCATTGTAATTCCGTCTTTAACTTCAAGAGGAATAAACTTTGTCTGGATGTCTTTTCCAAGCGTAAGGTTTTTGCTTTGGACGGCAGCTTCTATAAGGCCGCGTGTCATTTCGTTTACCGTGTCGCCAAGCATACCGATTTCATCTCGTGTTTTTACTGCAATCAAATGACCTGAAAGTTTTTCCTTGTCTTCCGTGTCACGGATTAAAGCAACGTGAGACACAAGCTTCTTTATAGGACGTACAATAAAGCTTGCCATAATGTATGTACTTACAAAGGCAAGAATCAATGCAATGGCAAGAACTATAAAGCATGTATTTACAATTACGCTGCGTTCATTTTCAATCTGCTTAAGCAAAGATTCCGTGCTTATCTTTATAAGGACTACGCCGTGGACATAATTTGAATCATTGCCGGTTTTGTAAAGAAGAGGTTTATAGAAAACATATTCAGTGTTTTCCGTATCAATGTTTTCTGCATTGAAGTCTGGAATGCTTCCTTCTGCATCTTTTGAAATTTCATTAAGAATGCCGTCAAGCTTTACGTTAAGCTGGTTTCTTATAGTTTGAATTTCCTGCCTGCGTGCAACGCTTTTTGCATCTGTTTTAGAAATCAACGAAAGCCCTTCTTTTGTAAGTTCAGTAATGCTCATGGAAATTTCGTCAGCCTGAGTTTGTGCCGTAGAATTTAATTCCTGACATATTTCAAAAACAGGGTTCAAGTCATTTTCTTTAAGGACTGTTATTCCCGGAATAAAGGCATCTTTTTCTGTTCCGCTTAAAATAGTTTTGCTTGTTGTTGCCCATACATTGTTAAGCCCGATGGCTGCATGGTCTGCGGAATAACCTGTAATTGTTGCATCAATACTTTCTGAAAGGGCAGAAGACTGATTTACAATATCAGTTAAGGAAAGGTTGTCTTCTGTTGTTGTCTGCGGAAGGTAAACCTTGGCACCGCTTGCAAGGGAATTGAGCATTACGCTTACACGCTGGTAAAGGCTTTTTGCCATGGTTTTTTTCTGACCGTCAATCATATAATATCCGAAGCCAAGAAAAATCAGGACGTCCATAATTGCAATAAGAATTGTAGAATGCAATACAAGTTTAGATTTAAGGCTTAATCCTTTCTGCCTGTAAGCTGCTGCTTTTCTTTTCTTTTCCTGTGGCATAATATCTCCTTCCAAAAGTGCACGGACTTCTGCGTTTACTGTTAAAGTTTCTCTGGCAGTTTTTATTAGTGCCCTTGTGCTTACTGTAATTCCAGAAATTGTAAGAATTACAATAAGTGCCAGAACTATAACTGCTGCGTTGTAATGTTTTCTATAAGTGTCATTGAATATTTTCCATACAGGAGTAAATATATTCTGACCTTTGAATTTTGTAGTTCCCCGTTCTTCTATATTTAAAAGCGGCTCTTTAGAAAAATAAAGTCCGCGGTCAGAATGCATAAGGCCTATTTTATAATTGCCGGCATTCATCCTGTTCATTTTAATATCTGTAATTCTGTTGTTGGATGAAATCTTATACTGGCCGGATGCAAGCCTTAAAGTGTAGTCGTAAGGTTCAAGTCCGTCCCGGTCAATATATATAGAAGTTATCTGACCGTCGTAAGTAAAGCCGCCGCCTGTAATGGAAAGTTCCGTATCACCCAAATCACTGGTTGTATTTTTTACGGAACTTACATAGGTTACAGGAAGATATTTATTTGCAATGAATTCATATTTTGCCTGTTTGCCTAAGTTGCCCACTATGTCAATTGCTGCTACGGAAAAAACATAAAGTCCGTTCCTTATATTTGTAAGGTCTGCTGTGTTTTTATTTGAAACAATGCGTTCCGGCAGAATGATTTCAGAATTTAGATCTTCTTCATTGGCAGCAAAAAGTTCATCTGCCATTTCCTTTATATCCTGTTCCGGAATTCTTAAAGGACGCCTTGGGTTGGAAACAAGCTGCCTTGGAACAGGCGCAATGTATTTTACTGAATACGTATAGCCGGCAATGTCGTCATCTGCCTTGTTGTTTTCCCATGTAAATTTTATTGTGTTTGAATCTGCTATGCCTTGGATTGCACATGGAATATCTTCTATGGAAGGTGCTGACGGCGGCGTGCAGTCCAGGTTGTAAGAAAGGCTTGTACTTTTAGACCAGTTGCCGGCATAGTCTGTCTGCTTTACTTTAAAATACCATGTGCCGTCTTTTGAAGCTTCAAAATCAACACTTGTATTATCCGGTGTGCCTGTAATTTTTTCTTCAGGTTCTTTATTTTTGTCCTGAGTCCATAGCCATGAAAATCCCTTTATGCCTGAAGAATCCGGTGTTGCCGTAATTTTTGCATTAAGGTTTTTCTGTCTTGAACGTTCACCGTTTTTGAAATTTACAGCCTTAACTTCCGGCATGGAAACACTGTGATCGGTTTTTAAAATTGCAATGCCGTTACCTTTTGATGAAGGTTCTTCCCAGATAAAGGCAAGTTCTTTTCCGCTGTTGGTAAGCATGAATGACGGAAGTGCTCCCTGCTTTGTAGAAATGATTTCTGTTTCTTCCCACCATGCACCTTTTTTCTGCGTAAAGTAGATGTTTTTATTTCCTGCAGTTGTTGTCCACCATATTAAATTTACGGCATCGTTAAATTCAAAAAGCTTTGGCTGAGAACAGAATCCCGTCGTGCTGATTTTTTCAAGCTGTCCTTTATACTGGCCCTGTTCTGTAATTTCTGCAAAATAAATATTGCTGTTGGTTGAATAGAATGGAGATCGTTCCCATGCAATGTAAACCTGTCCTGAAGCAGTCTTTATGATATTGGAATTCTGATTTGTATAATTGAAGAATTCTTCTCCCTGGCATGTTTCCTTGCCTGAAAAAAGAACAGGCTTTGTCCATGACTTTCCGCCGTCTTTAGAAAAAGAAGAATAAAGCTGGACAGAAATTAATTTTCCCTGTGCATACTGTGTCTGGTAAACAACTAAGTCTCCGCCTTTTACTGCAGCAAGAAAAGGTGCTATAGGGTTGAATGTATTTTTTATAAGGGAAGGTGCCGTCCATTCTGTAAAAGGATTCCAGTTTTCCCCGTCTTTTGAAGTTGAATAAAAAAGAGTGTAGACATCACCAGATGGTTTTGAAACAAAAAGAGTAAAACCTCCGGCAGAATTCTTAAAAACCCTTGGACCAATAAAGCCTTCATCTCTGGAAATTATTTTAGAAGTAAAATGTTTAAATCCGTCTTTGGAAAGATAGACTATGATTTCTTCGTTGTTTCCAAGAAGTGCAAGAATGTCTGTTGTTCCGTTTGTAGCTGTTGAATAAATCTTAGGAAGATCTCCTGCATATTCAAAAGGGCCTGCAAACCTGCCTGTTGTATTCCATGTAATTCCGTCTGCACTGTTTTTTAGGGAAAGGTAAATCTGATTGCCGTCAGTTTCCTGCCAGAAGTAAACGGCATTCTGATTTTTAGAAGAAGAAATGCCTTCCGGGTACCAGCAGTTTTCTTTATTATCCGGTGCAACAAAGCTGTCTTCAAAAAAGTATGGAGAAGAAAAAATCTTAATAACAGAGACAAAAGAAATAAATGTCCATATCAAAACTTTTTTAAGCATCATAACTGTGCCTCTATTCTTTTCTTTAATTTAATTATTTTTGCAGAACGTGCGTTTACGCTGTTTTTCATAAGCTGCGTAAGTTTTGCATTTGCATCAAAAACTTTATTTTTCTGCAGGTCTGCAAGGGCATTCTGATACAGGGCTTCGTCCGCTGCACTTAAAACAACTGCTGCCTGCTGTCCTGACCTTAAGGCAATTTCATCAAGAACAGTAATAGCCGCACTGTTATCCGGGTTAAGTTCAACTGCTGCCTGTGCCTTTCCCTTTGCCTGCTGAAGCAGAATCGGGTCTCGGCCTGCCTTGCCTAAAAGTTCCTGTGCTTCCTTTGCTAAACCGGCTGCTTTTGTAAGGGCACTTTTGTCTGCCGGTTTCTGCTTAAGTCCAAGTGCGTATTCTGCCTTTTCTATAAGGGCTTTTAAGCCAGGATAAGAACTGTTCATTTCATATAGGTCAAGGAGTGAACTGTAGGATTCCTGTGCAAGGGAATTTTTTGATTCATAATTAACCTGTTTAAGTTCATCTACCTTAACTTTAAATATTTCTTCAAAGTTCTTTTCATCAAGGATTTTCGTAATCTTTAAAGAAAGGACACTGGCAATTTTATTTCTCGGATAATAGATTTTTACCTGATTTATTTTTTCGGTTGCCCTGTTAAAATAAACTTCTGCTTCCTTACGCTTGCCTTTTTTAATAAGGTCAGTTCCTTTTTCAAAATACATGGCTGCAAGGGAAAGGTTCTGCCTCATTTCAGGAGCCTTTGCATCGTAGCTTTGGATTTCACGGCCTTCCTTAATGGCAATGGCTGTGTTTACAAAATTCTTCAGGCGTTCAAGTTCTGCATCCGGTTCAAGTGTAATATCCAGAAGCTTTTCCCACATTTCCCTTTTGTTGTCTGCCTGGGTTAAGGCTCCTGCTGCCTTTTCAAAATCGCCGGCATAATAAGAAGTCCTTGCTTCGTTTTTTAAACTGCAGATTTCTTTATTGAATAAAGGCTGGTGCTTTTCAATTATTTCATTTCTTAGCTTGGCAAGTTTTTCAAAGACTTCATTCTGAATGTCACCATCGTTTTTTAAATCTGCAGAAAGCCTTGCATATGCGTTGTTTGCTGACTGAAAGTTTGAATAGGAGTTCTGAAAGTTATTCTTTTCACTGGCAGTTTTGGCACGGCTGTAATAAAGTTCAACTTCATTTTTTGCAAGGTTTGCCTTTAAAAGTTTTTCTTCTGCATCGGATTCAATTATATTGAATTCTTTTTCAAGTTCAGAAATCTTTGCTGAACTTGCAGAAATGGTTTCCTGCTGCCTGATAAAATTAGAACGGTAAATATAACCGTTGTTAAGTTTTACCTTGCAGTCTTCAAGGACAGCCTTGTCCTTTGTAATGTTTTCTTTAAGCGTTTCAAGTTCTTTTACACAGCGTGAAGGATAAAAAACACCGTCCTTGCCTTCCATATATTGTTTAAGTTTGGCAAAGGCTGCTGAATCTTCATTGTATAAAAGGACACCCGTGTCTGCATAATAGTCTGCAACAGAAACCCAGAGGGCAACGGCACTTTGGGTGCATTTTGTCTCTGTTTTAAAGCTTGCCTGCCTTATGGAATCTGAAAGTACTTTCCATGAAAGGTTTTCATCCTGAATGGAAGCAAGGGTAGAAAATGCGTAAGACTTTGCTGTTGTAGCAGCAGTCCTACCCCATGTAGAAATATTGCTTGCAGAAGAAACTAAATCGTTGGCATAAGAATCATTTTCTGAACGGACGCTTGCAATTTTATTTTCCGGAACGGCATGTGTTTTTTTAAGTTCTGCCTGAAGCAAAATTAAATTGCCTGTTAACTTTTTGCCTTCAGTGCATAGTGTGTTTACGGACTTTATGCTTGCAGAAAAATCTGCATTCTGTTTCTGGCTCCTTAAATGCCTGCCTTTAAGCAAAGGAAAAAGACTGTAGGTTTTTGTCAGTTCTTCTGAATAAGATTCAATGTCTGAAAGTGCTGATTCTGCATTTAAAAGAAGTTCCGTATTGGAAAAAACATTGTTTTCTGAAAGGGCAAGTTCTACAGCTTTGCATGATTCGCTGCTTTTCTTCCATATAGAACCCATTATCTGATTCAGTTCATTTATAAATTCAACTTCTAAAGTTCCTGCAAGGCCGCTGTCCGGCTCTTCGTTTACGCCAAGAATAAACCTTGAAAGATAATAAGGATAACCGGAACTGCCTGCGCTTTGAATCTGCTGCCCAAGGTCACGGATTTTATTATTTATTGATGCAAGTCTGGTAAAATAGTTTTCAAGTGAATCAAAATCCCTTGTGCTGGAAAAATCTATTTTCCTGGATTTCCTTTCTGCACAAAGTTTTTTATATTCGCTGACCTGTTTTTTTATGTCTGCTGAAACAAGGCTTAATCTTGTTGAATTCTTTTCGTTAGCTTCTTCTTTTTTATAGTTGTAAACCCTGTCATCAAAACAGTTTACAGCATCTTCGTAGTTTCCGGCAGAACAATGCTTCAGTGCGTCTTTTAAAATTGCAGAAAATTCTTCCGGATAGGATTGAAAGGAATCCTTTTCTGCAGCGGTTTTTGTCTTGTTTTTAGATTTTGCCTTTGCAGCAAAAACATTCTGGCTTGTAATCAGCAGTGAAGAAATAAAAATAAACGCAAAAATTAAAAGCTTTTTCACAACCTGTATTTTATCAGAATAAATTGTTCTATGTCCATTTAGCAGTAAACTGCCAGAACTCTACTTTTTCTTACAATAAATCCTGTAATTAAGCCATGGGAAAAGAGGACTTTTCTTTTCACAGTTTGTAAGCCATTCCGTGCTGACCGTATTGCTTGCAAGGGCATCAAAAACCTTTGTAAAGGAAAGTATTTCTTCTTTAAACTGTTCGCTTACATAGTCAGAAAGAAGGCTTTCATGTAGCATCATGGGCCATTCACCGGTCTGTGCAAGAAGAACCTGTTTTGCAGCCATGTTTAAAAGGCGTTCCTTTAAACTGTCTTCTGCAGGGAACCTTTCCGTCAGGTCAATCATTCTTTCCGTTGCCTTGCGCACGTAACGTATCATCCAGCTGTTGGAATTGTCCATTAAATCTTCACCGTAGCCAAGTCCGTTTGTAGAACATGGATAAGGATTAATCTTTGGCAGGCTGAACTGATTTTTAATAAGTTCCCTGCAAAGTGCAAAGTCAAAACCCCTGCGGCTTGCAGTGCAGCGGATAACGTTTTCAAGCCATTCAACACCTTCGTGCCATTTCTGGCCAAGGTCTTCTGCCGGAATTGCACAGACTAAAATCGGTTCTCCGTCTTTAATGTATTCCGATGCTGCTTCAAGTTTTTCTACTTTAGATTCATAAAAGGAAATGGCATCTTCAATTGTCTGCCTGGAAGCTTCTTCCTTGTTATATGGAATATGTTCATCTTCATCGCTGTCGTTGCACCAGTATTTAAAACCTGTTTCAATGCGTGCATCATTTTTATTGAAGAATGCAGACATTTGTTCCTGCTTAAGTTCAAAACCAATGTCAAACTTCTGTGAACGGTAAACTTCGTTTTCTGAAAATCCTTCTTCGCCGCAAAGTTCCTTAGGGCAGTCAGGATCAAGGCCAAAAAGCACAAGAGAAGTTCTTGTCCTTAAGGGTGCGTAAATGCCTGTTTCCGGGCAGTCCCTTGAAAATAAAAATGAGCGTGCATCAACAACGGTATAATTGGCACCGTAAGAACGCAGTGTCCATTCAAAGCTCGGTGCCCATCCCTGATAAGGCAGCCAGAATCCTTCTCCTGTTTCTCCGAAAAATTCCCTGTGGGAATATAGGCCTGTTTCTACCTGTGCATTGATTGCTTCCGGGAAGTCCTCATAATGGGGAAGGTAAGCATAGGTTGCAGCAGTCGGAATAAGTTCCAGAAACCCCTTGTCTGCATATTTTTTGAAGGCAGCCAGAATATTCTGAGCGTAAACTTCCGTAAAATCAGCTTTAGTCTTTTCAATTTTAGCAAGGCAGTCAGCGGCCTGTTCCTGGCAGTCAGTTCCCTTGCAGCGTTTAAGTTCAGATTTTCCAAGGGCAATAAGATTGTCCAGATAATCTATATACTGTTTCTGTATTTGAGCGTCATCAAGAATAAAGCAAAGGGCAGGGGAAAGAACAAGTCCAAACTTAAACGGAATATTTTCTGCTTCAAGTTTAGCAAACATGTTTAAAAGCGGAATGTATGTTTCCGTAATGGCAGAAAAAAGAACATTGTTTTGTGCCGTAAAGTTACTGTCTTTTTCTATGTTCCTTAAAAAAGCCTGGTGTGCATCAATTATCAGGACAAGTTTTTTGTTGCTCATTTTATTCTCCCTAAAAAATCGCTCTTGCGTCAGAAAAAGTTTTATTCAGAAAATGACTGTCTGTGGTTAACATAGTGATCATGAAGAATCTGTTTCATTCCTGAAAGCTGAACAAGCGGCGGATAATTAATTTTTTTACCCGGCTGAAGGTTAAGGATGTCTTCCCTTTCTGATGGAAGTTCAATTTTTCTTGATGAACACAAAACAACAGGAAGCTTGCCTTTAAGGGAAAATGCCAGGTCAATCTTAAGCCATCTTTTCCCCGGAGGCAGAAGAATTGACTGTTCCCTTGTTTCAAAATCTGTCTTTATGTCTATTGTCTCTGAAGGTTCTTCGTTATTTGGTGCATCAAAAAAAGAAATGTGCAGGAAAACTGATTCAAAATCGTGGCGGTCTTCTATTGTTGCAATGTCAGATTCCTTAATATCCCAAAAAGCAAAAAGCCACGCCGGATTCCTTATGATTGCATCTATATAGGTGTTGTTGTAGGTTTCTGGCAGACGGTCTGGAACGGGAGTGTCTTCTTCCGTTATCTGCACTGATGATTTTTTTTCAGGAACATTGAATTCTTCCGTAGCTTCAAGGATTTCACCGATAATGAAAGTTCTGTTTAAATTATCTGGAATTTCAATTCCCAGTTTGTCTCCCAAAACAATCAGGTCTGCAGTTGTCATGGATTCAAGCTGTTGTTTTGTAATGGACTCTTTTTTCATATGGAAGTAATAATCTAAAAAAAAATGAAAACAGTCAATAATATTGATTACTAATATAGAAAATAATTACATTTTGCTCTTCTTTCAATTTTATTTCATTTTCGCTATACTTTTCCCGTTTTATCAATATTATTGCAGGATAAGAATATGGCAGATCAGAAAGAAGTTTTTAAATCAATAGTTGTAAAGGCAGTTGAACAGTATAAGGCACAGAAAGCCCCGGAGGCAGAAGTCAAGGCAGAATCCCTCCGCGTAGAAATTCCGCCAAAGCCTGAAATGGGTGACCTTGGAATTCCTATGTTTGCCTTTGCAAAAGCATTTCATTCTTCTCCTATGGCAATTGCCGGCGACGTTGTTTCAATTATAAAAACTTATGCGGAATCAGGTAAATCCGTTTCTGGCCTTGGAGAATTCCTTGCTGCAGGACCTTATGTAAATGTAAAGCTTAACAAGGCAAATGCTTCTTTAGACATTCTGCGCGCCATTATAGAACAGAAAGAAAACTACGGTTCATTGAATTCAGAAGGAAAAAAGCCCCTTGAAGGCCGCCGTGTAATGATTGAATTTTCTTCACCAAATACAAACAAGCCGCTCCATCTTGGCCACTTAAGGAACGATGCCCTTGGTGAATCTGTAAGCCGCATCCTTAAAAAAGCAGGTGCAGAAGTTTTCAAGGTTGACTTAATCAATAACCGCGGAGTTCACATCTGCAAGTCCATGCTTGCCTACAAGCTTTTCCACGAAGCAAAAGGCGAAACACCGGAAACATTAGGCATAAAGGGAGATCATTTTGTAGGCCAGTGCTATGTTGAATTTGACAAGTATTCAAAAGAACACCCTGAAGCACTGCAGACGGCAGAAGACATGCTCATAAAGTGGGAAGCAGGAGATAAGGAAGTCCGTGCCTTATGGCAGAAAATGAACGACTGGACTTTAAACGGCGTAAAGGAAACCTATAAACGTACTGGCATTGTATTTGATAAATTTTACCTTGAATCAGAAACTTACCTTAAGGGCAAGGACGAAATCCTTAAAGGCCTTGAAAAGGGCGTATTCTTTAAGGCAGAAGACGGCTCCGTGCGCATTGACGTTACTGATGTTGTAGGCAAGGGCAAGGACGAAGACAACCACGAAAAAGTTCTTTTGCGCAAGGACGGAACTTCCGTTTACATTACCCAGGATATTGGAACTGCCATCAGCCGCCACAACGACTGGCCTTTTAACGAAATGATTTACGTTGTTGCTTCAGAGCAGAACTATCATTTTAAAATTCTTTTCCATATATTAAAGAAACTTGGCTTTGACTGGACGGACAAGCTTTACCATTTAAGCTATGGCCTTGTAAACCTTCCAAGCGGCAGAATGAAGAGCCGTGAAGGAACAGTCGTTGATGCAGACGATTTAATAGACAACCTTCATGCAGATGCCCTTAAGGCAATTGCAGACCGTGAACGCGATGTTGAACTTAATGCAGACGATGTTGCAGAAAAAGTTGCCCTTGCAGCACTTCATTATTACCTGCTTAATGTTGCTCCGATAAAGGACATGCTTTTTAATCCGGAAGAATCGTTAAGTTTTAACGGAAACACAGGTCCTTACCTTCAGTATATGGGCGCACGCATTTCTTCCATCCTGCGCAAGGCAAAGGAACAGGGACTTGAACCTGATACTTCGGACAAGGCACTTGCAATGCTTAACACAGAAAGCGAATGGGCATTGATAAAAGACCTGGAACGCTATCCTGCTGTTGTTGCACGTTCTGCGGACACAATGGATCCAAGCTTAATGGCTTCCTATGTTTACGACGTATGCAAAAGTTTCAGCGGCTTTTACCGAGACTGTCCTATTCTTTCCATTAAAGATGAACAGTCAGAACTTGCACGCGCAAGGCTTACCCTTGCCCAGTGTACCCTTACAGTGCTTAAGACTGCAATGGAACTTGTCCTTGTTCCCTTTGTAGAACGAATGTAAAGCTAGGCAAATATTACCATTTAATAAAAGGCGGCATAAAAATGAAAGATGATATAATCAGCAGACTGTCAGAAATTGCCATGAACAATGACCCTATTGATCAGTCTCTTTATGAAAAGTATGACGTAAAGCGCGGACTTCGTTATGCAGACGGAAGAGGTGTTCTTGTAGGACTTACAAGCGTTGGTGATGCCATCGGCTATGAAATTGACAAGGATGATAAAAAAGTTGCCGTTCCGGGCAGGCTGATTTACCGCGGATATAATGTAGAAGATATTGTTCACGATGTAGAAAACAGCCATCACTTTGGCTACGAACAGGTTGCATACCTTCTGCTCTTTGGACAGCTCCCTACAAAAGCCCAGCTTGAAGAATTCCAGGAACTTTTAGGCAGCCTTCGTGCACTCCCTGAATACTTTACTGAAGACATGATCATGAAGGCACCTTCCAGCGACATTATGAATAAAATTGCCCGCGGTGTCCTTGCTTCATATTCCTATGATAAGGACCCGGAAAACCGTGACATTTCAAATATCCTGCGCCAGTGCATTGAACTTGTTTCCAGGTTTTCAACCCTTGCTGCTTACGGCTATCAGGCAAAAAG
>JALELH010000051.1 GCA_022768865.1 Spirochaetia bacterium
GCGATTCAGCCTTTGCTTTTTTTATTTTGAACGGAAGCTTTATTTTTTTCTCACAAGAAAGACTGTTTTTTCTAAAAAAACAGCCCTAAGTTGTATTTTTTTTAGAATTAGTATTGACAACTTGGGGCCTTATATGTGTTACGTTTACGTCTCCTGCAATTACGTTTTTTTCTCCAAAACTGATTCCGCTGCCAGCCGTGTTTTTTGAAGCAGGGCTTACGGCATTGTCTACAGGGGTTCCGCAGATTACGCAGAATTTTGCATTGGGCTGCAACACTGCATTGCAGGACTTACACTTTTTAATAACTTCAAGTTTAGTTCCGCACTGTTCACAGAACTTAGATGTTTCCGGATTTTCTGTTCCGCAATTTGAGCATTTCATTTATTTACTCCTTTCTTTGATTTTTCTTTAGGCAGGTATTCAGCTTCACCGCCACTGATTATTTCTATCCACTTTAATAAAGTGCTTTCACGAATTATCATTCTTGCTGATATTTTTTGTTTTTTACCTCTATCCTGAAAAACATAAACACGTATTTGCTGACCGTTTACATTAACTTCTTTTATGCAAAATCTTGCATGGGCAAGTGAATTTCTAAGATGGGCAAAAATACTAACAAACTGAGTTTGATAACTTACAAGAACTGAAATTCTTTCTGTTTCTATATTATTAGGAAAATCTGTAAGCAAATCTGCTTTAGACAAAGCATCTGCCATTACATCGTACCTATTAGCTGAATAAATTAGTTTTTCATTACTTGAAACTTCTTTCAACTGTGTATTCAGCTTAAACTTTTTATTCCATGGCTTAGGCCAGCCGTAGCTTTGCAAATCTTTAGACTGGGCTGATAAAGAATTTACAGGTGTATGAAAAAGATAAAAACTTAATATTTTCTGAAAATTTGCATCTGCCAGAATTTTGTCATCAAGAGGCTTTATCCATTTTGTATCGATTTCGTCAAATTCTGTCATTTTATAAACCTCGTATTTTATGTATTTACTAAAATGAGACTCGCAAAAAAACGTCAGACCTTGAGCCTTCGCAGGCACCTGTACCTTTATGCTACCAGCACAAGGCTGACTAAAATAATTTGCGTTTTACCGCAGGAAAAAACCGGTTCTAAAAACTTTTATGAGGGATTACGGAATCTTTCCTGCCCTTATAAAAATAATTGAGCTGGAACGAACCAACCAAAAACCAATGTTGTTGTTCCGGTTGTACGGGTTGTTGTTGTTCCGGTTAGAAACCGACGCGTTGTTCGCGTTGTTATACCAACTACCACCACGGTGGACACGGTAATCTTCGTCGCTATCGTAGAAATCCCAGCACCATTCCCCCACATTACCGCACATGTCGTATAGGCCGTAGCCGTTTGGCTTTTTTAATCCTACCTGATGGGTTTTTTCCCCAGAGTTGCCATCATACCAGGCTACTTCGTCTATATCGTCGCTTCCTGCATATTCATAATTTTCTCCTCCTTTTGCAGCATATTCCCATTCTCCTTCCGTTGGCAGGCGGTATCCGTCTGCATTTTTATTCATTTCTATATCAGAATCATCAAGATTGTCGTTGCCTTTGTGTGGCGTATAGCACCATTGTTCAACGTCAGTTTCTCCGTCTACTGTGTATACAGGTTCTAAGCCGCATAGTTCACTAAATTTGTTGCAGAAATATATGGCATCATACCAACTGACATATTCCACAGGACGCTGTGCCTGTGTTTCTCCAGAATCTGCATTGCTATTAAATTTACTTGGGTTCCAGTCCATTACGGCTTCATATAATTCCTGCGTTACCTGATATCTGCCCATTTCAAAATCCCTGCCGGGGATTTTTATCATTTCATTAAATTTGTTGATTTTTTCTACTTTTGCTTGACGGCGTCTTTTTTCTTCTTGCCTTTTCTGTTCCTCAATAATTTCAGCAATACTTTCTTTTGCATCTTCGTCACCCTGTTCTGCAGCTTTCTTGTACCACTTTAGGGCTTCTTCGTAGTCTTTTTTTACTCCTAACCCGACTTTGTACATATAGCCGAGATTACTCTGTGCACCAGCATTTCCTTTCTGGGCAAAAGATTCATTTAAAGGCTTAAGGAATTCTATTTCAGCCTCATTATCATAATTAATTCCATAAAAAATATAACTTTCAAACCACTGCTCAATGGCATTGGCAGAATCCTGCAAGTTCTTTAATATTCCTGCACTGGCGGATAAATATTCCGTGTCCTTGAATTTTTCGTATAGTCCGTAGTTCAGCAAAAACTGCAGGCGTTCAAACAGGGGGGCTGTTTCCCCAGGTTGATGTTGCCTTATTAAGCTGTTTTTCTGCGTTTATTAAATCTTTTTTTTCTATTAAAGATAGGATATAGGCCACCGTCAAGCCAAGGGAATCTATATTCTGGTTGTTTCTATAAAGTTCTTCTACGGCATATTCTTTTTTAAGCATTATCTGGGGTATAAGAGCAGTAAGAACAATTTCTTCATTATCAAGATAGTTTTTGTAAAAATCCTTTACGCCGTCAAAGGCTCCCTGATAGTTAAAGCAGCACAAGGCATCCTGGGCCTTCTTTAAAAGTTCCTTTTCTATCCTTGTAAGTTCGTTTGTAGCTGGTGCACTTTTGCCTTTAACGGAATTTTCTATTGCGGCTACTTTTGCATCAGAAAGATTAAGCCTTGCCTTTAAGCTGTTTAGCTCCTTTCTTTCCTGAAAGTTTATTATGCCGTCGTCATAAAGTTCAAGGAATTTTGCCTTATATTCCTGTTCTGCCTGCTTTACTTTTTCTGCAGAACAACTGGCGCACATTCTGTTTTCTTCGTCAAAACAGTCCTGGCAGACATCCCTGCCACAGATTCTGCAGTGCACGGAATCTGCAATAAGAACACGCTTGCCGCAGATAGAACACATAATAGAAGTATTTGTATCCGTAGACTGGCTTACGTTTGTTACACTCACATCCCCTGCTATTACGTTTTTTTCTCCAAAGCTTACGCCGTTGCCCGGCATGGCTTTTGCAGCAGGCCTTGCATCCCCGTTTACAGGCGTACCGCAGTTAGGGCAGAACCTGGCATTGGCTGTTAAAACCGTGCTACAGGACTTGCATTTTTTTATTACTTCAAGTTTAGTTCCGCATTCTTCGCAAAACTTTGCGCTACCTGAATTTTCTGTTCCGCATTTCGGGCATTTCATACATATAACTCCTTAAATTTATTTAAATAAAACTTCCTTTAAGTATTTTGAAACATGGTCTAAATCAGGATAAATAAATTTTTCATTGATATTCATCAGGTTCAGTTCTTCAAGTATTTTGTTTTTATTACCAGACTTAATAACAAGGACTAGTTTTTTATTGTCTTTTTCGTCTCTGTAAAATGAATCCTGTATGTCAGCAGGATCTGACAGCTCTTCTTTCATGCCAAAAAGAATAAAAAGCCCCTGCTGGTTTATAATCCTCTGGGTATCATTTTTTGTGTGGACAAACAGGAATTTTCTGATATTTTTCAGGAAGTCTTCTTTCTTTTTGTTAAAATCTGTATCTGATTCTGCACCGGTTTCTTTTTTTATGTAAGAATCCAGTTCTTTTGCTTTTGCATCTTTATCCTGGGTTGGAAAAATTTCCTTTTCTGCCAGTGCAAGGTTGCTTATGCAGGAAACGACATCGTTATCAAAATATACATCGTTCTGACTGTTGCTTTCAAAAAATACAACTTCGCCTATGGCATCGTCATTTTCTGAACCGTCTTTTTCACAGGCAAAAAACAGTGCTATATAGGCATTGCGCGTAACATCCAGTAACCGTGTAGGACACCTGAAATGCTGCATTTTTGCAAGTTTTTCTATTGTTGATTTACAATGTTCAAATTCTTCCGGCATGTTTAAAAGCATTTCATACACAAAGTTTTTTTCGTTTTTGAGCCAGTTGCTTTTTCTGAAAATATTCGGCAGCAAACCCCAGTTTATATTCTGCTGTCCGCGGAAATATATGTGCCTTATTCTGTTAGATTCGGTTGGTTTAAAAATATCGCTTATTGATTCCGTAAAATCTTTTAACTTTTCTATTTCCTTAAACTTTACTTTTGATGAATCATAAATTATGAATAATTTATTCGACATTATAATATCATCATTTTTGTTTATTTCTTTTAATTTATCCAGAACATTCTGCCTGAAAGGTTCAATTTTCTGATCTTTTGAAAGGATAATTATTTCTATAAGTTTTTTTATTTCAAGAATTTTTTCATTACAATCTGGATTTATGTTTTTTTCCAATTTGCAAACTTCTTCATATGTTTTTGGATAATTGTCTTTATCTAATTTTATGCTAATGGTAGAAGGAATTTCTTTAATAAGGTCTTCTATTTTTCCAACAACTTGTATTGTACTACTTGGAATATAAAAGTAACCTTGTACTTCAATTTTCATTATACAATTCTTAAAATATATAGATTCTTCTAACTTTAAATTTGCCATCTGTTTTTATTCCTTTATTTTTACTTGGTCTTAACCGGCACAAAAAGACTTAAACGCAAAAAGCCCGTGCAAGGGAATCGTTCTGCATGCAAAACGATTCCCTTGCACGGGCCTTCTTAAAATATATGTATTTATAAAAATTTAAAATTCCACAAAAAGATACAATTATACTATTGATTGATTGATTGATTGATTGATTGATTGATTGATTGGCAACACTTTTTTAGACTCCCCTACTTTTCAATCTGTATTTACTATAACATAGCATTTTTATGCCGTCAAGTTTTTTGTTTGCTGCGGTCAGCAAGACGGTTCTTTATAGTTTACATGATTGTAAGCATATCCGAAAAACTTTTCAATGATGTTTTTTTGGTGGTAAATGTCCGTAAAGTTTTCTACCGGCGAATTTTGCTATATTTATCGGAATTGTTCTATAAGTTCTAGAAATCCTTCAGGTGTTACTGCTTTTATTTTACTTTTTTCAAAGTCTTTTACATTTCTAGTTATTATATAATCTGCTTCACTTGATACTGCACATTCTGATTCAGCACAGTCTTCGAAATCCTTAAAATCAGTACTTTTCAAAGCAGAAATTATATTATCTTTAGAAATACCAGTAAAAGTTACTATTTCAGAAAGTGTAAGCAAAAAGTCCCTCAGATAGTCAGTACTTAAAAGTTTTCTTGTAATGTAAAAAGTGTCTACAACAGTCTGAGTAGAAATAAAGCCTTCTATTTTTTTATTTCTGCATAAATCAAAAACCGATGCCGCATTCTGGCAGAATGGCTGCCTTTTGCAAATGAAGTCTATCAAAATATTCGTATCAATAAAAATTTTCATTTTGTCAGCCCATACTTTTCATCTAAATAATTCTGCTTTTCCTGTTCAAAATCAACATCGGCGGAAATTATTCCCTGAAACTGCTTTAGTTTTTCAAATGCGGCGTCTCTTTTTGCCTGATCGTCTTCTGCCGGTTGTGCAAAAAGCCCTTTGGCACTTTCAAGGAACTGAAGGACGTAGACCATTTTATCCTGAGGAATCTGATCTATTATTTTATGAGCATTTTCCAGCATAACTGAATACGGCATAGCACACCTCTAAATATTATTATAACCGGTTTTCTATATTTTTCCACTAAAACTATGCAAACAAAAATAAACTGACACTTTTTAGAAACTTTTTTATTGTGGGATGGGAACACAAAACCACAAGCAAAAGATTGCGGCTTTTCCCCTTATTTCTAAACAGCCTATACACGAACTTCTTCGAAGTTCGTGAGGGAAAAGTTACATTAGGCACCGGCATCTAGGACGACAAATGCTTTTCCCCTTCGCCCGCCAGCTTCTGAACTTCTGCTAAAGGCAGACCTGTTCCCTGGGCTACCTGTTCAATAGATAAGCCCATGGCAAGGAACTTTTTGGCAGAAGAAATCTTTTCAAGCTGGGTTCCGATAGAAATGCCCTGCTGCCTACCGATAGAAATGCCTTCTAATTTGCCTTCTCTTTTTGCATCCATATACCAGACTGCACCCATATCCTCATACCCCTTTCTGAACTGCTTACTATGTTTAATGGAATTTACAAGATTGTCCAGTTTTCTTGTAAAATCATCTGTGGGTTCCTTATTTAAAAGATAACTCATAAACTTTCTTATGGCAACATCGCTTTCATTTTTGTATGCCGTTGCATTAAAGAATACCTTTCAAGTATCGTCCTGCAAGGTTATTTCTTTGTTTTCCTTGCAGATGTTTTTAAATGTGGTCTGCCATGCTGAAAAATACAAAGCATTTGTTCAGCATCTGCATAAAGTTGCTTTACTAGATGCAGTCCTTGAAACAAGTTCAGGGTGACAGTTCTTTTTGAAACAAACTCCATACTTATACATAATGGTAAAAAAAATAAAATGACACTTTTCTGCAGATTATTTTAATATTTCTGTATTTTTTTTACTGAAACAGTTTTACGGATTATTTAGCAACACATTTTTGTTTAACAACAGCCCATTGCCTAAGCGGTCACACAAACTCAACGGGAATTGCGGTTACGTTTTCCTTTACAATAACAGGGCTCTGGCAGTTGCAGACAATAGTTCCGTTCTGAACGTCTATGCCATTTATCCTTTGTAGTATATGGAAGTTTCTGGCATCATCCTTAGAAGGAGAATATGTTTTTTTAATTTCTACAGGCCATAGCTTACCGTCCTGAACAATCATAAGGTCAATTTCTATTTTGTCTTTGTCGCGGTAAAAATACAATGGCGGCGTCTGTCCCTGATTTGTAAAGGATTTTACGATTTCAGAAATGACGTAAGTTTCAAAAAAAGCACCT
>JALELH010000055.1 GCA_022768865.1 Spirochaetia bacterium
CTTTCATGGCCTCTTTCCCGCGTCAAGCAGGTTAAAAATGTTGCAAGGGAACCAATTTCTCTTGAAACTCCAATCGGAGAAGAAGAAGACAGTTCTCTCGGAGACTTCATTGAAGACAAGGAAGTTGAAAATCCTGCAAACCAGACGGCATACACCCTGCTTCAGGAACAGCTCCGTTCCGTTTTAAGCACATTGCCGCAAAGGGAACAGGAAGTCCTTAAGATGAGGTTCGGCCTTGATGACGGATATTCGCTTACACTTGAAGAAGTCGGGCTTTACTTTAACGTTACCCGTGAAAGAATCCGCCAGATTGAAGCAAAAGCTTTAAGAAGGCTTCGCCATCCGCGTCGTGCAACTGGTTTACGCGACTATATTGATTCTTAAATTTTTCTTTTCGTGTAGACATAAAAAAAGAATTTCTGTAAACTTTACGGACGCTTATTTTATGCTCTACACATAAATGTATTTACTACAAGAGGTTGCTTTATGCAGAAGACAGATGAATTGCCGATGACAGAACAGCTGGAGAAACTTAAGGAACTCCAGGATGTACTTGCCGAAAAATACGAACTTGAAGCTAAAATAGAAGAGCTTCCAAAATCACTTGATGGAAGTACAGAATCTCTCGATCGCTATAAAAAACAGTATATTCAGACAAATACAGAATACGAAGAAAAAAAGGCTCAGGTAGCTGAACTTAAGAAAGAACTTGACGAAGCACAGAAGAAGCGCGAAGAAGGTGAAAAAGGCATGGATGCCGTTAAGGAACACCGTGAATACGAAATCCTTAAAAAGCAGATTGACGAAGCCCAGGCTCTTGAAGACGAAAAGCGCGAAGAACTTAAAAAAGAAGAAAAAGCTCTTGATGAACTTAATGACATTCTTAAGGGCCATGAAGAATTTATTTCTTCTACAGAAAAAGACGTTAACGAACAGCGTGAAAATCTTGATAAGGAAGTTGCTGACCTTAACCAGAGGCTTGAAGTACTTAAGGAACAGGAAGCAAAGTTCAGTGAAGGCATTAATCCTGAAATCATCTTGAAATTTCAGCGCATTATCAGGCGCAACAACAAGGGTATTGTTGCCGTTGCCGGAAACGTATGTGATGGTTGTCATATGGTTCTTCCTGCACAGTTTGCCAATGAAGTCCGCCATAATGACCAGATTCGTTTCTGTCCTTATTGCAGCCGTATACTTTATTATGATGACAGCATTGTTTCTAAAGTATATTCACTTCAGAATGATGAAGATATTGAAGACACAGACGAAGATCTTATTGACGGTGAAGGCTTCGGAGATGAAGATGAAGACTTGGTTGACGGAGATTCACCGGATACATCTTCAATGGACTATGAAAATTAATTATCGTGGTCTTTTAAACACAGTAAAAAATTAAGGATATGTGATCGCGCTGCTTTATGTAATGACACATAAAGGCAGTGAGGTAAAGTCCGGGCTCCACCGGAAAAGATGCCGGGTAATAACCGGGCAGAAAAGGGAAGTTGCATAATTTATGCATAACCCCTTGTCTGACAGAAAGTGCTGCAGAAAATTACCGCCTGAGCAATCAGGTAAGGGTGAAAAGGCAGGGTAAGAGCCTACCGCGTTTCTGGCAACAGAACGGCATAAGTAAACCTCATCTGGAGCAAAACCGGATAGCAGTTTGGTTTCCGGCCTTATACTGCGGGTAGGTTGCTGGAGGCACCTGGTGACAGGTGCTGCGGATAGATGATCACGCATTATTTTTATAATGTTCCAGAACCCGGCTTACCATATCCTTAGCCTTTTCAAATAAATTTGGGTGGGAAAAATGAAAGGGAGATATGGACTAGAGCTTTATTATCATAAAAAGCGTCTTGCTGTTTTTGGTATTATTGCTTTAATATCAGGTTTATTTTTAATTACTTTTCTCTCTTTTTTCCTTGTCAAATTATTCCGTGACAAGGTTTTGAATTCCGATTCAGTATCTTCTTTATATTCAAACTGGGACTTACATACGCAGGAAGGATACAAAAACGTTTACAATACTTCCCTGGAACTTCTTGAAG
This sequence comes from Spirochaetia bacterium, assembly GCA_022768865.1. Classification (GTDB taxonomy): domain Bacteria; phylum Spirochaetota; class Spirochaetia; order Treponematales; family Treponemataceae; genus Treponema_D. The sequence goes on from JALELH010000055.1 coordinate 2,049, forward strand.
AAAAACCCTATCACAATGCAGCCCTTGCTTTTCACGGCTTCAGTTCCTTTATGCTTGCAGAATATGAAACAGACAATCAGAAAGCACAGGCACTTTTAGATGAAGCCATATTCAGTTTAAGAACGGCCATGAGGAACTGCAGGGAAAAATCCCTTCCGCAGATAGAATACATGCTCGGCCGTTCCTATTTTTATAAGGATAAAATCTCAAACTACCACTATTATTCAGATCTTGTAGTCAAGTATTTAAAGGATGCTCAGGAAAGAGGCTATGTTTCTGATGATATTCCTCTTCTCCTTGGTTTAAGCTATGCTTCTTTAGGAGAAACGGACAACAGCATTGCTGCTTTTACACAGGCACTCTTAGTAAGGGAATCTGATACGCTTTTGTTTGACATTGCCAAGCAGTACTGCAAGAATGAACAGGATTCCGTTGCAAAACAGTATCTTGTCCGTGTTCTTGAAACAAGCAGCAACGAAGAACTTTTGAACAGCAGCCACCTTCTTTTAGGGCAGATTTACATAAATGAAGGAAATTATGATGACGCAGAAGCGGAATATAATTATATTTTACAGAAGGATGAAAATAATGCCGATGCTCATTATGGGCTTGGACTGATTTATGAATCTAAGGGAGATTCAATTAAGGCAAGGGCAGAATGGAGGAAATGCCTTAAGATTCAGTTTAACCATCCGGGTGCATTAAAGAAGATGTCTTAAAATAAACTGAATAGAATATTTGAATTAAAAAATATTTCGGAGGATAAAATGGGATTTTTTGATAATTTTACAACTGATATCGGTATTGACCTGGGAACATGCAATACTTTGATTTATGTCCGCGGACAGGGAATTGTTGTTGATGAACCTTCTGTTGTAGCAGTAGAAAAAGGAACAGGCCGTGTTGTAGCCGTAGGAAAAGATGCAAAAAGCATGCTCTGGAGGACACCAGGAGACATTGAAGCCATCAGGCCTCTTGCAGACGGTGTAATTTCTGACAGTGATTCAACAGAAAAAATGCTTAAATATTTTATCCGCAAAGTAATTCCAAAGCATCACCTGTTTAAGTCAATCCGTATGAAGATTGGTATTCCGTCATGCATTACACAGGTTCAGCAGGATGCCGTAATGGCCGCAGCCCTTAAGGCAGGAGCAAAGGAAGTTAAGCTTATAGAAGAAAGCCTTGCCGCAGCTATCGGTGCCGAAATCCCTATTTACGAACCTGCAGGCCACATGGTCTGTGATATTGGCGGCGGAACAACTGAAGTTTCCGTAATTTCCCTTGGCGGCATGGTAGTTACAAGTTCCATCCGTGTAGGCGGAAACGCTTTCGACGAAGCAATCATAAAATACATCCGTAAGGAACATAACCTTGTAATCGGTCAGCAGACTGCAGAAAAGCTTAAGATAGAAATCGGAAATGCCATGGCAGAAAAGGGAGCCGACGGAGACAAAATCCGCAAGGTAGAAATCAAGGGTAACGATGCAATTACAGGACTTCCACGCCGTCTTGAAGTAGATTCAATTGAAGTTCGCGAAGCATTAAAGGAACCTGTAAACAAAATTGTTGATGAAATTAAACGTGTATTCCAGGTAACACCACCGGAACTTGCAGCAGACATTATCGAACGCGGTATTGTTATGGCAGGCGGCGGTGCGATGCTAAGGGGACTAAAAGACCTTATAAAGGAAAAAACAAATGTTCCTGTCCTTCTTGTAGAAAAGCCGCTTGAAAGTGTTGCAAAGGGTGCAGGAGAAGCATTTGAACTCTTTAAGGAAATGTCTTCAAGCCGTTCAATTTACGAAAACCTTAACGACTGATGAACAAATTAAAAAAGTCCTTAAAGTTAAGGACTGCAGAAATCCTTCTTGCTTTCTTTATCCTCTTAAGCGGTTTTATGCTTGCCTTTAGCAGCGGCAGTTTTATTGTAAACTTTAACAGAGTAGGGTTTTCAATGATTTCTGCCGTTCAGGAAGGCGTTGCTGGTGTATTCGGCTTTGCAAAAAAAGCAGTAATGTCTGTTCATGATGTGGCAGTTCTGCAAAAGGAATATCAGGCTTTAACAGAAAAACTTGAAGACTACGAATACATGCAGAGAAGCAATACTGAAATCCGCAAGGAAAACGAACGCCTTCGTGAACAGTTACAGTTTGCAACACAGCTTGAATACAAGAATATTGCCGCCCAGATAATAGGCAGGAACCCGGACAACCTTTATTCGGGAATTACAATCAACAAGGGTTCAAGAAGCGGCATAAAAAAAGGCATGCCTGTAATGGCCGTTCAGAACGGAAATATCGGCATTGTAGGCAAGGTAGTTACGGTCGGCATTACGACAAGCCTTGTAATGCCTGTTTACGATACAACCTGCAATATTTCTGCCCGCATCCAGAACACAAGGGATATCGGTATCGTTACTGGTTCCGGCTCCTATGACAGCCCTTTAATGCTTAACTACATCCGTAAAAGGGTTTTAGATGACTTTAACCACGGAGACCTTGTCGTAACCAGCGGCGAAAACGACAACTACATGAAGGATATCCCTATAGGCAGAATTTCAAGAATTACAGTCCTTGACTATGAATCTTCCCTGGAAATAGAAATAGACCCGGTTATAGATTTTATGCGCCTTGAAAACGTTCTTGTTGTAGACCACAAAAACCCAAACGACAGGCCAAAAGGGGAAGCTAATGATTAAGTCGATGATTACAGGTATTTTAATTTTGCTATGTTCTTCTGTATTTGAATCAGCAGTGCTTTCTAACATTACATTCCTGCCTGCAATACCTGACCTTTCCTTAATCTGCGTAGTATTTATTGCACTGCACAACGGAAGAACTTACGGAGAAGTATCCGGCTTTTTCAGCGGACTTTTCCTGGACTTTCTTAGTGCATGCCCGATAGGCTTTAACTGCCTTTTCAGAACCATAATAGGCTATGCAGGCGGAAAATTCTGCAAGATTCTTGATACGGAAGGCTTTACGGTTCCTTTTTTAACCGTATTGATTTTTACGGGACTTAAAGTTCTTTTAGTCCAGCTTGTTGCAATCTTATTTCCGTCCGTAAGTGTGGCATATAAAATAATATCAGTTTCCTTCGTTTTTGAACTTTTAGCAAACAGTCTGCTTGCTCCATTTATTTTCAAGTTTTTAAGGGTATTTAAAAATTCCCTCATATTAAAACCGGAGAACGTCCGCTGATGAACGACAGGCATTACGTAAATACAGCATTTGAGGACATAAGGCACACAGACAATTCCGTCCGTAAAAACTATAAAGTTGCCTTTCTTTTTCTGGTAATAGCAGTCTGTTTTTCTCTTTATGTATTAAAGCTTTTTTCCCTGCAGATTGTAAACGGAGATTCCTACAGAAGGCAGTCTGTGCGCATTTCAAGCACAATCACTACAATTACACCACAGCGCGGTGAAATTTACGACCGAAATGCCCAGCTTCCTATGGTCATCAACACGGATTCTTTTGCCGTTGACATCCGCCCGGGCGAAATACCCGATGACTATTTTGATACGGTAGCAACCAAACTTGCAGAGTATTTAGGCATTTCCAAAACACTAATAGACGAAAGGATACCGAAAAGACAGCGGGGAAGCTTTTCTCCTATAGAAATAAAAACCAATGTTTCTTTTGAAATCATCTCTAACATTGCAGAAAACCTTACGGAACTTCCAGGTGTTTCATGGCGCAACAAGCCTGTAAGAAACTACGTTGAAACAGGTTCCATCTGCCATGTTTTAGGCTATGTAGGCAACATTACAAGCGAAGAACTTAACATCATGTTCAACAGCGGCTATGAAGCCAATTCCGTTGTAGGCAAAACAGGCATAGAACGCCAGTACGACAGCCTGTTAAAAGGCGAAAGCGGCACAATAAGCCGCACAGTAGACGTTCACGGAAGAATATTAAGCAACAAGCCTGTAGTAACGCCGCCAAAAAGCGGAAAGAACTTAATCCTGACAATAGACAGCAGAATCCAGCACCTTGCCGAAAAAGCCCTTGGGGAACGCATTGGAGCTGCAGTTGTCTTAAAGCCTGCTTCAGGCGAAGTAATAGCCATGGTGTCTTATCCTTATTTTGATGCCAACCTGTTTTCTACGGATGAATATTCCGTGCAGTATGCAAAACTTGCTGCCGATAAAAACAAGCCGATGCTCAACAGGGTAGTAAATGCAGAATATCCGCCGGCTTCAACATTCAAGACAATCATGGCAACGGCAATCCTTTCAGAAAAAGTATTTCCGTCAGACAAGAAAATAGAATGCCCTGGCCGCATAACCTACGGAGACCGTGTTTTCCGCTGCCATATTGGTGTGCCTGGACACGGCTGGCTTGACTTAAAAAATGCCCTTGCCCAAAGCTGCGACGTTTATTTCTGGGTAATAGGAACAGACTATCTTGGCGTAGACCGCATAGCTTCCTACGCACAGGAATTTGGTTTTGGCCAGAGCCTTGAAATAGATTTGCCTGCACAGACAAAGGGAACTGTCCCTACAGCCCAGTGGAAATGGCGCAAATACCGGGAAAAATGGCTTGGCGGCGACACCATGAACATTTCCATCGGCCAGGGATACACCCTTGTAACGCCGCTTCATGTAGCCAACATGATGGCAATGGTATGCAACAGCGGCAAAATATACAAGCCGCACCTTTTAAAGGAAGTGCGTGATCCTTCAAACCACAACGAAGTAGTAAGGGACGTAAAGCCTGAAATCCTGCACCAGTCAACGGTTGCGCCGGAAGTATGGAAAGAAGTTCAGCGTGATCTGCGCTATACGATTTCAGACGGAACAGCCGTTTACCCGATGCACAACAAGACAGTGCAGATAGCAGGCAAGACAGGAACAGCCGAAGTAAACGGATACGGAAAAGACCACTGGCATTCATGGATGGCAGCATACGCACCATTTGATGCACCGCCGGAAGACCAGTATGTAGTCGTTGTCCTTGTAGAAGCGGCAAACAAATGGGAATGGTGGGCACCTTACGCAACAAACATCATCATACAGGGCTTATTCAACGACCAGACATTTGACGAAGCCGTAGACGCCCTAAAGTTCCGCTATCTGTTAAATCAGCAGGCAGCTCAGGGAGGAAGACGCGAATGAAATTTAAAGTTTTCGGCAGAATAGATTATCTTCTTCTTTTATGTGCCGTATTGCTAACAGGAACCGGCATTGCCTTTATTTATTCTTCCGGCTTTAACTCTGACGGAATAAACGTTTCTAAGGAATACATAAAGCAGATTATCTGGCTTTCTGTGGGCATTGTCCTTATGATTGCCGTGTCTGCCTTTGATTACCGCCTGTTAAAAAAGTATGCAGTCCATTTTTATTTCTTCATGATATGTGTCCTTATCTATACAAGGTTTTTCGGACGCCTTGTAAACGGCGCACGCAGCTGGATAGGAATCGGAGACTTCGGCATACAGCCGTCTGAAATTACAAAAATAGCATTCATACTTCTTCTTGCAAAATACCTTGAACAGTCCGTAAACGAAGCCCCTGCAAAAAGGTTTTTAAAGTGCATCTGCATATTGCTTCTGCCGATGGGCATAATACTCCTGCAGCCGGATTTGGGAACAGCCAGCGTATTCATGCCGGTCTTTCTGTTCATGTGCTTTATGGCAAACGTTCCCGTAAGGTATCTTCTTGCCGTTTTCCTAACGGGAATGATAACAATCATACTTACAGTTTTGCCTGTCTGGGAAACTGAAATCATTCATAAATCAGTTCCAATGGTTCATATTTTAACAAACTTTAAGTTGCGCATGCTTGTATTTCTTGCCATGCTTGGCATTACTGTAATAGGTGTTATAGGCTTTATTTTTTTCAGGAAAAAATACTATTACTGGATAACATATATTGCAGGCATCCTTTCTGCATCCCTTGCAGGCTCCGTTGCAGCAGGCAAAGTATTAAAGCCATACCAGATTGCACGCCTTATTGTCTTTATAGACCCTTACAGCGATCCGCAGGTGTCCGGCTGGAACATCATTCAGTCTAAGACAGCCATCGGTGCAGGGGGACTTTTTGGCCGGGGATTCCTTGAAGGAAGCCAGAGCCACAGGCGCTTTTTGCCGCAGCAGTCAACGGACTTTATATTCAGCATTTTTTCAGAAGAAACGGGATTTATAGGCGGAATTATAATGTTTGCAGCCTTTTTCCTTATACTTGTAAGGATCCTTTACATAATAAAGCAGACAACAAACAACTACAGCTGCTACATAGCAAGCGGCATCCTTGGAATGTTCTTCTTTCACTTTATTGTAAATGTAGGAATGGTTATGGGAATTATGCCTATTACAGGAATCCCTCTGCCATTTATGTCTTACGGCGGTTCAGCTTTGCTTACAAACATGATGGCCATAGGATTGATAATGAGCATCAACAGCCGCCGCCTGGACTTTACTTCTTCCTTATAGCCTTAACTTTATTTTTACGGAAAGCAGATGAAACTAATTGACCCTTTAAAAACCTTTGGCTCTAAGCTTAATTCAGTGCAGGTTCCTTCAAGATACGTCGGCGGCGAATTCGGCATTACAATAAAAGAACACACAGAAAAGGACGGAATGTTCAACTTTGCCGTTGCATTCCCCGACATGTACGAAATTGCCATGTCTAACCTTGCCGTAAAAATAATCTACAACGGCCTAAATAATCTTCCAGGCGTGCGGTGCGAACGCGTCTTTGCTCCGGCACCTGACTTTGAAGACTTGCTAAAAAAACACAATGTTCCCTTATACACCCTTGAAACCGGCATGGCACTTTCTGACGTAGACATGATAGGCTTTTCCATAGGATACGAACTTGGCATAACGGAAGTCCTTGCAATGCTGGAAGGCGGCAATGTTCCGGCCCTTGCAGAAGAAAGAAAAGAAGGGCACCCCATCGTAATAGCAGGAGGCTGCGGCGTAACAAACCCGGCTCCATTTTCCGACTTTTTTGACGCCTTTATAATAGGAGAAGCAGAACCCGTCCTGTTTGACCTTGTAAAGGAACTTGCCGCCATGAAAAAAAACAGGGCCACAAGAAAGGAACTCCTTGCCTTCATGGAAACAAAAAGCTATGTCTGGACAAAAAACAAATGCACAGGGCAGGGCAAAACCATAGCACGCCGTGCCGTACAGAACGACTTTGGCCTGGTGCCCTCCGTGCCGTCCTGGTTCCCCCTGCCTTCAAACAGGCCCGTTCAGGACCATGGAGTAATAGAAATAATGCGCGGATGCCCAAACGGATGCCGTTTCTGCCATGCAGGCATATACTACAGGCCAACCCGCGTAAAAAACATAAAGCTCATAATAGACGAAATAGACCACCTGGTTTTTGACGCAGGCTACAGGGAAATAAGCCTTAATTCCCTGTCAAGCGCAGACTTCCCCGACGTAGGCGGCCTTTTGGACCTGCTTAATGAACGCTACAAAGGCTACAACGTATCGTTCCAGCTGCCGTCCTTAAAGGTAAACAGCATGTCCCTTGATATTTTGGAAAAGCTTTCTGCAGTGCGCAAAAGCGGCCTTACATTTGCCGTAGAAACCCCACTTGAAATGTGGCAGCTGAGCCTTAATAAGGAAGTCTACGCCCAGCACCTTGAAGAAATCGTGCGGGAAGCAAAAAAACGCGGGTGGAGCAGCGCAAAGTTTTACTTCATGATAGGCCTGCCTTTAGGCGACTATTTTGCAGAAACAAAAAAGGAAGTAGGCGCAGAAGGAACGGAAGAACGCGCCATAGTAGACTTTCTGATACCGCTGCAGGCAAGAACAAAAATACAGTGCAACGTAAACGTAGGCGTATTCATACCAAAACCGCACACTGCATACGAAAGGATGACGCAGATAACGGGTGAACTGGCGAAGAAAAAGATAGAATACATATTCCAGAACCTGCCGCGGGGAAAGTTCAAGCTGGGCCGCCACAACTATGACGCCACCGTCCTTGAAGGGCTTTTAAGCCGCGGAGACTTTAAGGCAGGCAGGGTAATATACAGTGCCTACAGAAAAGGCGCACGGTTTGACGCATGGGACGAATATTTAAGGGAAAACTATTCAAAGTGGCAGGAAGCCTTTGCCGAAGCAGATTACGACGTAAAAGGCTATATCTATAAAGACTGGACAATGGAAGAAGAGCTTCCGTGGAACGGAGTAAGCCTTGGGCCTGCACCTTCATTCTATAAGAAAGAATGGGAAAAAAGCATCAAAAGCATCCTTACGCCAAGATGCCAGGCTGACTGTGACCACAAGTGCGGCATCTGTAATACAAAGGAAAATGTAGAAGTCTACCCGCCGGAAAAAGTTGATAAAGTGTCAGCATGTATACAGAATAAGACAGTTATTCCCCCTGCAGAAGTACCTGAATGCAACATAGAAGTAATGTACCGCGTACTGTTCAACTTTCAGCGCATAAATGGCAGCGAATTTACGGCATACCTGAGCCAGGTAGAAATATTCCATAAGGCAATCTTGCGTTCTGGACTGCGTTTTGTATTTACTTCGGGCTTTAACCCCCTGCCGCGCCTTGAATTTGCCACGGCCATGACCTTAGGCGTGCCGTCCTATGAAGAAACTGCATCCTGCCTGCTTTACGAAGACATTGCACCTGAAGAGTTTATCAGTGCCATGAACAGGGTATTGCCGGATAACCTTAGGATAACTGAAGCATTTATATTCCCCGTAACCAACCTGCGCAAAAGGGAATCCCTTACAACGGGCCTTTGGGGTGGCCTTTACCGCTATAAGTTCCTGGACAGGGAAACACAGGAAAAGTTCTTTGCAAGCGACGTTTACAAAAACTTTGCCGCAGAAAACCCGGAAGTAAGCATTATAATAGAAGAAAACGTTCAGGTAAAAACACCCGTAAGCGACAAGAAATTCCGCCAGGCCATAGAAGAATTTACGGGCCGGAAGTGGTATGAAGCAGTAGAAGCCGCCAAAATCAGGACCCTTGCAAAGCCTGAAATTTCCGGATGGACTGCGGCAGACGAAGACAAATGGAGGCACGACAACAGGAACTTTGCCAAAAGCCAGGCGGAACAAACCCATAATGAACCTGTGCCTTTTATGGAACTTTACAGGGAAATAGCAAGGATAAACCTTGAATTAATAGAAAAAAGAAAGGAACTTACACAGGAACAGGTTCAGTTTTACAATGACCACCCTGACGTAAAAAAGAAAAGATTCGGCGGAAAGAGCGGAAAATAACGCCCGGCCGCACTTAAGCAAAAATATGCTTTACCTGTATTTTTTTAGCCTATACACGAACTTTGAAGAAGTTCGTGCGGGAAAAGTTACAATAAGTACCGGCTTATATGTGAACAAATGCTTTTCCCGTGGGTAATTTCATACGTATGACAGGGGTAATTTCATACGTATGACGGGGGTGATTTCATACGTATGACGGGGGTGATTTCATACGTATGACGGGGGTGATTTCATACGTATGAAATGGA
>JALELH010000070.1 GCA_022768865.1 Spirochaetia bacterium
AGCGCCTGCTTATTGTAGCTCCTCCTAAGGCAGGTAAAACTACATTGATGCAGAAGATTGCCAATGCCATTACTACAAACAATCCTGAAGTTTATCTTATTGTTCTTCTTATTGACGAACGCCCGGAAGAAGTTACGGAAATGGAACGTGCAATTAAGGGTGAAGTTATTTCTTCTACTTTTGATGAACAGGCAACACGCCACGTTCAGGTTGCAGAAATGGTAATAGAAAAAGCAAAGCGCCTTGTTGAACACAAGCGTGATGTGGTTATCCTTCTTGATTCCATTACACGTCTTGCACGTGCCTATAACCAGACTGTGCCTACATCAGGAAAGGTTCTTTCCGGCGGTGTTGATTCCAATGCACTTCATAAGCCAAAGAGATTCTTTGGTGCAGCACGCAACATAGAAGAAGGCGGTTCCCTTACAATCATTTCAACTTCATTGATTGAAACGGGAAGCCGCATGGATGAAGTTATTTTTGAAGAATTCAAGGGAACAGGAAACAGCGAAATTGACCTTGACCGCAAGCTTGCAGAACGCAGGCTTTTCCCTGCCATCAACATTAAAAAGTCAGGCACAAGACGAGAAGAACTTTTGCTCACAGAAGGCGAACTTCAGAGAATGTGGGTTCTGCGTAAGGTCCTTAATCCAATGGAAGATGCGGACATGCTTGAACTTGTCATGGACAAGATGCGCAAAACCAAGGACAACAATGCATTCCTTAATTCCATGAATCCCGGAATGGCCGCTGTTGAGTAAATTTTATAAGCGAATGCTGGGGTCGGAATAATTTGTGGAATTAATGTTTTAAATATATATAAATGCCGTAGGCAGGTTCAGGCCTGAAAAAAAATCTGCACAAACGTAGTGCGGAAGCCTTTTTTTCAGGCATGGTTCTGCCGAGAGGCGTTTATATTTTTATAAATACAGTGTTTTTTTACTTGACATTTAGTCTGATAGTAAACTTTCTACTTGATTAAATTAGTTATTTTGTTTACATTATCTTTACAAAATTTCTTGTGGTGCTAACTTGATTTGTAACGGTGGGGGAATGATACAACACTACCTTTTTTAGTGTATGTAGTGCTGACCGGCTTTTCTTTAGTATCGGGCAAGAGTATAGGAGTTACAAAATGAAAAAGGGTATTCATCCAGAGTACAAACTGACAAAGATTACTTGCGTATGCGGCAATGTAATTGAAACACGCTCAACAGTAGAAGACATCCACGTTGAAATCTGTTCTGCTTGCCACCCGTTCTACACAGGCAAGCAGAAGCTTGTTGATACAGCAGGTCGTATTGACCGCTTTAACAAGCGCTATGGCGTTAAGTCTACTGCAGAAACAAAGTAAGTTTGTATTTTGCTCAAATGGACCGGTCTGTGTTTGGGCCGGTCTTTTTTTTTAACAAAAAGGAAAAAAAATGAAATTTAAGAAAATTGTAATTGTCCTTTCTTTAGCATTGACGTTTTTTAATACTGTCAGTGCCCAGGAATTTTCAAGTGATGTAGTAAAACAGGATTGCAATAAAAAACATTATATTCTTGCTGCAGGCGGTGTCCTGGCAGTTAATGGTGTTATCGGCAGCTGGAACCGATTTGTTTCCAGGGCTCCATGGGCAAAAGTAAGTTTTAATGATTTAAAGGATCCATGGGACAAGGAAGTTAAATTCGACAGGGACTGGTATTGGACAAACTTTGTCCTTCATCCGTATCAGGGTGGCCTTTATTACCTTGCTGCAAGGAATGCCAACCTTAATCTTTACGAATCCCTGCTGTATGCCGGTGCAGGTTCCTTAATGTGGGAATACTGGTGGGAAACAAATGCACCTTCCATAAACGACCTGGTATATACTCCTGTCGGCGGTATGGTAACAGGAGAAATGCTTTACAGGCTTTCTCTTGAAGCTCAGGGTAAAAAACACGGAATCCTTTCTTTTATGGCAAACCCGACACGCCTTTATTCAGACTTTGTTCAGGGACATGGATCGTCAGGACCTACTGGCATGCTTGAAGACTGTTCCTTAAAAACCTTTATGGGAATGTCTCTTGCCACTTCAAGGGCTGACGGAGACACACTTAATGAAGTTTTTCCTTTCTTTGGCGGAATTGAATTCCGTGCAATTTATGCTGACCCTTATGGTCATGATTCTAACGATCCTTACAGCCAGTTCTATTTTGAATTTGGTGCTGCAGGCGGTAAGGGCAGCGGTGAATACGTAGAATGCAACAAATGCACCTTTATGTCTGATATTCATATTTTCAGTGACGGAATGCTCATTTCACGCGCTCCTGATTTTGGAGAAAATGTTGATACAACTTTCGGTATCTGCATGGAATATGATTTTATCTGGTCTTCATTTATTGAATTGTCTTCCCTTGCACCGGGAATTGCATTTAAGCAGCGCTTTAACAATGGCGATTCATGGAAGGCTTATCAGGTTCGTCTTTCAGGCGTAATTATGGGAACTTCTGACTACTATTACTTAAGGCGCGCAGAAGATGTTGGCGACATTAATACTTACAGAGATTACGGATATACAACAGGTGCAGAACTTGTAACAAAGCTTGCTGCAGGCAAAAAGAATGGCCTTGAATTTGACTGGACCGTTCACGGCTATGCTTACTGGAAATACCCGGGACAGCAGCAGAAACATAACGGCAAGGATTTTGATGATACAGGATGGGAATTTATGGGATTTTCCGATGTTTCCCTTGAACTGCCTTTAAGCAAAACCGTAAATCTTGGTCTTGCAGACGAACTGTATTTCAAGAAAGCAGTTTACGACGAAGTTCCTGACATGTGGCAGGTTTACAACGCCATAAACGTCTACGCAAGATTCAAGTTCATGTAACCCGACTTTCGCCCCCTAATATTCTTTACTGAACTTAATTTCCCAGACGCGGTGAATCTTTGTGTTCCTGTAGTCTTCCGGGATTGTTTTTTGTGTTATTTCCCTGCAGACAGCGTTTGCAGGGATTTTATTTTCATCAAAGACAAGTTTACGGCTGTTTGTGCTGAAGTAAAGAATTCCGTCTTCTGTTAAAATCCTTGAACAAAGGCGCACAAGTTCGCACCAGTCCCGGTTAATGTCAAGCATGGTATCAGTTTTCTTTGAATTGCTGAAAGTCGGCGGATCAAGAACTATAAGGTCAAACTTTTTAAATTCACTATTGTGGTCAGCTTCCTTTTCCCTGTCATAAAGATATTGAATTACATCTGCAGAAATAAAGCTGTATCTGTCACCTTCAAAACCGTTAAGCGCCATGTTGTTTTTAGACCATTCCGTATAGGTATTGCTCAAGTCTACGCTTTCTATAAAGCTTGCCTTGCCTTCAGCAGCATAGACAGAAAAGCTTGAAGTATAGGAAAAAAGATTTAAAACACGCTTGCCCTGTGCCTGCTGCCGCACCATGGCCCTTAATGGCCTGTGGTCAAAAAATAAGCCCGTATCAATATAGTCAGAAAGATTTACATAAAAAAGCTGTCCCTGCTCAAAAACAGTTCCCTTAACGGAAACTTCATTTTCCTGCTTTTCATACTGGGCCCGTTTTTTGTTTTCCGTCTGCTTTTTGCGCGTCTTTAATATTATGTTTGTTTCAGGAATTGCAAGAACCTTTGCTGCAGCGGCGGACATTTCCTTAAGCCACTGCTTTTCTTCTTCTTCATCTTTTTCGTACGGGCGTTCATAAAGATAAAGGTGAAGGTATGTGCGCTGTGCTTCATCTGCAAGAAGGGCATTTACTTCCGGCTTGTTTTCAGCAATGGCTGAATTAAGCCTTGCATAGTAAGCTGCGGCTTCCATTTTTGTTTCTATGTCTGCCGGCAAAAAAGCATAAAGGTCTGCACAAAGTGGAATTTCAGGAATATCCTTGTCGTAAAGACGGTAGCACGTAACACGGTTTTTGCGTGCCCATTTTTTTAGCTGCTTAAAGTTTTTAGAAAGCCTGTTTGAAAAAAGCTGTGCCTGATATTCGTTCTTTGCCTTAATGTTTTCCATAGTGCAAAGTATATACTTATTATAGAAAAATTGATATATTCTAGTCTATGAAATTTTCTGAATTTTCTTTGAACGAAAACCTGCAGAAGGGTATTGAAAATGCCGGTTATGTTGAATGTACGCCGGTTCAGGAACAGGTTTTAAAGGCCATTATAGAAGGCCGTGATTTGTATGTTCAGTCTCAGACTGGAACAGGAAAGACAGCTGCATATTTAACAAGCGTAATCCAGCAGCTTTTATCAAGAGAAGACTTAAAGGGTACTCAGGCTTTGGTTATGGTTCCGACACGTGAACTTGCAGTCCAGGTGCAGGAAGAAGCCGAAAAACTTTGCAGTGCAAGCAGCTTAAAATGTGCAAGTTTTTATGGGGGAGTCGGATACGACAAACAGGTTGCAGCATTAAAAAAAGGTGCAGACATTCTTATAGGAACACCTGGCCGCGTAATAGACCTTAACCAGGGCGGCCAGATGGATTTGTCCAATGTGGGCTTTCTTGTTATAGACGAAGCAGACCGAATGTTTGACATGGGCTTTTATCCGGACTTAAGAACCCTTATTAAAGTTCTACCATCATGTGAAAAAAGGCAGACCATGCTTTTCAGTGCAACATTAAATTCCTATGTAAAAAACCTTGCATGGGAATACACAAGGAATGCTGCTGAAATTACAATTGCCGCAGAAAACATTACTGTTGATGAAATTGACCAGGAACTTCTTCATGTATCTTCAACAGATAAAACAAGGCTTCTGCTTGGAATCATTAATTCCGAAAAACCTGAAAGCCTTATAATTTTCTGCAATACAAAAAGAACATGTGAAGTAATTGCAAAACGCCTGCGTATAAACCAGATAGAAGCAGAATACATTATCGGCGACCTTCCGCAGAAAAAGCGCCTTGCCATTATGGACAAGTTTAAGGCCGGAAAAGTAAAGTGCCTTGTTGCAACTGATGTGGCAGCCCGCGGAATTGACGTAAACGACCTTGCCATGGTCATTAACTATGACCTTCCAAACGAAGCAGAAAATTATGTCCACAGAATCGGAAGAACTGCCCGTGCAGGCAAAAGCGGCAAAGCCTATACTTTCTGCAGCGAACAGGATGTATATTCACTGCCGGCAATTGAACGCTATATAGAAAAGCAGATACCTTCACGGGTTGCAGAAGAAAGCATGATGGCAGAAGACAAGTCTAAGGACATTTACATAAAGACAGATTCCTATCATGAAGAATACAACGACAAAAGTGAATTCGGCAGAATGAGGCAGGCCCAGTACGAACGCAGCGGCCGCGGCAGAAAACACGACAGCGGAAAGTATTCAAAGGGCAGGGGAAGATATTCTTCAAGAAACGAAGAAGCAAAGAGCGAATACAAAAGAGACAGGCGTGTCTATAACCCTGCAGCAGACGAACTTCTTGCTTCCATGACTTCAGAAGAAAGAATGAAGTTCTATAAGGAAAAGTATGCAGGTGCTGCAAACAATGCCAGTGCTAAGGCAGGCGGCGCTCAGCCTAAGGGCGGCAAAAAGCAGTCCGGCGGCAGCTACAATAAAAACAGGAACAATCCTAAAAAGAACAATAAACGCCCTGCTGTCAATGCTGCAGAAAAGCCGAATAAACAGGCTGCCGGCAGCAAGTCAATCTTCAGCAAGATAAAATCACTCTTTGGCAGAAAAAAGTAAGATTAACGGAGAAATTACATGATTAACGTAACAGATGTATCATTAAAGTTCAGCGAAAAGCCGCTGTTTAAAGACGTAAACATAAAGTTCCTTAAGGGAAACTGCTATGGCATTATCGGTGCCAACGGTGCAGGAAAATC
>JALELH010000073.1 GCA_022768865.1 Spirochaetia bacterium
GGCTTCCCCTATGCACGACATCGGCAAGATAGCAATACCCGATGCCATCTTGCAAAAGCCGGGCAAGCTTACGGATGAAGAATATGCCATAATGAAGACCCATGCAGACAAAGGCGGCAAGATTATAGAAGAAACTTTCGGGCATTCCGACAACGATGAATACGAAAAGATGGCTTTTGAAGTTGCCCGCCACCACCACGAAAAGTGGAACGGCAAAGGATACCCTGATAGCCTTGTGCGCAAGGATATACCTCTTTGTGCACGCATTATGGCCATTGCCGATGTCTTTGATGCAGTTTCTGCAAAGAGATGCTATCGCGATGCCATGCCTCTTGAACAGTGCTTTGAAATAATAGAAAAGGGCAGCGGCACAGACTTTGACCCTGTCATTGCAGATGTCTTTTTAGACATGAAAGACCAGGTTATAAAAGTCTACAGCAAGAGCCGGCAGTAAAGGGAACTTTCATTGATTAAGCAAAGTGCAGCATGACAAGTTTAATTGCTTTGTTCAGAATAGATGTTGTCTATTTCCTTTATTACAAAAGAAATGTCATTGGGAATTTCGTCCAGAACAACTTTGCCGCTTTCTATGCGTGCCATTTCCAGAACATTGTTTATTAAGGAAAGCAGGAAGTCCCCGGAAGAACGGATTTTTTCTATATAATCGCTGCATTTGTTTTTGTCGCCAAGATTCTGGTCTAAAAGTTCCGTGTATCCGATAATGGCATTCATAGGCGTGCGGATGTCGTGGCTCATGTTGAATAGGAATGCAGATTTTGCACGGCTGGCCGATTCTGCCTGGCAGTAGGCTTCCTGAAGCTTTTCCTGCATGGCAAGTTCTTTCTGGCGCAGCTGGCTTAAGCCGTCTATTTCCTGCTTGTTTTTGGTTTTCTGGTCGTGCATGACATAAAGCAGGTATATAATAAAGATGACTAAAAGGCGCATAAAAAGTTCTATCCCCTGCAGGGTAGTTTTGTTCATTACGCTTTTTAATATGGAAGATTCTATTTCGCTTGCTATGCGGCGTGCATTTTGTTCTACGGTAAAGTCCGCCTGGTCTATGAATGCTTTTTTTTGTTACGTAATAATAATGATACACTGATGCAAGGGTAATTGCTGCAATTGCCGTAAGAAGAATTATTTTTACATTTGGTTTTTTAGGCACCATTCCATCAGTCATTAGTATATGATATATCCGATTTATGGAATCTGCAAGGTTTAAGAAAAATATGCAGATGTAAAGATTATTAATATGTAGATGTAATGTTTATATGCAGATTGAATTTTCTAATATGCAGATATGTGTATTATTGTATGTAGATGTAATGATTGCCCGCAGTCTATAATCAATGCAATTCCCTGCAACTTTATTTATTTCTTCGTGTCTAATACAATAGAAAACAATAAAAAAGAGGTTTTATTATGGAATATAAACAGTATCACGAAGATAATGCAAAGGTTTTTCATTCACAGGAACAGGTATTTTTCAGCCAGGCCAATGCGGCAGGTTTTTTAAGCCTGCACGAACTTTTAAGGGTTACGGCAGACCTTGCCGTAGAAGACTATAACCAGCAGGGAATGTCAAGGCAGTTTCTTGTAGAACACGGCGTTGCAATCCTTGTTTCACGACTGGCATTCAGGATTCATAAAATGCCTGTAGAAAACCAGAAGCTGGAATTTGTAACATGGGAAGAAAAGCCGGAACCGCTCCAGCTTGCAAGGAACTATAAAATCCTTGACGAAAGCGGCAATCTTCTTGTAAGCGGCAAGTCTTACTGGCTTCTTGTTGATCTGGCTAAACGCCGCCTTTTGCCAACTGCAAAGTTTACTTTAAGGCCGCCTGTAGAAACAGTTTCGGAAATGGACTGCCTTAAGCCTGCCAAAATCAATGAGCCTGAAGGCATGGAACTTTGGGATTCAAGAAAAATCAAGTATTCTGACCTTGATACCAACGGACACACAACTAATTCCCGCTACGGTGCCTTTATAGAAGATGCACTTCCTGCAGAATACCGCGGCAAGGTGCCTTCGGACTTTAAGCTCAACTATTCTAAGGAAGCCATGCTTGATTCTACCCTTGATGTTTACGGCAAGGTAGAAGAAGGCGGCAAAAAGCTTACGATTATAGGCAAAACGGCAGAAGGCTGTTCCTTTGAAGCAGAGCTGTATTATTAAATTCAATTATCATAGATGTAGAAGAATTATATTCCTTGAAAATTAGCCTCGCAGGAAGCTTCAGCTTCCGAGAAGCTAATTTGATTCGCGAAAGCGAATATGTAGAATGGGCAAGTTTGCGCAGCAAACTTGGGTTAAAATAAGACACACTATCTGTGTGGCTTATTTTAAACTATATTTTAGAAAATAACTTGAATTTATAAAATTCTTCATTAAAATCTATAGTATACATCCAAAGTTTTTTCTATGGATACTGGAGGTTTTAATGAAGAAGACACTTGTGGCAGCTTTTGCCATTCTTGCTTCACTTGCTTTTTCTGCATGCAGTAAAAAAACAGAAGAAGTTCAGCAGACTGTAAAGCTTAGGGTTCACTATTACAAACAGGAAAACGTAGACGGTTTAAGGAACATTTTTAATGAATTTGAACGCAAAAATCCTGATATTAAGATTGAACTGGTTGTAAACACCAACGAAGAAATGGAACGCCTTGCCAATGAAGGCAATTTACCGGATATTATTCAGGTTGCAAGCTATGCCCGTGTAAAGGAATATGCTTCAAGGGGTCTTGTAGAAGACCTTTCTGATACGGACTTTATTACCCATGTTCTTCCAAGTTCTTTGCCTGCCGTTACATGGAACAGAAAGGTTTTTGCAGTTCCTATGGATTATGCCGGCATTGGCATTCTTTACAATAAAGACATTTTTAAAAGGCTTGGCATTAAGGTGCCTGAAACTTTCAGCCAGCTGGAAGCAGCATGCAAAAAGCTTAAGGCAAGCGGCATTGATCCTTTTGGCGTTCTGTTAAAGGAAAACTGGTCCATGGGCCACTTTATTACCATGATGCACACGGCTTTGCTTGCACAGGAAGGCAAAGACCCTACTGACTTTATTACTACAATGAATGCAGGCCTTAACAGCTATTCCAATGTAGACGTTAAAAAGCTGCAGCAGATGCTTAACTTTTACAGGGCCAACATGAACAGCGATGCTGCACAGACAGACGGTGCTTACCAGCAGAAGCTTTTTGCAGAAGGCAAGTGTGCCATGATGGTTCAGGGTTTGTGGGCTTATGTTGATGCAAAGAAAATGAACCCGAGGCTTAATGCAGGCTTTATTCCATTCCCCGTATTTGAAAAGGCAAAGGACAATGTTTTCTTTGCAGATGTAGATTCCTGCTTTGTTGTTTCTTCTCAGTCTTCAGAAGCCAATAAAGAAGCTGCCTTTAAGTTCATAAGCTGGATTACTTCTGCAGAAGGCCAGAACCTTTGGATGGAACAGTATAAATTGATTCCTCCTATTAAGGGTGTAGATGTAAGCACTTTCGGCGGACCTTATGTTGACCTGATGAGTTCCGTAGAAAGAAAAGGTTCCATGCCGTGGCTCTTTAACCAGTATCCTACAGAAGTTTTTGAAGGTGCATGTAAGAACGATGCCCAGAAATACATGCTTAAGCAGGAAGATTTTTCTGTCATGATGAATAAGATAAACAGTCAGTGGGCTGCAGCAGTTTCTAAATAAAGAAGTTAATGGAGAATTAATATGGCTAAAGAAAAACGGACGTCAGTTGCCAGAAGAATTATTGTTCTTCTTGTTGCAGGAATTGTAGTTTATTCTGTTTGTTTATTTTCTATAATCCACAGTCAGATGAACAAGGGCTTTGAAAAGTTTTTTCAGAATGAACTTGAACCACAGAGCCGCATCATTACACAGGAATTTAATTCTGTCCTTTCCAAGCTTGACCATACGGTTACATGGGCAAAAAACAATTACGAAAAGAACTTTGCCCAGCATGGTGTTGATATAGATTATGCAAGCAAGATTGCATCAGATGCATGCCAGTTTTTTAATGCTTACAGTTTGTGTATTTACGATTCAAGGGGTGTTCAGCAGACTTCATTAAACTACGGAATAATCCACAACACGGAACTTATCCGCCTTGCCTTGCGTGGAGAAAGCATTTCTGAAGTTTACAAAGACGGCAACAATCTTTTTGCCCTTATTGCCAAGCCACTTTACAATAAAAGCAAGCTTATCGGTGTAGTTGCTGGCAACCAGCTTATTTCTACGCAGAAACTGGTTGACTATATTGCAAATTACACTAACTGTGAATTTACAATCTTTAACGGAACAAGGCGTGCCTATACAAGCATTAAAGGCTACAAGGCTTCTGACGTAGAAAACAACATGCCTATTAAAAATGCTGAAGCTGGCAAGAAGACACTTATTGACCAGAAACTTTTAGGCGTTAATTTCCTCTGCTACTACTTCCCGTTAAACGACCCCCGCGGCAAGTTTGTTACAACACTGTTCCTTGGCCGCAGGCTTTCTACTGTAGAAGCCGTTACAAACGGAATCTTCCGTCCACTGGTTGTGGTTGCCATTGTGTTTACGGCAGCACTTCTTGGCATTCTTCTTGTTATGATTGTCCAGAGAATCGTTAAGCCGCTTAATTCTGTAGGCAAGGCAGTTGAAAACCTTACATCCGGAGAGGCCGACCTTACAATACGCCTTCCTGTAAAGGGCAATGATGAATTTGCAAAGCTTTCTGAAGACGTAAACAAGTTTATGGAACTTTTGCAGTCCATCGTCGTTAAGTTAAGGACGACACAGACATCACTTATTAAAATCGGAGACAGCCTTGGACACAATTCCCAGGAATCTGCAAGTGCTACGGCAGAAATCATGTCTAACATTGAATCTGTGCGCAAGCAGTCTCAGGAACAGTCTGTTGCAGTAGGCAATACTTCTTCTGTATTGAACAAGTCTACACTGAATGTAGAAAACCTTGGCGGCTTAATTGAAAAGCAGACAAGCGGCATTGCTGATTCTTCTTCTGCCATTGAAGAGATGATGGGCAATATTTCTTCCGTTACTGAAAGCGTGCGCAAAATGTCTGCAAGCTTTAATGCCCTTTCCAATACCATTGATACGGGCGGCTTAAAGATGGAAAACGTAAACAAGAAAGTTGTCCTTATGGAAGAACAGTCAAAGATTTTGCTCCAGGCTAATACAATGATAAGCCAGGTTGCAGCACAGACAAACCTTCTTGCCATGAACGCTGCCATTGAATCTGCCCATGCAGGTACGGCAGGCAAGGGCTTTAGTGTTGTTGCAGATGAAATCAGGAAGCTTGCAGAAACATCAGGGTCTCATTCCAAGACTATTGATGCAGAACTTAAGAATATTTCTGAACTTATTCTTGAAGTTGTTAATCTTTCTAAGGATACAAAGAGTGCCTTTGAAGAAATTGTTGCAAGCTTAAGTTCTACAGACAGAATCATACAGGAAATTGATCATGCCATGAACGAGCAGGAAGTTGCTTCACATCAGATTTTAACTTCCCTTGGTTCCATGAGGAGCCAGTCAGGCCAGGTAAACGAAAAGTCTGTTGAACTTAGCAGGGGCGTTCAGGATGTTATTAATGATATGTCTACTGTTTCTCAGATTTCTGACGTTATTCTCGGAAGCATGGATGAAATGACAACAGGTGCAAAGGCAATTAACTCTGCAGCCCAGAACGTTTCTGAACTTGCCCGTGAAACCAACGTAAACATTGAAGCCATGAACGAACTTCTGAACAAGTTCAAGGTTTGATTTGTCTTAGTAAAAAACAAAAAAGCCCTCCGTCAATTATGACGAAGGGCTTTTTTGTTTAAGCATGTCACCCTGAGGACGCTCAGGGGCTGTGCCGATTACAAGCTTACATTGATTTCTTTAATTTCTCCGCTGCGTGCAAAAAGTTTCCTTGTTGCATCACATGGCAGCTGACAGCCTTCGTATTCCGCCGTTTTGCCGTCTGTAAATTCAACTGTAATCTTCTTTGAGCCGCACTTAGTGTAAGTAACCTTTGTGCCGCACCATGTAAAGCTTAATCTTCCATTCCTGTATTCTTCATCCTTAAGGATAAGCGGGTTAAAGATAGCCTTGCCGTCTGCAATGAATGCACCAAGTTCGCCAAAGCGTGTAAGAACTTCTTCCTTTACCTGACCCGTCATGCCAGGCTGCCTTGCTCCCTTGTGGAACGGAGTGTGGCTGTATGGGTCTGACGGGAATGCGCCGTAAAGTTCCGGTGTCTTTTTAAAGCTTAAGCCGTCCTGGATTGTGTAGTATTCATCCTTAAGTTTTTCTGCACAAGGATTATTCTTTCTGTAAGCGTCAAGGGCAATTTCCTGAACTGCAAGAAGAAGCTTGGAAACCATGTGCCAGTAAATAGAGCCTAAGCCTTCATAGGCATAGAATGTTCCGGAACGTCCCGTAAAGTTCTGGTGGCAGAATGTCTTTTCGTAAACTTCATTTAAAGAATCAATTTCCTTAGAAGAAAGCTTTTTTGCAAGCGGAAGGGCAGCAACGTGTTCCATCATTACGCCTGCATTTCTGAATTCTGCATTAAAGTGGAATACATTGTTTTCGTCCTTTTCTATGAATGCACTTCCTGTTTTTGCAACAACAGATTCAAGTGTTTTTGCATCTTCTGCACTGATGTTGTTTTTCTCAAGGAATGTCTTAAGGTTTTTGTTAGGGTAAAGCATGTAAGACTTCTGGCGTTCTTCGTAAAGCTTGCTTGCCTTCATCTTCTGCAAAAGTTCAAGGGATTCTTCTGCATTAAGGATTCCGCTTGAAAGAATGGAAACCTGACCTTCAAGCATTTCCTGCAGGTGCTTTACCTTCATTGCTTTCTGTTCAATTACAAGGGTGTTGTATGTGTGGTAAAGTCCGTCTGCTCTTTTGTTTGCACGCAGGCAAAGTTCAACTGCATTTTTTATTGTTGTAAGGCCTGTTACTATTTCTTCTTTAGAAAGTTCAGTTTTTCTTGTGCCGTAGCCTTCATTGTAAAGTGCGTTTCTTTCTTTTTCAAATACAGCACCTTCTGCATCCGTAAAGTTTCTGCGGGCAG
>JALELH010000080.1 GCA_022768865.1 Spirochaetia bacterium
CCGCACATGGTAGTACGTGCTTGCCGCACATGGTAGTACGTGCTTGCCGCACATGCCGTCTAACCCAGAAAGGTGGGACCATTCTAGCCAGAAAGGTAGTACCGTTCTGGCTTAGCCGCGGGTACAAGTCTAGGTTAGACGGTGGTTCCGTCTAATGCTAGACGGAGGTACAAGTCTGGCTTAGACGGTGGTTCAGCCTAACGTTAGACGGAGGTACAGCCTAACATTAGGGAGGAACATCCGGCAAAATGTTTTGCTTAAGTTCTTTTGCGCCATCCATGGCTTTATGTAATTTTATCAAGGAGACCTGGTTCCAAATATTTATTTTAGAGGTGAAAAATGCTAGAAAAACAACGGCAACGAATTCTTGAAAGAATTCAAAACTTCAGGCTCATGGATGATGCTTTTATGAGCAAATTCTTTGAAAATGACCTGGAATGCACTTCCCTTTTATTGCAGATTATTCTGAATAATCCTGACATTAAAGCAATAGAATCAGTAAGTCAGTCCTATGTCAAAAACCTGCAGGGGCGTTCCATTTGTCTTGATATTAAGGCAACGGATGCAAGCGGCAGAATATTTAATGTGGAAGTTCTAAGAAAAGACAATGGAGCAAACCCTAGACGGGCAAGATATCATAGTGCTTTAATTGACGCAAATTTAATCCTGCCCGGTGAAAATCTAGAGACGATACCGGAAACTTATGTTATATTTATAACTGAACACGACGTAATAAATGCGTCGGAACCACTTTATTATATTGACCGCGTTGTAAAACAAACCGGCATGGACTTTAACGATGGAGCCCACATTATTTACGTTAACGGTGAATACAGGGGACAGAACTTAATCGGCGACCTTATGCATGACTTTAACTGCAGAAAGCCGTCAGAAATGAAATTAAAGACTTTAGCCACAAGGGCAAAATATCTAAAGGAAACAGAAAAAGGAGTAACAAATATGTGGGATGCAGTAAAAGATTTGGTAGATGAGATTGTAGAAGAAAATAAAGAAGATTGGGTTAGCCAAAGCAAAAAAGAAACCCAGATTGAAACAGCTAAAAGACTTTTTTCTATTGGGTTGACGGCAGAACAGGTTTCCGCAGGAACGGGATTATCTTTAGCTGAAGTCCAGGAACTGGCTCACAATTCAGATAGCAGCAAGTAACAATCCCATTGCCGTTCCATGCATTAAACACCGGAACGGCAGTTAAACTTCCATTACTTATAATTAATCAGGGCAAGGCCGGATGCACAGATTACAATGCCCGCAAGCTTGTTCCATGTGATTGATTCTTTAAAGGCAAAATAGCCTACAAAGATTAAGATTACGGCAAGGAATGCAGACTAAACGATCTGAATTGTGCTTACCTGCCAGCCTGCCTTATTGTAAAGGCAAAAGCCCTTCACAGGGGAAAATGTACTGTAATTTGTCAAAATCAGCATATTAAAAAACTTTTCAAAAGTCAGTTTATATAATAAATTAATCTTATGAAATACATTAACGCAAGGAAAATCATATTTTTGTCTTTAATGGCTGCCTTTTCTTTTTGTCTATTTTCATGCAAAGAAGCTGCAGATTCACTTCTTGAAATAGACAGTGCCCAATGGGAAAATAAACATTACGACCGGTTTAGTGTTTGTATATCAGATGAAGATGAAGAAGTATCCGTAGAACTACATATAAAAAAAGATGAATATGGCAAATGCCATTATACAGAAGAATACAGATTAATGACTACAACTTATTATAAACTTAGCCGCGGACTTTATGAAGGAGAATATATTAAAATTTCCTGGGAAAAGGCATATCAAACAAGATACCTGGACGGTAAGCTTACTCCGCCTGAACCTGTACCGGAAATACCAGAACCCGGTCATTAAATACTGACAGAATTTTCTGCGTATAGTTTTACTTCAGTGCCGGTCTGCAGGTCCGCTGCCCTTCTGCTGTCTATGTCTGCACAGAATACGCCGTGGCTTGCTTCCGGGCTTTTTATTTTCAGCCGTGTTGTCTTGCCCGTAAATGCCTTGGAAACTAAAGTGCCTTTATATTCCGTGCCGCTGTTTTTATCCAGCGTAAACCATTCATTGCGCACCATGGTACTGCCAAAATAATTGGCACTGCCCGTAAAGTCTGCAACTTTTCTGGATGCAGGCTTATAGTAAAGTTCAGTTCCTGTTCCTGTCTGCAAAAGCTTGCCGTGGTCTATTACGGCAATTGTGTCGCTCAGGCTCATGGCTTCTTCCTGATCATGGGTTACATACAGTGTTGTAATTCCAACATTCTGCTGAAGTTCCTTAAGTTCTTCCCTCAGCTGGCTTCTTAGCTTTGCATCCAGGCTGGATAAAGGTTCGTCCATTAAAAGAATTTCAGGTTCCATTATAAGGCACCTTGCCAGGGCAACGCGCTGCTGCTGGCCGCCTGAAAGCTGGTGGGGGTAACGCTTCTCAAGCCCTGTTAAGCCAAGGAGCCTTAGGTTCTGTTCAAGCTTGTATTTAAAAAGTTCCTTGTTGCCTGCATGGAGCTTAAAGCCGTACATTATGTTTTTTTCTACGGTCATGTGGGGGAACAGGGCATAGTCCTGGAAAACGCAGGCAATGTTCCTTTTGTTTGGCGCAATGCCTTTCTGTGACTTTCCGCGTATTAAGATGTCTCCGTCCTCTGGAACTATAAAGCCCGATGCCAGGCGGAACAGGGTTGTCTTGCCGCAGCCTGAAGGGCCAAGCAATGTGGTAAAGCTTTTTTCTTCTACTGCAAGGGAAAAGTCATCGATTATTTTTGTCTTTCCATAACTGAAGGAAACATTCCTGAATTCAAGTATTGTGTTCATAGCGGCCTTTAAATATTTTTTCTAATAGCAATATTGCAAAAGTTATTATCGTTAAGACAAGGGCAAGAGCTGCTGCCTGGCCCCAGTCCCCCTGCTCTGCCAGGTTCAGTATCTTTAAAGAAGCAAGGGGTGTATCAAAGGACACAAGGAAAATTACTGCACTTACTGTTCCTATTCCCCGGGACAAAGTGTATATAAAGGAATTTAAAATTCCTTCCCTGCACAATGGCGCAATAATTGTCCTGCATATTCCCCATTTGGAATTTCCTAAGGAAAGGGCTGCATCGTCTAAGGTTGTCTTTATCTGCATCATGGCAGAAGAAAGTATTCTGTAAGAAAATGGAATGAAGCCTACGGAAATTGCAGTTATTACAAGAAACCTTGAATTATGAAAGTTTATGGATGTGGCAAAAAGCAATATGGCAAGTCCGTGGAAAGTGCCGGGTATGGCAGCAGGTACCTGTATCAGTACGTCAATGATTCTTTTTAAAGGATAGGCGGAGCGGTGAACAAAGAATGCTGCAAAAAAAGCAATCATGGTGCTGAATGCAGCACCTGCCAAGGAATATGTAATTGAATTAAAAAGTGCCTGTCCGTTTTTGCCTGCTGCCTTTATGTGTTCCATCGTAAGCTGCGTGTTTATTCCCCACAGCTTCTGAAAGCTTCCTGCAATGACAGAAATAAACTGAGCAAGGACAATTAAAGAAATAAAGGCACAGAAAACAAAAAGCACGGTCTTTGCTGCAGCACCTGTTTTTATGCCGGCAGATGATGCAATCTTGCCGCCAAGGGTTGCCGTCTTTACTGCATACTTTTTTACAATCCGTCTTTGCAGCATGAATAAAATTACTGAAGGCACAAGCAGGACAATTCCAAGAACGGCACTTACGGAAGAATCTACCCAGCCTGTAAGTTGAGTGTAAATTTCTACTGCAAGGACTTTGTATCTGCCTGCAACAATGAGGGGGTTACCGAAGTCGCTTAAAATGCTTACAAGGATAAATAAAAAGCTTGCACTTATACCGGGCAAGGAAAGCGGCAGGGTGACCGTAAAGAATATCTTTATTCTTCCTGCGCCAAGGTTTAAGGCACTTTCTATAAGGTGGCTGTTTATGTTTCCAAGATTCTGTGCGCATATTAAAAATGCAATGGGGAAAAAGCAAAGCACCTGTGCCACCAGCAGCCCCCAGAATCCATAGAGTGAAACATCCAGGCCAAGCAATGTTTTTGTAATAAAGCCCTGCCTGCCTGCAAGCAATATAAAGGAAAGTCCGCCTACAAAAGGCGGTGTTATAAGGTGCAGCACAGGAATCATTGAAAAGAATTTAGAAAAAGGAATTCCTGCAACGGCTACTGCATAGGCAAAGGCGTAGCCCAGGGCAACGGAAAGCAGGGCTCCCCAGAAAGCAGACCTGGCACTGTTTGCCATTACGGAAATAAACTTTCTGGAGCCGAATACGGTTGCAAAGGATTCTGCCTTTAGTTCCGTAAATATCTTCAGCAAAGGAAATACCATGGTTGCTGCAAGTATTAATACTACAGCAGACCACAGCACCCAGAGAACAATGTCTTTTTCCTTTACTGAAGTTTTCCTATTCAACTATTTCTGCCCACTTTGCAAGCACTGATTTTTTCTGTTCTGCTGCAAGTTTAGAATCGTAGTCAATTAAGTCTATTTTGTCTAAAGTTACGGAACCTTCCTTAAGCTTTGCCCTAGGGTTTGCAGGTATGGTGTAATTAAGGGAACTTAAAACTTCCTGTGCTTCTGCACTTAAGATAAAGTCTACAAATGCTTTTGCTTCTTTCATGTGCTTTGCATTTTTTGTTATCGCAATGCAGTCTACGTCTCCTACGGACTGTGGCGGTGCAACGTAGTCTACGTCAAAGCCCTGGTCCTTATATTTTGCCATCATGTGCAGGTAAGAAATGCCAAGGGAATATTCCCCTGTGCCTAATAGTTTTGCAGGTGCGCTTCCGCTGTCAGGGGACTGGCCTACAAGGGGTGCAAGTTCAGCAAGGTATTTCCAGCCTTCTTCCATGCCCAAGCGCTGAAGCTGGTTCTGCACAAAAAGATAGGCTGTAGAAGATGCCTGAGGGTTTGTTAAGACAATTTCTCCCTTAAACTTTTCATTTAATAAATCGTCCCACGTCTCTGGCACTTTTGTATCAGGGAACTTTTCTGCAAACCTTTTTGTATTTAATCCTATGCCTAAAGTAAGGACGCAGAAGCCTGTGTATGTTCCGTCTGAAGAAAGGGCATACTTTGGATAGCCTTCTGCTTCCGGTGAAACATAACTTTCCAGTGCGCCTGCATCCCGTGCCAGAAGATGGTAAGAAGTTGCGCCGCCAAAAAGAACGTCTGCCTGAGGATCGTCTTTTTCTGAAATAAGCCTGTTTACAAGTTCGCCTGTAGAAGCACGCAGGTAAACAACAGGAATGCCTGTCTTCTTTGTAAACTGGTTGCAGATTACTTCCGTTTCTGATTCATGGATGATGGAATAAACTTTTAAAGTGTTATCCTTTTTATTTGAACATGCACAGAACATAAGGCATGCTGCTAAAGTTAAAAATAGTTTCTTATTGTTTTTCATGGCGCCTATAATATGCAGAATCTGACACTATAAAAATATTCAATTTTCTTTAATTTGTTTATATCCAGATACTATTGAAACTAAACGCCTTCCGGCAGAACCTAGGCGAAAGTAAATGCTCTTTAGAAGCCGATGTATGTCTTAATTTTCGCCTCAAGAATTGCACAGCAATTCTTGTAAGGGGTTATTTTGTAATCATGCTTCCGCACTACGTTTGTGCAGATTTTTTTTCATGCCTGAACCTGCCTACGGCGTTTAGTTTCAACATACTACATTACAAATTATTCTAAACTATACATCTTGAATATCAGCTTCTTTTATTCCTACGTTTGATACATATTAAAAAACTCATTATAATGTTGCAAAATCTATTCTATATATAATGTAATTTTTCATTTTTTAGGAGAAATATATGGCTTACCCATTCAAAAACATTGAAACTAAATGGCAGAATTACTGGGAAGAAAACAAGACATTCCGCGTAAAGGAAGATGCTTCTTTTCCGGAAGACAAGCGCCGCTATGTCCTGGACATGTTCCCTTATCCTTCAGGAGCAGGTCTTCATGTAGGACATCCTGAAGGCTATACGGCAACAGACATTTACTGCCGCTACCTGCGCATGAACGGATACAATGTTCTTCATCCAATGGGATACGATGCTTTTGGTCTTCCTGCAGAAAACTATGCAATCAAAACAGGAACACATCCTTCCATTACAACTAACGCAAACATTAAAAACTTTACGCGCCAGATTAAGGCCCTTGGTTTCAGCTATGACTGGGACCGCTGTGTTTCTACCTGCGAACCTGACTACTACAAATGGACACAGTGGATTT
>JALELH010000081.1 GCA_022768865.1 Spirochaetia bacterium
CCCCGCATATTTTTGACAAGTAAAAGTCGGTGTAGCATCATAGCTTGTGCTGTGCGGTGTAAAAGTTACGGATGTAAGTGAATGATAGCCTGTTTTGCCAAATGGCATTATGGAAAAGAAAGGACCATCCATCATGGTAAAACCGTACTTCTTTAATTCTTCATTGGCATCGCATAAGATGATTTCACAAAGTTCGTATTTGATTTTAAAATCATCAAAGCCTGCAAGTTCTGAAACCTGGTTTACGCTTGCATAAGTTGCATTTAAAACAAATGGTGCCGCAAAAGAAGATTTATCTTTAAGTTCAACTGTATAATTTTCTGAATCATGTTCTATTGCAGTAATTTGGGCATCAAACATAAGTGTAACAGATGGCATTTCCTTTAATTTTTCAAGGTAATAGTCACGCAGAATATGGGCATCGTAAGTGTATTCCCTTGTCAAAAAAGCACCGTCACACAATCCGTCTTTAAAATAATTTTTAGGATTAAGTTCCGTGCAGGGAATATCGGCAGCCTTACAGAAGTTCATGAACTGGTCACGGTTTGTCCATGAAAAGTCAGAAGAAACGGCATAAATCTTTTCAAATTCCTTATTGATGCAAAAATCAAAATCCTTAGAAAACTTGGCAAAATAGCCAGCGGACTTCATTGCCGTAGAAAGTGACCGCGGATAATGATACCCCTGGTGAACGCGTGCCTGATTTATATAAGTTGCACGCTTAAAAGGAGCATCTTCTCTTTCAAGAACAAGAACTTTTTGCCCTTTTGCACCGCAAAATGCTGCGGAATAAAGGCCGTAAAATCCGGCTCCTATAATAATCTTGTCATAAAGTTGATTTTTCATTAAATAACCCTGAATGCATTGTTATATAAATCAGAAAAAAAAGCAATAACCTGTGCATTTTTCTTATTAGCTGGTTACCCTGAGTAACCGGCATTTATACGCCTGAAGTTTTTTTAACTTCATCAGGATAAAAATAAAATTTCATCTTGATAAAAAAAAATTTTCATCTTGATAAAGGGGTTATGTTTATCTTGATAAACGGAAATTTTCATCTTGATAAACATAAATTTTCATCAAGATGAAATTTTAAAAAAGCCCTAAAAAAACGTATGAATTTGCACTAAAACCCGTATGAAAATCCTTTAAAAACCTTATAAAATTTAAGAAAAACGGGCTTTTTTTGCTTAAGTTATGGCAGATTCTGACCTGCGTCAGAATGACAAAAACTACGGCCGGCCGGCGCGGTTCAAAGGCCAGAATCTAAAGCATGCCTTGCGTTTTGCTTCACCGCTAGCCCTCTGTACTTCAATGAAAATGACAAAATAGTGTTTATTTATTAAATAAATCAGAATGACTGCCTGTTGCAGTTGCCGTTAAAATAAGAACATCATGTTCAATTCTGTAAATAAGCAGCCAGTCAGGATCAATATGACATTCCCTAAAGTCATTTAAATTTCCGGAAAGCTGATGGTCTTTGTTTTTAGCGGGCAATGTCTTTCCGCAGGCAAGTAAATCTAAAACTTCTGTAAGCTTAGAGATGTTTTTTCCGCACTTTTGCATAAGTTTTACGTCATGCTTCATTTTTGAAGTGTAAACAATCTTATACAATTTCAATCCTTAAGCATTGAAGCAACGGCTTCCTGTGCAGTACCAAATGGACCTGTAAGATTTTTTCCGGTTCTGCTGTCCAGAATTGCCTGTTCAAGGGAAAAATCATTTTTCAAGTGACGGACAGGGAAAGGTATACCGTTGTTTTCAGCCGCAGAAGAAAGAAAAATACGGACTGCCGTAGATAAATCCATTCCAAGAGAATTGAACAAAGTTTCAGATTCTGACTTTAACAAATCATCTACACGAATTTGTAACGTTGCCATAATTACCTCTTAGCTAAAAGATAAAATCAGGCAATGGATTTGTCAATACATTTATAGTAATTTGTCATTATAGTTAGGAACGGCAATTCCTGTTTTTTCTGACTGCTGCTATAAGCTTTTTTTGCTTAAGCTATGGCAGATTCTGACCTGCGTCAGAATGACAAAAACTACGGCCGGCCGGCGCGGTTCAAAGGCCAGAAGCGGAAACATGCCTTGCCAAGCATGCGGTTTCTATTTACCCACTGGGGTTCAATGTTGCTGTAGTATGTTACGGACTGGGGGTCTGCGTCAGAAAGGCTTATCAATTTCTGATCGTAGCTGTGGCGCATGTCAAGGGAATTATAGCGGTTGTCTCCCATCATAAAGTAGCAGTTTTCAGGAATATAGCTTGCACTGCCGTCCTTGCCGCTTGCAGGGAACACAGGCAGGTTCCTTAAATCCATGCAAAGAATGTAATCAGAAAGTTTCTGTGCCTTTTCAAAACATTCAAGGCGCACCGTATCTTCTGACCACTGGGAAGCAGAAATGCCCTTATAGATTAAGTCTGCAGTGCGTACAACAAGGCGGGCAAAAATAAGCTTTGTCATTACGTTAAGCTTAAAGCAGCATTCTTCGTACCTGTCATTAAAGGTCTGGCCGGCATCCCAGCTGTTTATAAAGCCGTCAAACCAGGCAGCACCGCCGTCGGCAGTAAGCAAAGTTACGGTTTCCCTGTTTATGTTGGAAAACAGGTTGTAAACCATAAGTTCCTTTTTAGAAAAAAGTTCTTCAACGGAACCAGCACCGCCTTTTTTAGTAAAGGCAGAAAGGCGGTAAAATTCCTTTGCCAGGCTCTGGCATTCAAGCTTTGCAGAAACCAGATTCAGGTTTCTTCTTTCTTCTTCTACTTCAAGGCAGTCGGCAGCCTGAGATGCAGAAATAGGTATCTGCTGGATTTTTGCTTTAGTAGATTCCGGCAAAGGATTTAAATTCCATGCTGCCCATGCTGCATCCTGTTCTACGGGAACAAAGTCCTTGTCTTCTTTTGTTCTTTTATAAAGGGTGCCGTCAAGCATGTAAATCTGTTCGCCAGGCAGGGCACACACGCGCTTTACAAGGGGGTCCGCCTTAAGTTCGCCGTTTTCGTCCGTGTTGGTTTTAAGCAATGTAAGTGAACACATATAGATAAACTGGCTGAAAAATGTCTTTACTTCGCCCTTGCGTTCCGTACCGTAGTGGGGGTTACGGAAAACCACAATGTCTCCGCGCTTATAATCCGTAATGTAAGGCAGGCCAAAATCAGACAAAGGAAACTTTGGGCCGGCCAAGGTTTTAAAAACAATTACCCTGTCCTTTATTAAAAAAGTTGGCACCATGCTTTCTGAAGGTATTTCATAAAGCTGGAAAAGGAAGATGTTTAAAAGGATGATTGTAAACACAGCCTGGAAAAGTGCGTCTACCCATTCAAGGATTTCTACAAAAAACCTTTTTACGCCTTTTGCCTTTACGGGTGCATGACTAGCGCGGTATTGCTGCCATTCAATGCAGACTTTGTCTATGCGTTTGTCTGAAATTACATATTGAATCCTGAATGAAATTACAAGAAGTGCAACCCATACAATAGAACACACTGCATCATAAAAAAACGGGAATCCTTCTTTGCCCGCACGCTGAATTACAAATGCCGTAATGTAAACAAAAGGTTCATACTGGAACATTCTTCTTATGGCATTGATATGGGAAATGTCCTTGTCTTTGCACATGGTTCTGTAGGTAAAGAAATACATGGCAAGGGTAAAGGCAAGTGCAATGGGGAATGCTGCTAAAGAAACATCAGGTCTGATAGAAAGGCAGAGCAATGTAAAGATTGCAGAAACCGCCAGATTTATTTTGCAAGTTAAAGTCAGGTTTTTCATAAAGTGATTGTAGCAGAAAAAGGGCTTTAATACTATAATCAGCAAAAAGGGATCAGAATATATGGAAATTTACAACAGGGCACTTGCTTTGGAAATGGTTGGCAATGAAGAAGAACTTTTGCAGGAACTGGAACATTCCTTTGTTTACGACAAGGTTTTTAGCATGGCACAACTTGAAGAACTGGAAAATAAAAACCCTCTGGATGCAGCGGCATACGTTCATTCCTTTAAGGGTGCAGCAAGGCAGATTTGTGCAGAACTTGCAGCATTTGCAGGCCAGAACCTTGAAGACGTGCTGCGCGGAAAAAAACAGGGCAATGTAAAGGAACTTAACGCTGCCTTTAACACTGCCCTATCAAACGCCGTTGATACTATAAAAGCCGGATTATAGGCTTTTATACTTCCTTTGGTTTCTTTGCTGCTGTTTTTTTTGCGGGAGCGGCAACCAGGGTTTTGTCTGCAGAGCCTGCCTTTGCTGCTTTTGCAGCTTTTGCAGTCTTAGTTGTTTTAGTAGTCTTAGTTGTCTTTGTAGTCTTTGCAGCCTTTTCTTTTGTTTCGGCGGCTTTTTTGCCTGTGCCCTTTTCCTTAAGCTTTTTTTCTTCTGCTTCTATCTTTTTATTAAGCTTGTCTATTTCTGCAACAATGGCATCAACTCCTTCTGTCTTTTTTGTAATTGATGCAGCTTTCTTGCCCAAAAGGATTGCAGAGCAGGATTTGCCAAGTTCCGTGTATTTTTTTTCAAGCTTTGCCTTATACTTTGCAATGTCAATTTTAATTACAGAAACATCGCCGAATTCGCTCAATGCTTCCCCTGCTTTTTTAAGGCCCTTTTTAGATGCCTTAATTCCCTTGTCCAGAAGATCCTTTACGTCTTTCTTGAACACTGCCGTTTTGTCTGAATCTGTTTTTTTAGTTGCCATAAAATCCCCCTAAAAAATTCATTTAACCATACTAAAAGTTTAAGTCAATGTTTAAAGGAATTCAAGTTATTTTTACGGATTAAGTGTCCATGTGCCGTAGTCGTCTACAAGGTTTGTCTTCATGCTAGGCATTGGGTGCCACGAAACTGCAAGGGTTATGTAAGGATGATAGTCAAAGCCTTTGCTTCCGTCGCTGTCCGTAGTGTATCTTGGCTTAAAGGTAACGGCACCTTCCAGGCTCCAGTCGTGCAGGATTCTTTTTACGTTGATTTTAAAGTTCTTGATTTTAAAGCCGGAACCTTTTCTGTTTTCCTGGTCAGAATCCCAAAACTGTCCGTTACCCCAGAATGCAAAGGAATTATATAAATCTTTAAATACATTTTTTTCACCGGCAACAGCATCCTTGTAGCCTACGTAATCCTGAAAGTACCTGAAGATTACGTTGTTTTCAGATTCCGAACTGAATGTAAGTTCAAACTGATCATAGATTTTAAAAGACACTGCAGGCACAAAACGGAATGAACTGTTGGTAGGGCGCACGCAGTCGTAGATAAGGCTTGTATTTAAAGACGGTGCCCATGTAATCCTTCTTTTCCAGTAGCGGTATGTCTTGTTCTGCGTTGCATAGGTAATGCTAAAATTATATGGAGCAAATTCCTTGTCTTCTTTCTGAACCCAGTCAAAAGTTTCCCGGTCAAAATCATAGACTGTGGTATACTGCATTGTATAGGCAAGCTGCAGGTTTTTATATGCTGCCGTAAGCTTTAAAGAATCTTTGCGCCATTCTTCTATATCATAGTTATAGGATTCTGTAAAAGACAAATCTCCGTTAAAAAACTTTAATGTGGCAGACTGCTTAAAAGGGTTCCATAAATATTCGTCTTCTTCTTTTGATTTCTGATAAAGTCCTGTAGTTGCCGTTGTGCTTAAATGCGGAAAGCCGAAAGTTACGGTGCCGTTGTATTCATCTTTCTGCGGCGGCAGGTTAGACGTCATGGTAAAGGACTGGGAATAGTCCCCTTCCTTTGCAGCAAGAATGGCACTCATGGTATGCACTGTCATGCATTCTTCATCAGTTAAATCTGCCGTAATGTAATCCCATTCCGGATTTTCTGCATCTCCTATAAATTCCGTTTTTACAAGTTTAATTGTTGTATTCCATTCCAGACCAGAATCTTTAAAATAGTCAGTATACCTGAAAGGCTTAAAGGCAAGCTGGTTTGTATTGGTAAGGTCCATTTTCTTTGCCTTGTAGTCAGAAAGTTTTACGTTGTTTTTTGCACTGTCAGAGGTATAGCCGTCCAGGTTAGGATGCTTTTGTATAAGGGGACTGAAAGTAAAATTATTAGAAACTGAAGCAATGCTGTCTTTTAAGTTGAGCTTGCTTGAAAGCGTAGAAGGAACCTGCACCTGATAATAGGAAGAATATAAATCTGACCATGAAAAGTCTTCCGGGTTTGTAAGGTTTGTAGCATCATAGTTTAACTGGGAAATATACTGCGGACTGATTGTATAGGACAAGACATATTGTCCGTCTTCAAATTTAGAAGCACCCTTTATGTTCTGCATATCCAGTTCAGAAAAAGTAAAGTCGCTTTTCTTTTCTTCTTCTTTTTTTTCTTCTTCCTGTGCAGGCGGCTCATAGGCAACGCCCTTTTCTTCTGCTTCTTTTTTTGCCTTTTCTTCCTGCCTCTTTTTTTCCAGTGCCTTCTTTTCTTCTTCCGTCATAAGTTCTTCTGGAATGTTAAGTGTTGTGGCAAAAGACGGCGTTTTAACTGCTTTTGGAGCAGCCGGCGGATACTGAAAAATAGTTCCTTCTATTTTACCTGATATTTTAATCGGCGTTACCTGAGACGGATAAAAGAAAGAACGCTCCGGTGTTTTTTCCCGCCATTCTTCATTTTCCTTAAGCCATTCTGCATCGTTTCTGTTCTTTGTATTAAAGATTAATGAAGAAGAAATATTTGAAACATTAACATTGGAAATATAAGGATAAAACAAATCCGGCACAGGAATTTTAAAAGAAGTATTTGCATCCCATGTAAATGATGTTGTCTGCGTACTTGTATCAGCATCGTCTGTTTTGTCTTTTTTGTTGTTGTTCATGAAGAAAGAAATCCAGTCCAAAGATTCAGAACGGGAATCAAAGTCTTCCGTAAAATAAGGATCACTTAAAACAGGCATGGAAAGATGGAAAGTCAAAGGCTTGGAAATATCTGCCTTAAAATTTGCACCAAAGCGGTATGGCGTATGAAAGCCCATAAAGTTTGCGCTGTCTTTATATTTTTTTCCTTCCGAAGAATAAGGAGTGTAAGTGTCATTATCATAAAAGACAGTATTTGTAAAACCTAATCTTAAGGAAGCACTTACGGAAGAAACGTATTCATTAGAGGGAGCAAAGACTCCGTCTATACCTACCATGGCACCCAGGTTTGCATAATAGTCGCCTATGATTTTTAAATAGTGTGAAGTATCCCCTGTATAGTCGTCTTCCAGGTTGTGCATTACAAGGCCTTCCCTTCTCTGCTCTTTTAAAACAGAAGGCTTCATAAAGTTAAAAAGACCTTTGGTAAGTTCTTCTCCGTGGTCTGTTTTTTTATCGGAACTGGAACTTGTGCTTGAGCTGGAACTTGCACTTACATCAACTTCTTCAAGGGGTTTGCGCCCAAGAAGATAAGTTGTTGTCTGAAAGTAATATCCGTAACGCTCTTTATAGCCGAAGGACGGGTTAAAGATAAGTTCGTCCTTAGGGTAATAAAATGCAGGCAGGTAAAGGACAGGCACATGGCCTACGGAAACAACTGCATTAAAAAAAGCAAATTCTCCGCCAGGCAAAAGCCATATTCTTGAAGCCTTGATTTTCCAGTGAGGGTTTTCATCATCACAGAAAGTAAGTTCCCCTTTTTTAAAGGCAATGGTGCTTGAAGAATCACGTCCAAAAATCTTTGCTGCAACAATTAAAGTGGAACCAGACGGCAGGTTTAAGGCATCACTCTGGGTATGTATTGCACGGCCGTTGTCAAAAATGCCTTCCAGCGTAGAAGTGTTTACAAGGAGTGACGTTGCCGTAATTGTCTGCTCTCCTTCAGAAGTACCGGACTGAACAAGTTCTATGTTTCCTTTGGCAAAAAGCATTTCCGTCGTCCTGTTGTAGGTAATATCGTCTGCCTTGATTTCCAGTTTTGTACTGCCCTTTTCTACGGAAACAGAAACATTGCCGGAAAGCAAAATCTCGTCTGTACCGTCAGTTTCGTTTGTCCTGTATGTTGAACTGTCTGCACCGTTTATGGTAATTACGGTTGTATTGTTTTCTTCTTTTTGTTCTGCTGTTTCTTCTTTCTTTGACTTTTTAGATTCCTTTGCAAAAACCAGACTTACTCCTGCAAGAGCAAGGAGCAAGCAAAAGAGGATTTTGCAGATACGGTTTTTAAATCTAAAGTTCAAGTTCAGTTCTTTTTTATTATGTTTTTATTTGCCAGTAGAAAGTGCATCGCGTTCCTTTTCACGCTTAAGCATTTCGCCAATATATTTTCCGGTATAGCTTTCCTTAACTTCAGAAACCTGTTCCGGTGTTCCCGTTGCAATAATCTGTCCGCCGCCTGCACCGCCTTCAGGGCCCAGGTCTATTATATAGTCTGCCTGGCATATTACGTCCAGGTTGTGTTCTATCATAACTACGGAATTTCCTTTTTCTACCAGGGCATGGATTATCTGCATTAAGTTCATGACGTCTACAAAGTGCAATCCTGTTGTAGGTTCGTCTAAAATGTAAAGTGTCTTGCCTGTAGATGGGCGTGCAAGTTCTGCGGCAAGTTTAACACGCTGGGCTTCTCCGCCAGAAAGGGTAAGTGCATTCTGCCCTAAAGTAATGTAGCCTAAGCCCACATTCTTTAAAGTTTCAAGCTTGCGCTGAATGTGGGGAATGCCTGCAAAGAATTCTGCAGCGTCTTCTACTGTCATTTCAAGAACATCGCTGATGGATTTTCCTTTATACAATACTTCGAGGGTTTCCCTGTTGAATCTTTTCCCATGGCAAACATCACACTGAATGAATACATCGGGCAGGAAGTTCATTTCTATTGTAATTGTTCCCGCACCCTGACAGTTTTCGCACCGGCCGCCCTTTACGTTAAAGCTGAACCTGCCGGGCTTATAGCCTTTTGCCTTTGCTTCCGGCATGCATGAAAACAGTTCGCGGATTTTATCAAAAACACCTATGTAGGTTACAGGGTTGCTGCGCGGAGTTCTGCCTATAGGGCTCTGGTCTATGTTGATTATTTTATCGATATTATCAAGGCCGGTTATTTTTTTATATTCACCTACAGGAAATTCGCTCTTCATTATTTTGTTGCTTGCTGCAGGGAAAAATACGTCATTAAGCAAAGTAGATTTTCCGCTGCCTGAAACACCCGTAATGCAGGTAAAAGTTCCAAGAGGAATATCGCAGGAAATATTCTTTAAGTTGTGTTCCGTAACACCCTGAATGGAAATAAACTTGCCGTTGCCGCATCTTCTTTGCTGTGGAATCTTCATGCGGATAAGGCCTGCAAGATATTTGCCCGTAATGCTGCCCGGGTTTTTCATTACGTTCTGCGGAGTGTCACTTGCCATTACCTGTCCGCCGTGAACACCGGCACCAGGGCCAATGTCTACAAGCCAGTCTGCCGTTAGCAAAGTCTGCTCGTCATGTTCAACAACAATTACGGTGTTGCCTAAGTCACGCAGATACAGAAGGGAATCTATAAGGCGCTGGTTGTCCCGCTGATGAAGGCCGATGGAAGGTTCATCAAGGATATACATTACGCCCGTTAAGCCTGAACCTATCTGCGTAGAAAGACGAATGCGCTGTGCTTCTCCGCCGGAAAGGGTTGCCGCACTGCGCTGCAATGTAAGGTAGTCAAGGCCTACGTTTTTAAGGAAAGAAAGGCGGCTTGTAATTTCCTTTAATACCTGGGCTGCAATTTTCTGCTCTGTTTCAGTAAGCTTTAAGTTCTTAAAGAATTCTATTGTGTCGCTTACGGAAAGTTCAGTTAAATCCCATATGTTCATGCCGCCAACGGTTACGCCAAGGGCTTCTTTTCTTAAGCGTTTGCCTCCGCAGCTTTTGCATTCCTTGTGAGACATGTATTTTTCAAGGTTTTCACGGGCGTTATCTCCCCATGCTTCTGCATAGCGGCGGCGCAGTTCAGAAAACACACCTGTCCAAGGCCTGTTGTATGTACTTGTGCCTTCACCACTCTGCTTTTTATAAATCCATTTAAGGGGTCTGTCTCCAGTACCGTTCCACAAAATGTCTGACTGTTTTTTATTCATTTCTTTAAGGGGAGTATCCATGCTGAATTCCATGTCCTTAAAGATTGCACCAAACATGGCTTCGTTCCATGCGCTGTCAGGGTTAAAGGGAACAAGGCCGTTTTCGTTAAAGCTTAAGGCAGAATCCGGCATTATAAGGTCACGGTCAAATTCCATTTTTTCTCCAAGGCCCGTGCAGTCAGGGCATGCACCAAAAGGATTATTGAATGAAAACAATCTTGGCTGAAGTTCCGGAACGGAAATACCGCAGTCAGGGCATGCGTTTTTCTGGCTGAAGAAAACTTCTTCTTCTATATAATCTGCATCCCTGTCGTATTTAGCTCCCTTTAAATCCATTGCCCTGCATACTTCGTTATAGGCATCTTCCCCTTTGTTTACACGGCGCAGGGCAACTACAATGCCGCCGGAAGAACGCAGTGCCGTTTCTACAGAATCTGCAAGGCGTTTTCTTATGTCCTTTTTTAACACAATGCGGTCTACTACAATTTCTATGGTGTGCTTTTTCTGCTTATCCAGCTTTATGGAATCTTCAAGTTCTACCATCAGGCCGTCTATGCGTGCGCGCACAAAGCCGCTCTTTTTTGCGTCTTCTATTATTTTCTGGTGTTCACCTTTTTTGCCGCGGATTACTGGTGCAATTAATGTAAGTTTTGTTCCTTCGTTCCATGAAAGGATTGTATCTATAATCTGGTCAATGGACTGTTCCTTAATTTCCCTGCCGCACTGTGGGCAATGAGCCTTGCCTATGCGTGAAAACAAAAGGCGGTAATAGTCATAGATTTCCGTTACGGTGCCTACTGTTGAACGCGGATTTTTATGGGTTGTTTTCTGTTCTATGGAAATGGCAGGGCTTAAGCCTGTTATTAAATCTACATCAGGCTTGTCCATGCGGCCTAAAAACTGGCGTGCATAGGAAGAAAGGCTTTCCATGTATCTTCTCTGGCCTTCTGCAAAGAGAGTGTCAAAGGCAAGGGAAGATTTTCCGGAACCGGAAAGCCCTGATACTGCTACAAGTTTATTTCTTGGAATTTCTACTGAAATGTTTTTTAAGTTGTGCTCGCGTGCACCCTGAATACAGATTTTATCACCATCAAAGACGTTCATAGGGAATATATTATAGTAAAAAAAACACGCAAAAACAATGCACGCACAAAAGCATTTGTGTTATTGAAATTACAGTGAATTAAAATATATCTTTTCAACATCCTTGGGAGTAAGCTTTTTCCAGCCGTTTATGAAGCCGGCAGCTCCACACGCTTTTTTTGCCATTTTTTCAAAGTTATCTGAATTTATGTTTATTTGTGAAAGAGTACTTTTTAAGCCTAGTTTGTTGTAGAAAAAATCTTTAACGCATTCGATTGCCTCTTTTGCAACGGTCATCATGTCTTTTGACGCATCAAGGCCAAATACATTCACTCCAAAATCAAAGAATTTTGAAGCAGTTGTCTCGTCAAGAACATATTCCATCCATTTTGGAGTCAGGATAGCAAGGCCAAGTCCGTGAGTTATGTCGTAAACTGCACTAAGCTGGTGTTCCATTGCATGGCAGCTCCAAGGTGCTTTCTTGCATCCGAAAATGTAGCCGTTTATTGTCCAGGAAGAAGTCCACATTAAATTTGCACGTGCCTCATAGTTTTCAGGTTCCCTGATAGCAATCGGTGCATATTTGATTATGGTCTTCATCATGCCTTCCATCTGAGTATCCAGCATATAAAGATCCTGATTGCGGTTAAAGTAGACTTCCATTATGTGGCTTAACATGTCAGCACTTCCGCAAGCCGTCTGATATGGGCTTACAGTGTAAGTGAGGGTCGGATCGCAAAATGAAACGTTTGGAAAAAGTTTATCATCAATTAAGGCACATTTATCCAGTGTTTCAGGATTGTTTAGAACGGCTGTATTATCCATTTCTGAACCGGTAGCAGAAAGGGTTAAAACACATACAAGCGGCAAAACATCCTGAACAGGTTCTTTTTTTGAAATAAAATCCCATACATCAAAATCAACGCAGGCACCTGCCCTTATAAACTTTGAAGCATCCATGCTAGAGCCGCCGCCAACGGCCAGAACTACATCAATTTTATTTTCCTTGCAAAGTGCAATGCCTTTTCTTACAGAATCAACTTTCGGGTTTGGTTCAATACCAGATAGTTCAAAAACATTCAGCGAATTAGATTTTATCTGCTCAATTATTTTATCGTAAAGGCCTGTTCTTTTAATTGAACCTCCGCCATAGACTAAAAGCACGTTCTTTCCAAATGAACTTAAAACGCTACCAAGGTTTTCAAGCTGCCCTTTTCCAAAATACATTTTTGTTGGTATGTGATATGTGAACATAATTTCTCCTGTAAAAAAGATGCGCTATTTTAGCGGCTTTGAACTGAAGGAGTTCTCGGAGTAAAAATTATAGCGGGAACTCCCCACGCACATTAAAATCAATACTTGGAGTCTGATTTTTCTGCAGTTTTCAAATCCGGAAACTTCATGAAAAGAGCATGTTCTATCATTTCTACGCAACCGTCAATACCAAGTCTTGCTGTATTCAAAGTAAGATCGTAGTTTACCGGGTTTGTCCAGTAATTTCCACCTGTGTAGTAAGCGTAATATTCTGCACGATATTTGTCGGTTTCTGTGATTGAAATGTCAGCCGTTTCTGCTGTTACGCCCATTTTTTTCATGATTCTAGGGCGGCAGAAAGAACGAGGAGCTTCGATGTAAACGCTTAATACTCTCTCTTTGTCTTTCAAAACCCAGTCGGCTGCTTTTCCAACAATTACGCTGCTTTCAGTATTATATAATTCAAGGATAATCTGCTTTTCATAATCGTAAAGCTGGTCATCACTTGCAAATTTATTTTTTTCCGGCGTTGGAGTGCTTCTGCGAGGAAGACCTCGGAGCAGCGTTGTAATGCCGGATTTCTTCTGGCGAAGTTTTTCATTTACTTCTTCAAAAAGCTGCTTGTCAATTCCAGAAAGCTGAGAAGCCAGTGTTAAAATGCGGTTTTCATAACAATGAATTCCAAGCTTTTTTGCTACTTCTGACGCAATTTCTTTTCCGCCAGAACCAAATCCACGTGCAATTGTAATTGTATAGTTTTCCATAATCTGTTCCTGTCTTATGCCTTTTAATTTAGTTTTCCATATATCTTTTTAAGAACTCTTTCATTCTTGGTGTTTTTGGATTAGTAAAAATTACGTCTGGCGTATCGTTTTCTACAATATATCCCTGATCCATGAAAATCGTCCTGGTTGAAACATCCTTTGCAAAAGCCATCTCGTGTGTAACAATCATCATTGTAAGACCTTCTTTTGCCAGGTCTTTCATTACGCTTAATACTTCTCCGACCATTTCAGGATCAAGAGCAGAAGTCGGTTCATCGAATAAAAGCATTTCGGGCTGCATTGTAAGGGCTCGGGCTATGGCCACACGCTGCTTTTGTCCGCCAGAAAGCTGAGCCGGCCGAGCATTTATGTATGGAGCCATTCCAACCTGCCTTAGATATTTGATTGCCAGAAATCTTGCTTCATCTTTTTTCATTTTAAGAACTTTTGTAGTTCCTGCCATGCAGTTTTCAAGGACTGTCATATTATTAAAAAGATTGAAGGACTGAAACACCATTCCGACACGGCTTCTGAATTTGTTCAATTCTTTTGAATTTGTGCCCACTTCTTTTCCGTTAAAGAAAATGTGTCCGCTTGTTTTTAATTCAAGCCCGTTTATACATCGCAATAAAGTTGATTTTCCTGAACCGGAAGAACCAATAACGCAAACTACTTCGCCTTTATTAATCTGGAAATCCAGGTCCTTAAGAACTTCGTGCGTTCCAAAAGATTTTACTAAGTGTTCTACTTTTAAAAGAGGCCCTGCGTCCTCTGGCCTACCTGAAGTCTGTTCTGCACTCATACTAATACCCCTTTTTAACTATTACTGGGACTCTTCCGAAGTCATGTATTCTACGGCCAGTTCGTAATCTTTTTGAGCAAAAGCTTTTTCTTCTACAACTTGCAGAATCTTTGTAAAAATCGAGCAGATTATAAAATAGAAGATTGCACAAATGATGTATGATTCAAAATACCTGTAGTAGATTCCTGCTGCACTTTTTGTAGCAAAATACAGTTCGTAAACACCGATTACGTTTAATACCGAAGTCATCTTCAGGTTAGTCAAAAACTGATTTACCATTTCAGGGTCTATATTTCTAAATGCCTGTGGTAAAATAACTATGAACATTGTTTTTGTGTGGCTCATGCCAAGTGCAAATCCACCTTCCAGCTGACCTTTATCGATTGATAAAATGCCGCCACGAACTGTTTCTGCCATGTATGCGCCTGTGTTCATCATCAATACGATTAAAGATGCAATAAATGGAGAAATTTCCATTCCGCTGTTTCTTAAACCGTAATAAAATACCATTGCCTGGACCATCATTGGAGTGCCGCGGAACACAGCAACAAAAATCATGCAAACTGGTTTTAATATTCTAAAAACAATTCTTTTGATTATTTCATCACCTTTTGTAATCGGAGTTGCCTGAACAAGACCAATTGCAAAACCTAACATATAACCTAAAATAGTTCCAATTATGGCAATTTCAAGGGTAAGAACTGTTCCTTTCAAAAAGTAAGCGTAATAGTTCTTAAAGATAAACCATATCCAATAAAGTAAACCCTGATTATTCATAACCCGTTCCTGTTTTATTAAATAAAAGCGTCCCTGATTTTACAAAGACGCTTTTGTCTGTTGAATAAAGTTTATTAGTTACTCAACGGTTGTGTTTCAATAGCAATCTTCATGTATTTGTCCATTGAATCCTGATTCCAGCCGATTGCTTTCATAGCTTTTTTAAGGGCTTCTACGGCAACTGTGTTTCCTTCAAGAACTGATGGTGTACAGGTATCGCTTGCACCTTCCGGAGTTACAAAATCATGATCTTTTTCAAGACTGATAATTACAACATTCGGGTTTGAAAGGCATCCTGAATATGCTGTAGGCCAGTCCATTACTGCACAATCAACATCGCCCATGGCAACTTTCATAATTGCTTCAGTGCAAG
The DNA here is from genome assembly GCA_022768865.1 of Spirochaetia bacterium. Lineage (GTDB taxonomy): Bacteria > Spirochaetota > Spirochaetia > Treponematales > Treponemataceae > Treponema_D. The sequence continues at coordinate 15,062 of JALELH010000081.1, forward strand.
TATCCGGGAATGGTTTCATAACAGCATCCGGAACCTGCTTTATGTAAGCCGGCCAGTTTGTATTGATTTGTGTTGTAAATGTTAATCCCTTGAAATCTTCAAGTTTTGTATATTTTTCATAAGGGCTTCCTTTCTTTACGATGATTACGTTAAATCTGTTGTAGTATGGATCAATGTAATCAAGGAATGTATCTCGTTCTTCTGAATAAATTGAACCAGATTCTACAAGGTCGTAATCTCCGGCTTTTAAACCAATCCAGATAGCTGCCCAGTCATTTTTGTGAACTTCAAGAGTAAGTCCCATTTCATCAGCAAGCATCTGAGAAAAAATTACGTCGTAACCAAAGCAGTAGTCTGGAGAACCGTAAATTGGAACAGCTTTGTATTCCGGATGATCCGGAACTTTAGTTGTCGGCTGGGTCCAGTTGAATGGAGCATAGGCGCATTCAATACCGATTCTAAGTTTTCCTTTTACCTGTTTAGCAAACTCAGCGTATTCTGGTTTTCCATTGTAAACATATTCAGCTTCTGTCTTTTTTTTGCTGCAGGAAATAAAAGACAGGGTTAGTCCTATAAGGCCAATTCCCAATGCAAGATTTCTAACTGCTCTTTTCATACTTTACCTCGCTTTCTAAAGTAAAATTTATAAAAATAAAGGCGTTAAAAGAAACTTCATGTCTTGTTTCTCTTAACGCCTTTGTTACGGATATATTATTGATTAATTACTCTCAGGACTTGTAAAAACTTGCATTGTTTCTTCTTCTCTTTTTTGATTAAAAAAGCTTTTCATTCCTCCGTAAAAACATGAGATGTATATGATTTTTCATTAATTTTTTCTATATATTCCTTAGGAGAAAAACCTGTAAACTCCTTAAAAGAATGAATAAAATGACTTTGATCATAAAAATTATACTTGATTGAAAAATCCAGTAAGGAATTGAACTTTGTCCTGTTCAAATCATTTATCAGAGTGTGCATCTTAACGTTCTTGCAAAATTGTTTTGCGCTGCAGCCAAGGTATCTGTCAAACAGAACGTTTATGTAACGTGAAGAATATCCTGTCTTTTCAATCAATTCTGAAATCCGAATCAACCCGTCTCTTTTAACAATCAGGTTTATCATCTGAAAGAAAAGCTGTTTTTGACCAGTTGAAGTTGAATTCAGCCATTTCCGATATTCATCCATAAAAGTACACATTCGATTTGTAAACGTATTTTGAGCTGACATTTTTTCCGGAAGATTTTTCATGATACAAAAGTCCTTCAAGTCTATCTTTTGATCCATAAGATCCTTGACATCCTGGTCAAAAAAGAATGGGTTAGCACCGGGCTGAAAGCGGACTCCAAAATACTCGCAGTTTTTTTTCAATTCCAGCGTATTTCTGGAATCTGTATTGCCAAGAAAATATGAATTCATATTTGAAGAAGAATACTCAAAAACGATATTTGAACACCCGTCTTCTAAAAAAGGAATTTTGTTTTCATTATCGATTGTAAAACTGTAAAAATGAGAAATTCCATTTTCTCTGATGATTTTCTGATAAAACTTTTGTGTTTCAAGCACTAAAAAAGATTGAATGGTGTGAATATGAAGCGGCTCTTCCTGCATATAAACCTCCGATAAAAAAAAGACGCCGAAACATTTTGTTCCGGCGTCTTTGTCGTTTTCTGTAGAATATCAAAACCTAAATCATTGGTCAAGAAAGACGACAAGACAAGATTATGAGGAAAAGCAAAGATGCGGTTTATTATCAAGAAAAGCTACTTTCTTATAATGCAGGTTTAAATCTGTTATACCGAAGCTGACTGATATCAGCCGGGCAAGAACCTTTGCAAATCAATTCAGCCATGTTGTAAGCAGCACTTGGTCCAATTCCAAAGCCATGTCCTGAAAAACTGCATTCAACATAGAGGCCAGGCACTTCGTCAACCTTGCTTACAGTGCAAACTGCGTCACCAGCAAGATCTTCGTATCCAGCCCATGCGCGCACGATTTTTGCATTTTCAAGCTTCGGAAAATATCCTATGATTCCACGAGTGCAGGCACTTACAAAATCGGCAGTACTTGGCGGATAATCATTGTTTTCAAATGCGGGATTTGCAAAATCTTCATAGCCGTCGTGTCCGCCAAAAACAAAGGAACCATGCTTTGTCTGGTGTCCATAAAAATCAGCCATTGCAGTTCCAAGCATCTGCGTAAACATTTTTGGCTGTGCTTCTGTTACAAGACACTGCAACAGCTTTTTCTTCATAGGAATCGTAATTCCAACACTGTTTAAGATTGCGTTGCTTTCAAATCCAGCAGCAACCACTATGTTCTCAGCTTCAAATAAAACTTTTTCTTCGCCTGCTTCTACACCACAAACACGGCCGTTTTTGCAAATGATTTTTGAAACTTTTGCACCAGTTATGAAACTTGCTCCAAGTTTTAATGCACTTTTATAAAACCCAAGCGTTGTAACCAATGGATTAGCATGTCCGTCTGTTGGACACCATGAGGCGCCGATTACAGATTCACGCATATATGGATTAATCTTACGAACCTCTTCAGCATCAATCATACGGACGTCTACACCGCATTTTCTTGCGTCTTCCGCAAGCTTTTCAAGAATCTTCAAGTGGGCTTCTGTCTTTCCAAGCCTAAGGTTTCCATCCTGAGTGTATTCTGTATCAACTCCAAGCTCTTCGCTCAAAGTTGGCCAGAGATTTTTTACACCCCAGCTCATGAGTGGCAGCTCTTTTGGATTTCGTCCGCTCTGGCGGACTCCGCCACCATTTCTGCTGGATCCTCCGTTGCCAATGTAATCGCTTGCTTCAAGGACTATTACAGATTTTCCCAGCTTGGAAAGATAATATGCAGTTGCATTTCCAACGATTCCGGCTCCAATCACTATGACATCAGCTTTTGTCTTCATTTAGAGCACCTCCTGTGAAAGAGTCTTCATTTCTGTAGGTCTAATCGGCCCCCTGCTTGTTGCAGGTTTTATTAAAGCAGGACTGACTTTCAGTTCTGCTGCCACAATTCCTTTAACAAGCTTTGAACAAGTCTGCCCCTGGCACAAACCCATGCCAGCCCTCAAATAACGCCTGATTTCCGGCATAGTCCTCATTCCTTCATGAACAGCTTTTCTTATTTCGCCTTTTGTTATCTCTTCGCAACGGCAGATTACCATGTCGTCATCTGCACATTGAATAAACTCTCCAATATCGCTAGACCTGTCATTCATCATTTTTTTTCCTCACTTCAACCTTTTTTGTCTTCCCACTACTTTGCTGCCAGAAAACAATGCTTCTTTATTTTGCCTTCCAGAACCTTGCCCTGCTGCCAAACTCAGAAGGCACTTTCATCGTCAGAAGATTTGTGTGATCAAATGCTTTAGAACTCCTGACATTTATAATTTCAGCATCGCACAAAACTTCACCGCTTCGGCTCAAGGCTTTACCAACGGCACCCGTTTCCGGAATCGGTAAAAACTCATAAGGCAAAGTGATGCTTGTAAAACCCGGCTCAAAGTCTTCATTAACAAGGAAGATTGCCTGACCTGAGCAGCTTGCAACACACATTCCGCAGCCAGTGCAGCCACAATTTTCAGGAACGACAACAGGAAGAGAAGTAATGCACTGCCCTATTTTTATACAATGCTTTACACAGGCATCCTGACATGGATTACACGGAATATTTTGAGTGCATTCGATTACCGGATGAATGCCTTTCTGATGAGTCACGCCAGGAAAGCGTTCAATCTCGTCATCAGTAACAAAGCCGTTTTTCAAGAGATTTTTTGAAACTGGAATTCCTTCTTCCGTTGTTTCAATTAATTTGCCGCGGTTTGAAGGAGCAAACATTCCCTGCCTTAAACTGTCTAAATCCTTTTCATAAAGCAGTTCAGTTTCTGCCATCAGGCTTTCCTGAGTAAAACCAAGATTATACGCAGCCCTTAACCCTGCCATTCTACCCTTAATCATTGCAGAACTTGCTTCTTCGATTCCGCTCACATCCCCGGCAGCAAAAAGGTTTTCAATAGAAGTTTCCCCATATTCGTCAACAATTGGAACCTGGCCGCCACGTTTTGGATTATCTTCCATCTTACAGCCGGACATTTTCAAAAGCTGGCTCATGGGACTTAGTCCAACAGCAATGCATACAGTATCTGCATCAAAGTGAATCTCTGTTCCAGGAATAATTTTAAAGTGTTCGTCAACTTTGCCGATTGTTACGCCTTCAACTTTTTCGCTTCCTTCAACTTTTTTAATTGTATAACCTAAATAAAAAGGAACACCCGTTCTTGCAACTTTTGCTGCATGAACACCGTATCCGCCGATTCTAGGTGCTGCATCAACGATTGCAAGAACTTCGCATCCTGCCTGCAAAAGCTGAAAACTAACAACAAGGCCAACGTTTCCGCTTCCAAGCATCAGGATTTTTTTGCCGGGTTTTACGCCGTTCAAGTTCATCATTGCCTGGGCAGCTCCGGCTCCGATAACACCGGGGAGCGTCCATCCTTCAAAGGGAACCATATTTTCTGCAGCACCTGTTGCTATGATTACGCTGTCTCCTTTGTAATGATGAATTGCGCCATCGTGATTAACGGTCACTTCCTTGTTTTCAAAAATACCAGTTACAGTTGCATCAAGTTTTACCTGAACGCCCGCATCAAAAGCTTCTTTTAAAAGTTCCGAGCCGATATTAAATCCCCTGATTTTTGCCTTATGTTCTTTAGATCCAAAAAATTTATGAATCTGTTTGAAAAGCTGGCCGCCAGGCTTATGGTTTTCATCAAAAATGATGACTTTCATTCCCCTTTTTGCTGCTTCAATTGCTGCACTAAGACCTGCCGGTCCAGCTCCAACTACAATCAGGTTATATCTTTCCATATATTTTTCTCCATTAAAAAACAAAAAACCACGCTAACATTTGCGTTTCTTTTTCCTGTACTTTAATTACCAGGTTTTCTCTGCCGAACAGCCGTATTGTGTCTGAACCTTCATTCCGCCTTTCAAAGGAGTAATGCAGGTTCTTGTATTCGGAACGCCGTCTACAACCATTACACAGTCAGTACATCGGCCAATTGCACAAAAGATTCCCCTGGGTTTATGAAGTCTGGAAGTTTCCCTGTGCTTCAGGATTCCTGCAGCCCGCAAAGCAGCAGCAATTGGTTCACCTTCATATCCCTGCATTTCTTTTCCGTCCAAAGTAAATGTTACAAGAGGACCTTTTTCAGGTACGCCCAAAATAGGATGTTCTGTTATTCGTTCCATGCTTTACCTCACAGGCAACAATTTAGTTTTGTTCATTTTGTTTTTCTTGTAAAAACTCGCATTGAAAAATATGTTCGGTAAAATTAAAGTGATGCAAAAAAAGGACGAAAGTTTTAAGCGTCATTCTGGAGGAAAAAGATGAACGAAAACAGGTTTCCTAATATTGATATCCTTTTCTTAAGTGAAAAGAATCTGATTGAATGTGGCGTTCAGGACATGAAAAGATGCATCGACGTAATGGAAAAACATTTTTCCCTGATTGGAAAAGGTGATTACAGAATGGGAGGCGCAAATGGAAATGAACACGGGCTCAAGATGTCGTTTCCAGATACTTCCGATATTCCAGGCTTTCCAACAAACGGACCTGATTACCGTTTTATGGCAATGCCGGCATATCTTGGGGGAAGTTTCCATACATGCGGAATTAAAACATACGGTTCCAATCAGGCAAACAGAACGAAAGGACTTCCACGCTCAGTCCTGATGCTTCAGCTTTTAGATTCTGAAACCGGGTCCCCTTATGCCTACATGTCGGCAAACCTCATCAGCTCAATGAGAACAGGTGCCGTTCCAGGACTTGGAATTCGCCATCTTTCAGTTGAAAAACCAGAAATTGCATCTATCATTGGACCTGGAGTCATGGGAAGAACTGCCGCCCTAGCAATCGCCTGCGAAAAACCAGGCGTTAATACCATAAAAATCAAGGGAAGATCTCAGAAAGGAATCGATGAATTCATTGACTTCTGCAGGGAATACTGCCCTACATTTAAAAACTTTGTAGTCTGCAATACAATAGAAGAAGCAGCAAAAGACAGCGACATTATTTATTTTGGAACGACAAACGCTGCAAAATTCGAAGATAATCCATATCTAGACGATTCATGGATAAAAAAAGGAGCCCTTGTAATAAGCACGAGCGCACTTTTGATGGATCACAAAGGATGGAGCGATACAAAAAAATATAAACTCGTAAGCGATGATTATAAAATGTATGTTGGCTGGGGAAAAGGAAAGGAAGCACCAACCCAAAAAACAGTTTCAACACTCATCGGAATGGGCTTTTACGATGCCGTTGTGGAAGGAATCGTCTGCGAAGATGACATTACGGAAATCGGAGATGTCGTAAACGGTATAAAAAAAGGCCGGGACAACGACAGCCAGATCATAGTTTATGCAGTTGGAGGCATGCCGACCGAAGACGTAGCCTGGGGAAGATGCTGCTATGAAAAGGCAATCGAAAAAAACGTAGGCACAAAATTAAACCTCTGGGAAAATCCTGAATGGAAATAAAAAAATGCAGCAGCCTGATAAGACTGCTGCATTTTTTTTGGCGCGAAATACATTTTCAAGCAGAAGATCCGCAAAAGCAGTAAACCTTCTACATTATGATAGCTATTAATAACATAGAACTACATGAACATGTTGAAGGCACCAACATTAGCATAAATATGTTTTTACAGTTTAACTGGGGATTAATCCTTCATGTCTGCAGGATCAGAATCTTCTTCAATTTCATCCTTGATGTCGTAAAACCTGTCGTAGTCAAATTCATCAGGGCGGCCGTCTTCACTTTCACGGTCATCATAGTCATCTTCATCAAGGTATTCATCACTGGAATCATCATCTTCAAGAAGATCGTCTTCAAAATCTTCTCCGTATTCATCTGACTCTTCTTCGTCCTTGAAGTCGTCGTAATTGTCTTCCATTTCTTCATCGGAAAAATCGTCTTCGAAACCGCTCATAGAATAAAACTCTACATCATCATCATTGAACATTGGGAACCTCTTAAAGAACTTAGAACGCTTACCACTGACAAACTACGCTACATAGATTAAAGAACAACGTTGTTTTTGTCAATTCTACCATTATATGGTATACAGTTGTTTCAAAGGAAATATAATTACAGCAATGCTAAAATGCTGCCGGTAAATGTCCTGAAATCTTTCAAAGAATTCTGCAGAACTCTATATACTATTTCCATATCCACCGTTGAATACTGATGAACGGCAATATTTCTGAATCCAACTGCTTAAAATATCCAGCATTTGGGGTAACAGTTCACATTACTATCGTAGGAACATACGAAGGTGATTCTACAAAAGACGGAACAATCAAACTTACAGCAAAGAAATACTGCAAGTTACAGACACTTACAGAAGAAGAGTACAATGCTAAAGTAGAAGAAGTTGGCGAAGATGAAGCAAAATACAAAGCACTTGAAAAAGAACTTTCAGCCCTTGTAGATATTGCAAAGCCATTTACAGAAACAGGAACAATTGCCGGTAACAAGCTTACAATGGCTAAACCAGCAGAAGGTGCTGGCAACTACATATTTAGCGTTAGCTACGATGACGGTTTGGTTCTAACAAAAAAATGATCTGTTAGTTTAAGTTTTATTCATCACTGCCGGAATGTATCCTGCAGGAATTTTTTTCTGCAGCATTGCAGATAAAATAATTTTATCTTAAAGCTTTATGTGACAAGTTTCCATTACAGCACAAAGGTTGCGTAGCAACCTTGTGGGCGAAAGTTACTGGATTTTTAGGTTTTATGCGACAAGTATCCAAATAAGACACAAAGGTTGCGTAGCAACCTTGTGGGCGAAAGTTACTGGATTTTTAGGTTTTATGCGACAAGGCTTTCGCCTAATGTCTAATCCCCAATTCATTCATAAGACGGGAAACATAGGTACGCTGGATGTCAAGGATTCTTGCGGCGGCGGTCTGGTTCCAGCCTGTTTCGTTTAAGATTTTAGTAAGATAATCCCTCTTAAAATTATTCAATGCAGTTTTAAGAGTGCGGTCTTCCGCCATGGCAGGTTCTGCAGCAACCTGAGTATCTTTTGTATGCTTAAGTTCAACTGGTGTATCTAAACTAAGGCGCAAGTCATCAACCTTTATAAAAGGCGGTGTACCGAAAATGCATGCACGTTCAACGGTGTTCTCAAGTTCGCGGATGTTACCCGGCCAGTTATAGTTAAGCATGGCCTGCTTTGCTTCGTTGGAAAAACCTTTAAAGCCCTTGTGGGTTTCAGATTTATTCATAAAGAACATGGCTAAATCAAAAATCTCATCTTTTCTGTTTCTTAAAGGCGGAACGGAAATGGGCAGCACATTAAGGCGGAAATATAAATCCTTTCTGAATGAACCTTCTGCAATCATCTGCTCAAGATCCCGGTTTGTTGCTGCAATAATGCGCACGTCAACACAGATAGTTTCACTTGATCCTACACGTTCAAACTTTTTTTCCTGCAATACGCGCAAAAGCTTTGCCTGCAGGTTTAATGGCAGCTCGCCTATTTCATCTAAAAATAAAGTGCCGCCGTTGGCAGTTTCAAAACGGCCCTTTGTATCAGATACAGCATCTGTATAGGCTCCCTTAACATGTCCAAAAAGTTCTGACTCCAGCAATGTTGGGTTTAGGGAAGCACAGCTTACGCGGACTAAAGGCTTGTCTTTTCTGTTGCTTAAAAGATGAACCTGTTCCGCAAAAAGTTCCTTACCTACACCGCTTTCGCCCGTTATCAGAACGGAAGAATTAATTGCCGATGCCTGCTTAATGTTTTCTATAAGAGAAATTATTACGGGATTTTTTGCAATAAAGGGATGATATTCTTTGTTTGTTTCAAAGGCATTTTTAAATAAGGAAAGCTGTTCCTTGCTTTTTTTAAGGCTAAGGGCATTCTGGTAAGCAATGGAAGCCTGATGTCCAAATATGTCAACCAAAGCAAGGTCTTCTTCCGTAAAGTCTTTTTCACCGGCCTTATTTATAAGTTCAATTACTGCAATGCAGGAACCATTTACCATTAAAGGAAAGCCGAGAATTCTTTTTATTTTATTATTGACTTTTTCCAGAAAGCTTTTATTGATTCTTGAATCAGAAAGAACATCATTTACAACAAGACTTTCGTTGTGCTTTGCAACCCATCCTGCTGCACTGTTTTTTTCAATTACAAATTTCTTAAACTCAGGATTACTTTTACCGGAACAGATGTCAATCTTAAAATCGCCAGTTTCTGGAATTGAAACAAGAAGAAAAGCAACTTCACAATCTACTACACATTTTATTGAATCGAGTAGCGTATTCAGCAAAACATCTGGATCGTAACCACTGCTATTAACAACAGAATACCTGTCTACAAGTGATCTAAGTCTTTCAATTGTGATAACTTTTTCACCCATAGACAGGTACCTCTATTGAATGTTTTTAATTATTAATTATTTCTGATCCTTAAGGCTGTCACCAATTGTGTATGGTGCATCGTCGTTGCTTGAAGACATATACTGTGAAATTTCAGCACGGTCTTTAGCTTTCTTGTATTCTTTTACAGAGAAAGCAACGCGTTCCTTTTCAACATCGATAGAAACAACGTAAACATTTACCTTGTCTCCAATATTGTATTTCTTTACAGCTTCTTCAAATGGAACTTCACGGTCATCGCTAAGGTTTGCTTTATTAACAAGACCTTCAATTCCATTAGGAGCCTTTACGAAAATACCGAAATCGTTAATGGATGTAACTTCACCTTCAAGAGTTCCGCCTACCTTGTATTCAGCAGCAAATGCCTTCCAAGGATTTTCTGTAAGCTGCTTAACGCCTACGCGGATTCTGTGGTTTTCAACGTCACATTCTGTAACAACAACATCAAGTTCCTGATCTACTTTAATTTCGCTTCCAGGATGCTTGATTTTCTTTGTCCATGAAAGATCTTCGCCGGCAAGGAAAGCGTCAATTCCTTCTTCAAGTTGCACGAATGCGCCTGAATTGGTAATCTTAACAACCTTACCCTTGAGCTTTGTTCCAACAGGATATTTATCTGAAAGAGTATCCCATGGATTAGCTGTAACCTGCTTAAGACCAAGAGAAACACGACCTTCCTGAATGTCATAACCAAGAATCATGCATTCAACTACGTCGCCTTCCTTTACCATGTCTGATGGCTTGGAAATCTTCTTTGTCCAGCTGAATTCAGAAATGTGTGCAAGACCTTCAATACCTTCTTCAAGTTCAATGAAAGCACCGAAGTCTGTAAGTTTTGTAACCTTACCCTTAACAATGTCATTAAGGTGATACTTTTCTTCAAAGTGAACCCATGGATCTTCTGCAAAGTGCTTAAGGGAAAGATTAATTCTTTTTCCTTCCGGATCAAGACGGATAACCTTAAGTTCAATTTCCTGACCTTTCTTTACAAAATCCTTTGGACGTGTAACATGACCCCATGACATATCATTAATATGTAAAAGTCCGTCAAATCCGCCAAGATCAATGAAAGCACCGAAACTTGTAAATGACTTTACTGTTCCCTTTACTGTGTCACCAATCTTAACTGTTTCAAAGAACTTGTCACGGTTTGTGTTAATCTGTTCTTCAAGATACTTGCGGCGGTTAACAACTACGTTGCGCTTGCCGTTCTGGCTGTAAAGGCGGACAACATAGAACTTTGACTTTACGCCAACAAGCTTGTCTTCCTTTTCAACCTTCTGTGCATCAGCCTGGCTGATTGGAAGGAATGCATTGATTCCGCCACCCAGGTTAACCATATATCCACCCTTTGTTACGGAAGCAATTGTTCCGTCAACGGGTGTATTCTGTTCTGCAGCTACCTTAAATTCTTCCCAAAGACGCTTTTCATCTGCCTTCTGTTTGGAAACAACAGGACCGTTCTTTCCAAACTGGCTTACGAGGTAAACTGTGATTACATCGCCTTCCTTTGGCAATTCACCTGCAAATTCAGATACAGGAATCTTACCTTCTGATTTACAGCCTACGTCTACAAATACTGTGTCATCTGTTACAGCAACAACAGTTGCCTTTACATTAGCACCGTCTTCAACCGGCTCCATTTTGTTTAATGATGCTTCTAATTGTGAGTGAATGCTCTCTGAGCCCTGAGTTACATTCTTTTCCACTTCCTTTTCCATAGCAAACCCTTTATGATTTAATTTTGCTAACGATTATTGCACAAACATCGTCAATGGTCAAGTCAGATGTATCGATATAATGTGCATCGTCAGCTTTCTTTAATGAACCTTCTGCCTTGTTCCTGTCCATTTCGTCGCGCTTTATGATTGCGGCTTTTACTTCTTCAAGAGTCAGGCCGGAACATCCCTGATTGAACCTGCGCTGTGCCTGAACGTCTACGCTGGCATCAAGATAGAATTTATATTCAGCATCAGGGAAAACAACTGTGGTCATGTCCCTGCCTTCACAGATAATGTTCAGTGACTTTACAATCTGGCGCATTCTGTCGTTTACAAGATGACGCAAAGGAACAATTGCCGAAACCTTTGAAACATTGGCATCAACCTTATCCTGATGAAGCTGGTCATCAACGTCCGTGCCATTTAAAATCAAATGTGAATTTACATAATCAAGTTTCTGATTTTCTGCAAGTTTCATTACTGCATCTGAATCGTCAATATCTACTCCGGCATTTAATGCAGCAAGAGTAAGTGCACGGTAAAAACTGCCGCTGTTCAAAAAGGTTAAACCCAGTTCTTCTGCAACTTTGTGTGCAACCGTGCTTTTTCCTGTTCCTGCAGGACCATCAATAGCAACTACCATTTTATCTTCCTTAAAATTAATTAATTAGTTTTTGCATAGCTTAAGCAATGCCTTTACTTCATCCTGCGTAAGTTCACGGAACTGACCGAACTGTAGTTCACCTACCCCGACACAGCCGATTCTTATGCGCATAAGGCGCTTTATTCCAACTTCACGGCTTTCAAAGACACGGCGGATTTCCCTGTTCTTGCCTTCAGCCAGAATTATCCTCATTCTGTGGGAATTAAGTTCAACTGCATCAACACATTTGTAGAAAACACCGTCAACCCTTATGCCTTTCATAAAATCATCTGCAAGTTCACGCGGCATTGCGGTACTTGTATCTACGATGTATTCCTTTTCAAGTTCTGCACTTGGATGGGAAAGGCGTGCTGCAAAATCACCGTCATTTGTGTAAATGATAAGTCCGCTTGAAAACATATCAAGGCGGCCAACATTATAAAGACGTTCGCTGTATTTTTCCTTAAGCAAATCTAAAGCTATGGGACGGCCTTTTTCGTCTGCAGAAGAACACACGTATCCTGCAGGTTTATTCAGGATTATGTAGCGTTTTGTTTCTTCTAAAGAAATTTTCTTGCCGTCTACGCAAACTTCATCATTAACGGAAACCTTAGTTCCAAGTGTCGTAACAGGATTTCCGTTTACCGTAACCCTGCCGGCTGTAATGATTTCTTCACTGGCACGCCGGCTTGCAACACCACAGCGTGCCATATACTGCTGCAGGCGCATTTCTTCGTTCTGAATATTCTGATTATTACTTTGCAAGTTTGAGGAACCTCTCGTTTTCGTTTTCGTCCAGCTTTGGCAAATCGCTTAATGACTGTAAGTGGAAGAATTCAAGGAATTCATTTGTGGTACCGTACATGGTCGGTTTTCCAGGAATATCTTTTTTACCTTTTTCACAGATGAACTTTCTGTCCAGAAGAATCCTCATCATGTTGTCTACATTAACGTGGCGTATGCTTTCAATTTCTGCCCTTGTAATAGGCTGACTGTAAGCAATGATTGAAAGTGTTTCTATGGCTGACTTTGAAAGCTTGCCTTCGTTTTTCTTGCCATAGCGTTCCTTTACAAAATCAAAGCATTCTCTTTTTGGTGTAAGAATCCAGCCGCCTAAAATAAGTGAAAGTTCAATGCCGCTGTCTGCATTGGAATATTTTTCCTTTAGGCGTCCAATGCATTCTTCCACAACATCAGGTGCAAATTTTGTAATTTTTGAAAGGCTTTCAATTGTCTGAGGATCACTTTCAAGAAACAAAACAGTTTCTAAAAGTGCTGTTTCCGTATCAAGATTAAGATTAGCCCTGCGTGCAGCTAATTCTTCGCTTTCTTCCTCTTCAAATTCTTCTTCTGATTTTTCTTCTTCGTTTTTTATATTTTCTGAACCGGCACTTTCAGTTTTTAAGCCAAGGGTGCCGTCATTTTCTGTAGCAGGTGTTTTTTCTTCAGAAACTTCAGCTGAAACATTTTCTTCAGCCTTTACTTCCTGATTTTCAATTTCTACGCCGCCTCTTTCTTGCATATCTTAATATCTCCAAACATTTTGTTCTGATAAATGTCTGCCATTTTCAGTTTTACGGCCTCCAAGATTGCCATAAATGCACAAATTACGTCAAGTTCATTTCCCTTGCGCGTAATAAGGTCCGTAAACATGCAGGCTCCTTTTTTATCCAGAAGTTCCTGCATAAGGGCAATTTTTTCATTTGGTGCAATTTCCATATCTTTCTGAATGACATAGCCGTCCGGATTAACATTGGTTATGTTACGGAAGATTTTCTGCATGTCTTCAAGGAGTGCCCATGTATCCATCTTTTTCCACTGGGATTCATCATCACCGAAAGGAAGTGTTCTTTCAATTTTCTTGCGTTCAAAGCTCCATTCGCTCTGCTCTTCCCTTTCTTCCATAAGCATGGAAAGTTTCTTAAAGCGCTGGTATTCAATAAGCTGTTCAACAAGTTCTGCACGGGGATCTTCCATACTGTCTCCGTCATTAAGACGTACTTCAACAGGAAGAAGCATGCGGCTTTTTATGCTGCAGAGTTTAGCGGCCCACAGGTAAAAATCACTTAAATCATGAAGATCAAGTTCTACTGCATAGTCCAGATAATCAAGAAACTGTTCTGTAATTTCAGAAATAGGAATATCGTTTATGTTGATTTTGTTTTCGCCAATAAGGCTCCAGAGTAAATCTAAAGGTCCTTCAAAAACTTTTCCTACTGCAAATCTTCTTTTTTTTGTTTCTACAGGTGTTTCTTCTTCCATGACGCCGGCTCCACAGTTAAAAATTACTCAGGATAGTTTTTCAATACCCTGATTTCCAGTTGCTTTCAATTTTTCTTCAAGAAAATCCAGTGCAAAAGGAATTTCCATAACTCTTTTATCGGCATTCTTTTCCATTGTTTTAAGGATTTCAACAAGAGGTTTCAGGACAAAAGCCCTTTCCGTCAGCCTTTCATGTGGAATTATAAGGTCACTTTCAGAAACAGCCTCCTTTCCAAAGATTTCTATATCAATGTCTATGGAACGGGGACCGTTTCTTATTTCTTTTGTTCTGTCCCGGCCCAGTTCTGCTTCTACAATATGAATCTTTTCAAGAAGTTCACGGGGACTGCCCCGGAAGTTTCCTGCAATAACCATATTATAAAAATAATCCTGGTCCGTAACATACATGGGAGCAGTCCTGTAAACAGAAGAAACACAAAGGGAATCTACAAAACTGCCGGTTCTTTCTATTGCCATGGAAAGAAGTTCCCTGCATGAATGAGGACCATAGGATTTATTTGAACCAAGACCAAGGACTACAAACATTTTTTAGAAAAGTTCCTCCGGCATAGGCTTGTCTTCTGCTGCTGCCTTGGCAAGGGAAGATGCCTTTGTCTTCGTTGCTTTTGCCACTGCAGGTGCTTTTTCTGCAACAGGTGCTGCTGCAGGAGCTGGAGTTTCCGGTTCTTCAGCTTTTTCCGGCTGTGCACCGCCTAAGCCGACACCCTTTTCACGCATCTGCTTTTCATAAGCTGCAATCTGTTCTTTTGTTACAACTTCACCTTCCTTTGTGCGCAGAACCTGACCCGGGAAAAGCTTTTCACGCAATGTCTGTTCAAGTTCTATGCGGTATTCAGGATTAGATTCAATGTAGTTGACGGCATTTTCCTTGCCCTGACCTACTTTTTCGTCTCCCCGTGTATACCATGCACCGCGCTTGTCAATAAGACCGTGCTTAACGGCAGAATCAAGTAAAGAAGCAGAAGCAGAAACACCCTTGCCAAAGTAAATGTCAAGTTCAACCTTGCGGAATGGAGGTGCAACCTTATTCTTTACAACTTTACAGCGGACACGGTTACCCAGAGCTTCTTCATCCCCCTTGCCGTCAATTGTTTCAATTCTGCGGATTTCAAGACGAATGGAAGAATAAAATTTAAGGGCATTACCGCCGGTTGTAGTTTCAGGGTTTCCGAACATAACGCCAATCTTCATACGAATCTGGTTAATGAACACAACGATACACTTTGACTTGCCTACAATGGCAGTAAGCTTACGCAGTGCCTGGGACATAAGTCGTGCCTGAACACCCATTACGCTGTCCCCCATTTCCCCTTCAATTTCTTTCTGCGGAGTAAGGGCTGCAACGGAGTCAATGACGATAATGTCTACTGCACCGGAACGGACAAGGTTTTCACAGATTTCAAGTGCCTGTTCACCTGTATCCGGCTGAGAAACCCAGAGTTCATCAATGTTTACGCCAAGATTTTTAGCATAAACTGGATCAAGGGCATGTTCTGCATCAATAAATGCAGCAATGCCGCCAAGTTTCTGGGCTTCTGCTACTGCATGCAGGGCAAGAGTAGTTTTACCGGAACTTTCAGGACCATACATTTCAATAATGCGTCCGCGCGGATAACCGCCGACACCCAATGCTTCATCAAGTAAAATAGAACCTGACGGAACAACATCAATAGCAGTAGAATCTGTTTTTGTTCCAAGTTTCATTAGGGAACCAGTTCCAAACTGCTTTTCAATCTGAAGACGTGCAACTTCCAATGCCTTAAGTTTTTCAGACATTTCTACTGGAGCTTTTTCTTCTGTCTTAGCCATATTAACACCAGCCTTTAAAATTACGGAATCCTTTTCCACAACGTGTTTTTAACAGATACCTATATATTAATAAACGAAAAAAAAAATTTTATGCACTTTTTTCGTAAAATTTATGAACAAAATTTAAATTCCGCAAGTGATTTTACCACAATTGCTTAATAATTTGCAATTTGCAAAAATCAGGCTATTATGCTATACTTAAGATATCTTTATACTGAGGTAAAACTATGGCTTACAAAATCAATCCAGATGCTTGCATCAACTGTGGTGCTTGCGAAGGCGAATGCCCGACAGGTTCAATCAGCGAAGCAAATGACAAGCGCGTAATCAACGCAGACTCTTGTGTATCTTGCGGAGCATGTGCCGGAGCATGTCCTAGCGAAGCTATTTCTGAAGAATAATTCTTCTAAAATAGCCTGTCTTTAAAAAGCGGTTACTGTATTTTCATGCAGCAGCCGCTTTTTTTTACACTGCAATCATGAACCGTAAGTTTATTATTTCATTCTGCCTTATCTTCCTGTTTTTCTTTTTCAGTCCCTGTTTTAAATTTGCCTGTGCAGAGGATTATGACATACAGCAGTTTATTCCGGAAATAGAAGAACTTTCATCTTTAAACTTTCTTTTTGCGCAGTATCAGCAGGACGTTCAGAATGCCAATAAAAATTATTATAGGGAAAAAGAAAATGAACTTATTTTTTACAGATACAAGGCAAAAAATGATGAAACCTTAATATCCATTGCTTCCAGGTGTTCCATAAGGCAGGATACCCTTGCAACAATCAATTCAATTTCAGAAAGCAAAGAAATTGTTGCAGGCAAAACACTGCTATTGCCATCCTGCGACGGCCTATATATACCATTAAAACCTGAAAATTATTTTGAACTTCTTCTTTCAAGTGAGCAGGCTGACAACATAAACGAACAGACAATAAAAGTAAAAAACGGCACCAGGGAATTTTATTTTTTGCCGCAGAAAAAGTTCAGCATGTCTTTAAGGGCATATTTCTTAAATCCTGGAATGAGCATGCCTTTAGAAAAAAGCGTTTTAACGTCTGCCTTCGGAATGAGGATAAGTCCTATCAGCGGAAAATGGAAAATGCACAAAGGAATTGATCTTGCAGCAGCCAGGGGTTCAAGAATTCTTGCCTGCAGGGAAGGCCTTGTAAAACTTGCAGCAAAGGGAAATCCGGTTTACGGCAATTATGTAGTATTAAAGCACCCCAACGGAATGGAAAGCCTTTATGCCCACATGGATTTAATAAGTGTAGAAAAAAATCAGAAAGTAACTACAGGCCAGACTCTTGGAACTGTAGGCACAACGGGCTTAAGCACCGGTCCTCACCTTCATTTTGAAATAAGCCAGAATGGATCCCCCTTAAACCCCGAAAATTACCTGAAAAAATAGATTTTGTAAAAAAAGTAATTATTTTTCCGTCAATTTTCTTAAATTCAGCCTTTTAAACTAGTTTT
This sequence comes from Spirochaetia bacterium, assembly GCA_022768865.1. Lineage (GTDB taxonomy): Bacteria > Spirochaetota > Spirochaetia > Treponematales > Treponemataceae > Treponema_D. The sequence continues at coordinate 32,446 of JALELH010000081.1, forward strand.
CATGGAATATAAATACTATACTCTAGATATGGCTAAAAGGGGTTCAGTAAAGAAAGTTTTAAAAAGTCTCATTGTTTATGGAAGCCTTATCCTTGCAACTTATGCCTTTGCTGAAAATTTCCGAACTCATTCAACACAAATAATAGAACTTGAAAATACACTTGAAAAAAAATCTGCCGAAGCTTCCATCAATGACAGCATTGCCGTAAAACTTCCGGAAGATTCAACTTTCATTCAGGGAATAGAACTCAATATAAAAGTTCCAAAAGTAATAACGGAATGGAGGGACTGTGTTGCATGGTCACTGTATTCTTCAATTTCTCCGGAACCTGAAGCAAAAAAAATTGATTACAGCGGCGTGCGTGCAGAAACAGGAACTTTTGAAAGCCTGAGCCTGACTGTTTTAGTTCCCCTTGAAAAAAACAATACAATAAAAAAAGACGTATATTCTTACATGGCAGAGTTTTTAAACAGCAAGGAAGACGGTTTTATTTTTTTAAGATTCCAGCTTGTAATGAAAGGCGTAAGCAGTGAAATAATGGAATCTAAATTTACAGTAACGGCAAAGCCTATTTTTATAGACAAGGGAATTGTTTCCCTTAAAACCTTAACTGAAGACGGAAACACGCCGGAATCTTATTCTGTATTTCTGGACGGCAATCAGGTTGATGCAGAAAAGATTTCAGCAGGCGGAATCCTTACGGACACAGGCGAACATACATTAAACATCGTAAGCACCAGTTACCGCAATGAAATGAGGACTATTACCGTTGAACAGGCAAAAATAACGGAAGTAGACCTTACACTGAGGGACGTAAAGCCGGTAATCAGAATTGCAGCACCAGAAAAGGCTAAGGTTTTCTTTGACTCAAAAGAATTTGAAGCACCAGTTGAACCATTCAGCACAACACAGGGCGATCACACTGTAAAGTTCCTTATAGGAGACTATGAAATCGTGCGTTCAGTTACGGTTTTCAACGGTAGGAATTACAACATTTCCATAGTAATGGAAGCACAGATTGAAGAAACTGAAGAATAAAAAACATTCAAGATTTTCAGCATCGGCTCCGATATATAAACTACCAGGTGTTTAATTTTATCCCCTCCCACCCATTAACACCTGGTTGTCAGTAATGGCATGGCCGGCGTAAAAACCGGTCTTTTTTTTAACTTTCTTTTTTTCTGAAATTATTCTATTATTAAAGCATGACAGAGAAAGAAAACAATGCTTCATCAGAAAAAGAAATGCGCGAAATATGCAGCCTTATCGTAAAGTGCCAGAATCCGGATCTTGTATACAATTTTTTTGAATGCCTCTTTACAAAATCAGAAATGAAAGATTTTTCAAAAAGATGGAGCCTTGTAAAGGAACTTGTTGCAGGAACAACTCAAAGAGAAATTGCAAGAAAATATAACATTTCACTTTGCAACATTACACGCGGGAGCCGTGAATTAAAGAAAGAAGATTCAGCATTCAAAAAAATGCTTGCACTTCTTTCCGATGAATAAATTATTAATTGCGATTAACTATTCGGCTTTCGGCTTTTCCCGTTGCAATGTCAATGTAACGGACAAAAAGAGAAACCTTATTGTCTTTGTTCAGGCTGTTCCAGATTTTTTCCGTAAGTTCATCAATATTGCCCTTCAGTTCAACCAGTTCAGGCTCCCCTTCAAAACCTGGCAGAGGATTTCCGTTGCCCATGTAAGTATGGATGTAGCGGCCTGCACCTTCCTTTGGATTTGAATAGTTATAGGTATAGCGGTTGCATCTTAATCCATCGCCGTTATCGCTTTTTAAAATAGACATTTCAAAATCAAATTTACCGTCTTTAATTTTCATAAGTGCAGAAATGCGCGGTGTAAAGTTTGGTGCATCGTCTTCAAATTCACGGCTAAGAAGGGACTGTTCAAAAGTTTTACCTGCTTTAAGACCGTCGTTAATAGTATCAGTCTGGTCTCCGTTAGTTACAATCGTATTATTCCCTAAAACACGGACAGGCCAGTAAATAATAAGATGCGGGTCTACCATTTTTGATTCATCAAATGCCTGAGTGCGGAGCCCTTCCCCGTCCTTAACAAAAATACGGTTGCGGCTGTTTTCACTTCTGCCCATAATCCAGTATGCAGCAACGGCATATTTACCGTCTTCTGATTTACCCACTACAATACCGCGTCCAGGATATTCATTTTCAGAAAGTGTCTTTTCAAGATTCTTAAGATTCATATTGTCTCCATAAAAATTACGCCAAACGTCAAGTTTAAGTTATAATATTTTTAGTACAAATAAACGCCGTAGGCAGGTTCAGGAATGAAAAAAAATCTGCACAAACGAAGTGCGGAAGCCTTTTTTTCAGGCCTGGTTCTGCCGAGAGGCGTTTATTTTTCTATAAACATAATTTTTTCAACATAACCTTTGACCGAGTATTAATGTTGTAGAAGTCTATCATAAAAGGCATAAAAAAATCTATGTAAATAGAAACCAAATTGACACTGTAAAAAAGCAATGCTAAAATAGAAAAACTTTGAATTTTAAGTTCGGAGTTACAAAAAAACGAAAATATTAAAAAGGACGATTTTATTCCATGAGCGAAGTAATCAATTTTCCAGAAAAGAAATCTAAAAAGGAAAATTCAAAAATTGGTGCAGTAATCATTCTTATTATTTCTGCCCTTGTTTTCCTGCCATTCGGAGCAAGTGCTATTTTTGAATCTTTCTTTCAGAAACGTAACGTCAGCACATTCGGATCATACGACGGTCATAAAATAACATATGAACCAGGTTCTAAATTCTACCAGGCTACTTCTAACATTGCACAAAGCTATCAGTCAGCAGGATACCAGGTTGACGACAAAATGTATTATTACATTCTTGCACAGGCTTTCAGGCAGACAATTCTTGACTATGCCCTTACAGGTGAAGTAAAAAAGTCCGGATATACAGTTTCCAAAGAAGCAGTTAACCGTGCAATTCTTCCGGCATTTACTGATGAAAACGGCAATTTTTCTCAGAGAATCTACAATCAGGTAAATCAGGCAGACATTGATAAGCTTAAGAAAAATGCAGAAGGCCAGCTTACCTATTCACGCTACATTGATGACGTTTTTGCAACAAGCGGTGTAAACGGACAGGAAAAAATAAGGCTTTACGGTGTTAAGCACAGCGAAGCAGAAAAAGCTTTCCTTGCAAAAATGGGAGAAGAAAAGCATTCCTTTGAAATTGCAGCCTTTAACACAGATGATTATCCGGAATCAGAAGCAGTAGAATACGGAAAAAATCATGCAGACAAGTTTGTAAAATACAATCTTTCCGTAATTACAGTTGATGAAGAATCAGAAGCAAAGTCTATCCTCAAGCAGATTAATGCCAATGAAATTACTTTTGAAGACGCATTAAGCGAAAAATCTCAGAAGTATTATTCAGATGCAGACGGAAAACTTTCTGGCGGATATACATTCCAGATTGAAAGTGCCATTGATAATTCCGATGACCTTAGCAAGATTACAGAACTTGGCACTGACACAATGAGCGGCATAATCAAAACAAAGCGCGGATATTCAATCTTTAAGGGAACAGCAGATAAAGTTGTTGCAGACTTTAGCGACGCTGAAACAATAAGGGTTGCACTTGCTTACATGAAGCAGGCAGAAAAAGGCCTTATTGAAGAATATTATACAAAACTTGCAGCAGACTTTACATCAGAAGCAGCAATTGCTTCCTTTGACAAGGCATGTGAAAAGTTCAATATTGAAAAGAAAGATGTTCTTGCTTTCCCTGTAAACTACGGAAATACAGACATGTATGCAAAGACTTCTGATGTTGCAGAAATTGCATCAATTGCTAACAATGCATCAGCATACAAAACCATGTTCTCTCTTAAAATGGATGAAATAAGTGCTCCATTTATTCTTGGAAACAAAGTAATTGTTGCTAAATGTTCAGGCATACAGAAAGATGATGTTTCAAATGAAACAGATTCTATGGCATCTTCTGTTTACCAGGCAGACCAGACAGCAATGCAGAATACTGTAATGGCAAGCGACAAAGTTGTAGACAAATTCTTTGCAACTTACCTTGACATGATGAGTGCAGGTAAAAAATAAACTCCGGAATATAACTTGGAAACACAGATTCTGAAGGAAGAGCCCAGAATGGTTAACGCCAGTCAGGGCTCTTTGATTTTAAGCACAGTTGAATACAAAGGCCGCCTGCTCTACTCTAAATATAATCCTTCAAGGGCCATAACTTCTCTCATAGAAAAAACTGAAATCCTTAAAGGCACACTAGTTATTATATTTTCCCCTGCCCTATGGTATGGACTTAAAGAGCTTATAGAAAAACTTCCGGAAGACTGTGCCATAATTGCCTTAGAAGCCGACGCTAATCTTGAAAAACTTGCCGCTGAAAAACTTAAGGAAACAGATTTTACAGATAAAGTTGAATTGCTTAACTTCAGAAATTCAAAACTGATAGAAGACAAAATAAAAAAACTTCTTTCAACCGGTAAAATAAAACGCAGCCTTAGAATAGACTTTAGTGCCGGCATTCAGTTTAACAGGGAACTTTACGATTACACTGCATTAGCCATACAGGACATCATTGCCACTTTCTGGAAAAACAGGATTACCCTTGTAAAATTCGGGCGCCTTTATTCTAAAAACCTTATCTCAAACTTAAAAAAACTATCCGTTTCTTACCTGCTGGAAGATGTGAAAAAAACCGTAGAAAAACCACTGCTTGTTCTTGGAGCAGGAGAAGGACTCGATTCAATAAACTGGCAGCAGACAGACAGAAAAGCTTTTTTTATCATTGCCGTAGATGCCGCCATACAGCCACTTCTTGCAAGAAATATTATACCGGATGCGGTTGTTGCCATGGAAAGCCAGCAGGCAATAGAAAAGGTTTATACTGGGACACAGAATAAACTAAGGCAGCACAATACAGTTTTATTTGCAGATTTATCTTCAAGAAAACAAATCATAGATTACCTGAACCTTAAAACAGTTTTTTTTGCTTCGCAGTATGCAGAAGAAATGTTTTTTGAAAATCTTTTGCACCATGGATTGCTAAATAACTTTATTACTCCTATGGGATCAGTCGGGCTTGCAGCAGTTTACATTGCACTTAAACTAAGAAAAAATGAATCTGCAGAAATATATACGGCAGGACTTGATTTCAGCTATTCCATCGGAGCAACCCATGCAAAAGGAACAATGGCACATAAAGGAAGGCTTACCGCAAGCAGCAGATTAAATCCTGCAGAAAATACAGATGCAGCCTTTGCAGCCGGTACAGAATTCATAACTTCTAAAACCGGAAAAAGGATAGTAACAACAAAAAACCTTTTTTCCTATGCCAGACAGTTTGTAAATCTTTTCAACGGTTATAAAAATATTTATGACTGTTCTTCTACAGGCATAAATTTAAATATTCCGCATAAAACAACAGAAAACATTAAGGCAGATTCTATATTAAAGGGAATTGATTTTCCTTTACAGACAGACAGCAGAAAAGAAAATGCAGACAGGTTTATAGAAGAAGAAAAAAAAGCCCTTGAAAGTGCAAAATCACTTTTAGCTTATGGAACGCAATCTGACTTTTACAACGGCAAAAATCTTGCAGAACAGATAGAAAAACTGCTTAAACCAAGGGAATATCTTTACCTGCATTTTCCAGACGGCTATTCCTATAAGGCAGATACATCTTTTTTAAAACGCACACGCGCAGAAATAGATTATTTCTTAAAGATGCTTAAATAGCCTTTACAAGAATTGCTGTGCAATTCTTGAGGCGAAAGTTACGCCATATAGCGGCTTCTAAAGAGCATTTACTTTAGCCTAGTTATCTTCTTTTTCCTTAAGCACGGCAAGGAAGGCACTCTGCGGAAGTTCTACATTGCCTGCCATAAGCATTCGCTTCTTTCCTGCCTTCTGCTTTTCAAGAAGCTTTCTTTTACGGGTAACATCACCGCCGTAACACTTGGCAAGAACATCCTTACGCACAGGGTTAACGGTTTCGCGTGCAATAATCTGGGCACCAATAGCACCCTGAATTGCAACCTTAAACTGCTGGCGGCTTATTTCTCCTTTAAGGCGTTCGCAGACAACCTTTGCACGTTCAACGGCAGAAGGCCTGTAGCAAAGCTGAGCAAGGGCATCAACGGGCTTAGAGTTAATCAAAATATCAATCTTTATAAGGTCCGTAGGCCTGTAATCAATAACTTCATAATCAAAACTTGCATAACCTCGGCTGTAAGACTTAAGCTTATCATAAAAATCAAAAAGAACTTCAGCAAGAGGCATTTCATAAATAAGTTCAACACGCTTTTCGTCCAGGTAACTCATGTTAGTCTGAACACCGCGCTTCATGCGGCAAAGTTCCATAATGTTGCCAAGGAATTCTGTCGGTGTAATTATGGAAGCCCTGATATAGGGTTCCTGAGAAGAATTGATTTTTCCGTCAGGAAAGTCAGCAGGATTATCTACATACATTTCTTCCTTGCCTGCAGGGGTAATCTTATAGCGGACACTAGGTGCCGTAAAAATTACAATCTGATCAAAATCACGTTCCAGGCGTTCCTGAACAATTTCCAGATGAAGAAGACCCAAGAAACCGCAGCGGAAGCCGTTTCCTAAAGCAAGGGAATTGTCTTTTTCATAAACAAGGGAAGCATCATTAAGCTTAAGTTTTTCCATGGCTTCCTTAAGTTCTTCATAATCGTTGGAATCAATAGGATAAATTGAAGAAAAGACAACAGGCTTAACTTCCTTAAAGCCTGCAAGGGGCTTTTCTGCAGGATTAGAAGCAAGGGTAATGGTATCACCGACTTTTACATCGCTGACGGTCTTAATGCCTGCAATAATATAACCTACGTCTCCTGCTTCAAGAATACCTGTTTCTTCATAGTTGATTTTAAAAATACCGCACTTGTCTACTTTATATTCCGTATTACTGCTCATAAAGCGGATAATATCGCCTGTCTTGACGGTTCCTTCCTTAACGCGGATATGAACAACAACGCCGCGGTATTCATCATAGTGGCAGTCAAAAATAAGAGCCTGCAGCGGAGCATTAACATCTCCCTGTGGCGGCGGAAGTTTTGTAACAATTGCTTCAAGAAGTTCGTCTACCCCCTGCCCTGTTTTAGCACTTACAAGCTGGGCATCTGCGCTGTCTAAACCTAAATCCTTGTCTATCTGCCTTTTAACGCTTTCAACGTCTGCACTGGCAAGGTCTATTTTATTAATAACCGGAACAATTGTTAAATCCTGTTCCATGGCAAGATACATGTTGCTCATGGTCTGGCTTTCAACACCCTGTGTTGCATCAATTAAAAGAAGTGCACCTTCACAGGAAGCAATGGCACGGCTTACTTCGTAGGAAAAGTCTACGTGGCCCGGAGTATCAACAAAGTTAAGTTCATAGTCATGGCCGTCCTTTGCATGGTATGGAATGGTAACTGCCTGGCTTTTAATAGTAATTCCGCGTTCACGCTCAATGTCCATGTTATCCAGAATCTGGTTCATCATCTGGCGGTCTTCAATAATCTTTGCATGCTGGATAAGCCTGTCTGCCAGAGTAGACTTTCCGTGGTCAATATGAGCCGTAATGCAGAAGTTTCTTTTATATTTTAAATCTTTCATCTTTATTCCTTTATGTTAAAAATAGTTAGGGCTATCCATCGGGGATGGAACACGAAGGCTTACATCAAGAAAGCCGTTTTTACGCTTCTTTGCATACAGAGTAACAATAGCAGCAGAATTGCTTTCCGTAAAGGAAACATCGCTTACAACAACAGGATCGTTTTCGCTAAAACCTGTTTCATCTGCCGTGGAACCCTTTATAATCTTTGTAATTACATACTGCTTTTTATTTGTAACAGAAGAATTTACAAGACGCATACCAAGCATGGGATAAAGGGCATTGCCTAAATCGTCGTGGCGGAACACTTCATACCCTGGGGAATCAGGCCTTGTGGCAAGGTAAACAAGTTTATCCTTTTTTGTGCCGTCTTCTTTTTCTACTGTAAGTTTAGCAATGATGTTTGATTCAAGGCGCATCATGGCAACGTGCAGTTCGTCTAAGGAATTTACAGCCATATTGTTAATGGCAACTACAGTGTCGTTTTCCTTAATGTCTGCAAGGTCTGCACTACCACCGGGCAAACTGTAAAAAACACTTACGCCTTCCCTTTTAGAACCTGCACCCGGCAGCCTTTTTGTCTTGCCGTAAGCACCAATCCACGGATGCTTGCGTTCGCCGCCTGCATAAAGAAAGGGAAGTTCATTTTTCAGATATTCAACAGGAATGGCAAAGTTAAGTCCCTGATAGTTGGCAACACCTGCAAAAACTATGGCCTGAACACGCCCATTTTCATCAACTAAAGGACCGCCGGAATTTCCTGAGTTAACGGCAGCATCAATCTGAAATACAGTACCTGCAGAAAAAAGCTGCCTGTCAGTAGAAGAAATAATACCGCTTGTTAAAGTCCTTTCAAGGCCAAGTGGCGAACCTATGGCATAAACCTTATCTCCGACAGACAGGTCACTGGAAGAACCAAGTGCAAAAACATAAGGCGCATCAACTTCAGTTTTTATCAAAGCAATATCCAGTGTGCTGTCGTAGCCGACAACCTTTGCAGGAATCCTTGTATCAGGGTCGTCTGCAAGCTTAATATAAAGGCGTGCATAGCCTTCATATTTTTTATTTACCATGTCTGAAATAACATGATGGTTTGTAACTATGTATCCGTCTTTAGAAATAAAAAAACCGCTTCCCAAAACGGAATCAGCATAGCCTACTCCGCGCTGAATTTTAATACCCTTGTCTACCCAGACAGTTACTGTGCCGCTTATAAGGGTTGTAACTTTTTCTTTAGAACCGGACCCCTTGCTTTTGCCCGGAACATTTTTATATGCTTCATTTTCAATCTGGGCTTCAGACATTTTCATATCCCTGCCAGAATAAGAAACAGCACTAAGGGAACGTGCAATCCTTAATGCACTGAAATATTCCTTTTCATCTATTTTTTTATTAAGATCGTCAACAGCAGCCTTACAGCATTTTTCAAAAGCAGCAACGGTGCCTGCATTGTCCGGAGTATTATCCAGAAGGATTTTTCCACGCCATAAGCCGCGGATAACGTCTTTCTGTGAAACCCGTTCCACATATTCAATCTGATCCTTTATGGCGTCTTCTTCAGTATAATCTACAGGAACATAAACGCTTTCCGGCTGGGCAACGGAATGGCATGCAGCAAAAACAAATGGAATGACAACTAAGGCTGCAAAATTCAATAATTTATTTCTTTTCATTTTCAGTCCAAATAACATCTTCTGCAGGAATTGCATAAACATTGTTTTCTATGCGTATGCACAAGGCACTGCCATAATTATCTTCAACAACTTCCGTAAGCCCCTGAACATTTCTTTCATCAAGCACCTTAAGGATTTTGCCTTCAAGCAAAGCCATTCTTTTTTTATTCAGCTTATCAGATTCCTTAAGCAGCCAGTAAAGGTTATCTGCTGCACCATGCACTACGGCATAATGTTTTTGTCCGCAAGAAACATTAACAGGCACACCATTTAAAGAAGAAACTGTAACAAGGGTTTTATCCGGATTTATATAGAACATGGAATCTTCTTTTATTCCATCTTCACTTTCTGAATATACTACATGGCGCACGTTCCACAGGCCGTCAGAATCCGTATCCCAGGAAGTAATCTTGCCGCCGCCTGCAATATATTCTTCCGTAAAGTCCGGAACTGTATCCTTATCCGTATCAATCTGAACCATGCGCAGGTAAAATTCTGCACCGTTAGAAGGCACGCCATAAAGGGATGCCATAATCTGCCTTTCATCTTCAAGGGAATGAACCTTCATCTGTCCGCTGACATCAAGGTCATAAAATTCCGTAGTTTCAAAAACACCATCGCCGTCAAAATCAACAACACGAAGAACCGGAATATTACCTTCAAACTGAGCCTGCGCAAAGAGAACATTGTCCCTGTAATAAAGGGCCTGCGTTACGTTTCCGTCAAGAAGCACAAAAGAAATCTTTTCATTTCTGTCATCAAAGGATTCAATTTCAAAGGCAGATGCTGCATCAAGCAAAAGGGAATTGGAAATTTCTCCTTTATCTATATTCAGCACAGGAAAATAAAAATCCTTTCCTGTTTTTTCCTGAATGGCTTTAACGCTTTCTATAAGAACAGGAGTCCATTTTAAACTTTCACCGGAGAAAGTAAATCTTTCTGACGCAGGTTTCTTTTTATCTGCAGAAGCAATGTCAGCAGAATTAAACCCTGCATTAAAAGAAAGGCTTCCTAAATAAGGAAACTGACTCCACTGAAATGCCATATTCTTTTCTGAAAGGCTGCCGGAAACAGGCACTCCAAAGTCACAGTCAACAGACCATTCAAGCCTTCCATCCTGATTCTTGTCATAGGAAATGGTTTGAGGACGCCCGCGCATGTATTTTACAAAAAGGTTTACATTGCCATCCCCATCCGTATCCTGCGTAAATGTGCCGTTAAAAGATTCCATATAGTCTGCAGCATATTTAAGCACATTTTCATCATCTATTTTAGACAGAAGGTTAATAAACAAACCTAAGTCAACTTCTTTTTCTGCAAAGGAACAGATATATTCAAAAGCGTGCTGCTGGTCAATTAAGCCTGAAGCAAGAGCTTCCTGTGCATAAAGAGCATGGGAAAGTCCCCTTGCTGAAAAGGATTTAAGCATCCTGTTTTTAACTTCTCCGTCAGCAAAGCTTGCAGCATAGATTTCAAGTTCTGCATCTTTATCTGGGCTTGCTTCCTGATACTGTGCAATTTTAGAAATAAAATAATCGGAAAGCCTTTTAGCCCCGGCATCAAGTTTTTCAGGATTTTCAAACCTGTAGAAAACCAGGGGAAACCTTGTATCAGAAGGATAAATCCTTCTTGCTCCGTCTATTTTATTCCTTGCAGTAGAAATGGATTCTGGCGTGCCCATCCTGTAATAGATTTTACAGCGGATGAATTCAGCATCGGAAGAATAAATCATGGGCTTTGAATCAAGAAGCTCAAGTGCCTTTTCCAAGCTTCCCGTTTCAGAAAGAATGTCGGCAGCCATAAGGCGTGCATTGTCCCTGTTGTAATTTACCCAGTTATTTTTCTGAAGTGAAAGGTCAAGCAAAGGCAGCACTTCTGCCTTAGACTTTCCAAGTGCAGAATCAGCAGCGGCAGCCACATACCACAAATCAGAAATGGAATCATCGTATGCAATGCCAAGATTTGCCTGGCTTAAGGCAGCATCAAAATTCTTTTCTGAAGCATAATTGGTAGCATTAGAAAGACACCTTAAGGCAGTCCTTCTGTTGGCAAGGTCTGCACTGTCTTTTAAAGAATCCCCTGATTTTACAGGTTCAAGGGCAAAAGCTAAAAAAGAAATACTGAGTAAAAAAGCACTGAAAATCTTTTTCATTATTCTTCCTGCGGGTAAGATTCAGCCTGCAACAATCCAGTCGCTAAAGCCGTATAAACTACCCCAAATACATTTTATATTCTGTGAACATTCCGTCATCTGCTGGATGACAGGAACTTTATCTTTCATATGCAAAACTTTCCATCCGTCAAGGATTTTAGAAACGCTTCTAAAAGTTCCGCCTGCAGTCTTTATTTCATCGCCGCTCTGACGGCTCCTGAAAACAAAGGGGAACCTTAATCCCGGAATTGATATTTTTTTACAGCCGCAGGAAATTACCATATAACCGTTTTCCTCAGCTGCAGAAAAACTCAGGCCGGATGCATAAAATGTTCCGCTTTCTTCAATTATAGCAGAAAAACCTTCTTCTGTCGCTACCCTGCATTTTTTTTCTATATTAAACTTTCCATTCCTTAAAGAAAAACTTAGGCCTGCACAGCATTCAGTCTTTTTTGATTCTGCATATTCAAGGTCAGTCCACCGCCATAAAAAAGCCTGGGGAATTCTCTGTGCGGCACCTGCTTTCTTTACAGACATCATAAGGATTCTTGTCTTTATTGCCCTATGCAAAGAAAAAAATCCTTCTGCATCAAAGGTTACAGACTGACCGGAATAAACAAAATTTATTTTCTTTGCAGCGTCGGCAGCAAGGTTTTCAAGCATCTGGCTGTCGTAAAAACTTTTATCAGAAAGGTTTTCCAGTGCCGTCTTCCAGCCTGCAAAGTTCTTATCTAAGACAGGAACCAGGATATTCCTTATTCTGTTCCTTGTCATTTCATTTTCTAAATTGGTAGAATCAGTCCTGAAAGATATATTTCTTTCTTTTAAATAATCTTCAATCTCGCTACGGCTTATATTTAAAAGTGGACGAAGAAACCTTCCCCTTGCTAAGGGAATTCCGCTTAAGTCCGTGCTGCCGGAAAGTATGCGCATAAGCACCGTTTCTTCCTGGTCGTTTTTATTGTGGGCAAGGCAAAGAAAATCAATGTTTTCTGCCTTCATAAAGTCGCTGAACTTTTCATAGCGGAGCTTTCTTGCGCTGTCTTCTATGCCTTTGTTTTCCTGCAGTGAATTCTGTTCCACAAGGCCGCGGGGAATTTCATAGCGCACACATGGCACGCCTAAGGTTTTGCACAGGGATTCAACATAATCGGCATCGCCTGAAGTTTCACTTTCCGGCCGTATATTGTGGTTTACGGTAACAGCTTTTAATGCAATTTTTTCCGGCAGTATATTTTTTAAAGAACAAAGAAGAGAAACGGAATCAGCACCGCCGGAAACGGCAACGCCCAAAGCCTTTAAATCAGCAAAATCTAAACAGGAAAATGCAAGGGCCGCTTTAAGTCCGTCAGAAACTTTTCCTTCAAAACTTTTCATAATAAATCCTTAAACAAAAAAAGCTGCCCAGGAACATAAACGCACTTGGACAGCCTTTAACCTATTCAGTTAAAATCATTTTTTTGGAGGTGCAATTGAAACAACAACTGCAGCAGGTGCTGTAAGAACAGTAACTTTGTCTCCAAGGTTAAGGTCAGCAATTGTAAACTTGTTTCCGATTTCAAGCTTGCTTACATCTGCAGTAACGCTTTCCGGCATATCCTGTGGAAGAGCCTTGAGCATAACTTCAGGAACGTGCTTAACCATGAATCCGCCCTTAAGAACGCCTGCTGGTGTTCCGTTAAGACGAATCTTTAACTTTGCCTTTACAGCCTTAGTTCCGCTTACAACGTGGAAGTCTGCATGAAGAACCTTGTCTGAAATGATGTCGTATTCAACATCCTGAATGTATGCTGTATTGTCAGCACCGTCAATCTTAAGGTTTACAAGAGTAGTCTTTGTAATAGATCTCCATGCTTTTTCAAATTCGCCGGCAGCGATTTCAAGCATAGTAGATTCACCCTTTTCATTGTATGCAACAGCAGGGATTTTTCCTTCTGCACGGAGAGCCTTTGCATACTTCTTTCCTGTTTCTTTGCGTGTTACGGCATTGATAACGAAACGTTCCATTTTCAGAACTCCTTAAAAAATATTTATATTTTCCAGGGCTACCCCAAAATGCAATATTCGGAGGCTTACCTAAAATACATAATAAAGCTAGGCCGGCTGGATTCGAACCAGCGGAATGATGGCACCAAAAGCCATTGTCTTACCACTTGACGACGGCCTAAAATATTCAAAAAGTTCCGGAACTAAAGGGTTGTTTTAGTCGTCGGCACTTCCTGGACCAACTTCTACATGACCTGCGTTGTATTCATCCAGAACTTTTTTCTGAATGGCATTACGAAAGTCAGGGCTGATAGGATGGGCAACATCCTTGTATTCGCCACTTGCTGTCTTGCGGCTAGGCATGGCAATAAAAAGCCCGGCTACTCCTTCGATGATTTTTACATTGTGAACAACGAAACAGGCATCAAATGTAATTGTAACATAAGCCTTAAGCTTACCTTCACCTTCAACCTTGCGGATACGTACATCTGTAATCTGCATAAGCTTTTCTCCTTTGAATTGAAGTATGCTGTTACGGTAAAAACCGCACCATTACTTTAATTATACAGGACTTTTTGAAATTTCGAAATAAAATTCTTTAAAATCCTGCTTTTAAGAAAGCACAGTTACATAGCGGCCGTCAAGCAGTTTTTTTGCTTTTTCCGCATCTTTAGTATCCGCAAAGATACCAAAGACTGTTGAACCGGACCCGGACATATCCGCAAAAAGTGCACCCGAAGCCTTAAGCTTTTTAAGTGCATCCGCAACCGGTTCAAATTCTCTTGCTACGGGAACGGTAAAATCATTTACAAAGTTCCAGCGGCAAATATCTTTTCTGTAGATTGATTCAGGATTTTCTTCCTGAACGCTACAGCAGGCATTTATGTTTTTTTCATGCTCCATGTCTACAAGGCCGTATGCAGTTTTTGTAGAAACTGAAACACCCGGCAAAACAAGCAGAACAGAAAAATCATTTCTGCATTCTATCTGCCTGACTTTTTCTCCCCTGCCTTCAACGTAAGCGGCAAAAGGTTCAAAGCTGCGGAATCTTTTTTTGCCGTCTGCAAAAAGTGCATGGGTAAAAAAGAATACGTCGCTCCCGACTTTACCTGCAATTTCAGTTAAAGAAGAAAAGCCGAGCTTAGTGCCAAATAGACTGTCAAGGGATTGAATAAAAGAAGATGCGTCACTTGATCCGCCCCCCAATCCACCGCCTGAAGGAATCCGCTTTTTTACAAAAACATGAACTCCCGTGTTTATACCAGTCAGCACGCAGAAAGCTTTGTATGCTAAAGTAAAGGTGTTTTCTTCAGGCAACTGAAGGGTATCACATTCCACAATGCAGGTGTTTTTTCCCTTTATCAGGCTGACCGTAACTTCATCAAAAAGCCTTACGGTCTGAAAAACACTTTGTATATCATGGTAACCGTCTGCGCGCTTTGGAAAAACCTTGAGACCAAGATTAATTTTTGCCGGCGCCGGAACAGTTATACTGTCTAACATACGCGGAATACATTAATAAGTATCAGTTTTTTTGTCAATGGGGAGTGTCAAGACTTGTTCGCAATTAAGGCAGAAATTATCTGTAATTATATGGAAGACTTTTCATTTATAAGACGGTCGATGTCTTCAAAGGCATTTTCTATGGCTTCTGCATGATACATTTCATACATGCTGAATACATAGTCAGTCAGTTTAAGTTCATCAAGCCTTTGCAGGACTTTATCTGCCGTTGTGTTTTTGTAGTGTGCGTATTGTTCCATAAGGAAAATAAAAAATTCCATTTCTTTTGTCATTTAATCTATCCTTATATAGGCGGAATTGCGGGGGTCGCCGGTTACAATTTCACTTTCCCACATGTCAAAAATTCCTGCAGGACTGAATTCCCACATTTCTAGCTCCGGATTTGAAAGCATTTTATAAGTCTTGGAAAAAAGGAACTTTCTGTAGGCATCCATTATGGAATACCCGTATTTGCGGCTTATCAGAACGGCAACTTCTTTGTCATAAAATTGAAGGATATAGGGAAGTATTTCAGGCATTTACTTTACCTCCAGGAATTTTAAAGCCTTTAATGCTCTGTCAGTTTTAAAAGTATACTGGTCATGAAGCTTTTGAGGCATAAGGCGTTTTATGGTTTCTTCTATATCATATACACCGGAAAAATAAAGGCTTATAACAGGCATTGTCCTGTCGTTTGCAACAGGACCTGTTACAATGTCATAATCGTCAGCAGGAATATACTGATTCTTACGGTTAAGGGTAACATATTCAAGCCATTCTTTCTGAGCCTGATTAAAACGCAGGACTTTAAGGTTTGTAAGTTTTGCTTCATCCAGTTCAAAAACAGAAACAACACTCTTTCCTGTTTCACGACGTTTAACTGTAAGTTCTGCCCAGCGTAAAGCCTGCTCAAAACTGGAAGTCAAATAAAATCCCCTGCCAAAATCAAGGCGTCTGTCTGATTCTAAAATCTGCGGATTTAACACCTGTGTATTGCTGCCATGGTATAAAAGCATGCTGGTTTCCTGTTTTTCATTGATTTAATTCGTTCTATTACTTTAATTTATATTATTAGTTTCTGCAACTTTTCCAAAATATGTATAAAACTTCATCAATTCCCGGCATTCTATCTAACCCATCCTTTACTGTGTGCGGCTATGGAACGGCTACGGGCATCTGTGAAATTAACTGCATGCAAGGCATAAGGTTCCTTTATGCTTATATATGCTTTTTCATTTCCTTTAGAAGGGCCATTACGGAATCCTGGTCGTTTTGGGGAAGGCTTTCAAAAATCTGTGCAGCAAGGCGCGTCTTTGCAGAAAAGTTTTCTCCTTTTGCATTTTTACCGGTAACAAGATATTCAACGGAAACGCCAAGAGCATTTGCAATAGCAACGGCATTAGTTGCCTTAGGCTCGGCACTGTCAGATTTTAGATAAGATTTTAAAGTGTTTTCGCTTATACCCGTTGTTGCAGACAATTCTTTTATTAACATTCCCTTGCTTTCTAATTCAAAATGAACATTTTCACTAAAATTCATTCTTGAAATTTGTAATAACTTATACTTTTTGTGCTCAATAAGTCTAAGATGTTGTCCGATTATTTTATAAGTATAAGTAATTATACTTAATATTACCTTAGTGTAACTTATTACCCCTCTTAATCAGGAACCATTATGTCACTATTTTCCCAGCTCCAGAATGTAACATCAGAAGAAGATGTAAAGGACATTTACATTAAAGCCCTTGGTTTAAAAAAGTTTCAGAAAAACCTGATAGACATTCAGACAAAAGAAGTCTGGTTTGAAGCAAAAGCAGGCGGCAAAGTTTCTACCTATGCCATGTTTACCCAGCTTGCCCGCTATGTGTATGTGGCAAGGAAAAACGGAGAAGAAATACCGCCATTCCTATGCGTCATTGACTGTGTAAAAGCCGCCATCATGCAGACGGACATATTGATTCCTTTATTAGACGATAAGAAAATCAACATCAAATGGGGAAAGTCCGCCAGCGACGTAAGCCAGGACGCCCTTGAAAAAATAAGCCAGTTCATCGGAACGCACTTTGTTTCCTTTAAAATAGAAACACAGGAAAAGGAATTTATAGAAACCGTTCATTCTGCCATTGCTAAAGGACAAATCATCCGCACCCAGATAACGCCGGACAACTTAAAGCAGGTCTTTGACCGCTGGGTAGAAATGATCGGGCGGGAAATAAAAGTAGAACCTGAAAAATACTGCCTGCTGTTTTTTGCAGACATAATGAGCGACGGCACTGTAAGCACACATGAAAACCTGCCTGCAGAACTATTGCACAAAAACAACAGGCCAACCTTTTTGCTAGAAGGCCAGCTTTACGAACTTGGCAACTACGACGGCTACCGCAAATTCTGGTCCATATACAACCGCCCGCCGGAACAAGAATACCGCAATTATCTTTTGGAACGCCGGGACAGTCTGATTCCCACAGACGAGCGCAGCTTTAAAGGGGCATACTACACGCCGCTAAACGTTGTAAACAAGGCCTACGAACTATTAAACAAAACCCTTGGCAAAAACTGGCAGCGTGACTACATCGTGTTGGATATGTGCTGCGGAGTGGGAAACCTTGAAACAAAACATTCCAACCACCGCAACATTTTTATGAGCACCCTTGACCAAGCAGACGTAGATGTGATGAAAGCCGCAAAAACCTGCCGGGCTGCTACAAGGTTTCAGTACGACTATCTGAACGACGACATCACCGACGACGGAAAAATCGACTACACGCTTACGGAGAAAATTCCGCAGAGCCTTCGCACCGCCATTGCCGAAGCTAAAGCCGGAAAAGATGCCGCCGGAAAACCTGCGAAGAAAATTTTAGTGTTGATAAATCCGCCCTATGCGGAAGCGACAAACGCAGATAATACGGCAAAAGGTGCAGGAGATGCGGAAAATAAAACAGGTGTTGCAAAAACAAAATTTGCTTCTGTTGCAATGGAAAAATATGGAAAAGCAAGCAATGAACTTTTCACACAGTTTTTTGCTCGTATTGTACAGGAAATTCCAAATGTAACCATTGCAATGTTCAGTAAATTGAAATATGTAAATGCACCGAATTTTGAAGAATTTCGGAAAAATATAAGTATAAAATATTTAGACGGTTTTATTGTTCATTCAAAAAGTTTTGACGGTTTAAAAGGTGATTTTCCAATCGGATTTTTAATTTGGAAAACTTTCAAAGAATACACGGAATTCCCTTCTGAAATTTCCTGTGAAGTTCTTGATAAAGATGCAAAACCGATAGGTCAGAAATATTTTTATAATATTCCGAATGACCAATACTTAAATGTGTGGATAAAAAGACCTAGAGCAAATAATCAGGAAGTTATCCCTTTGTCAAATGCAATTACACCGACTCCGGGAAAAGTAAGAGTGAGTAAATGGTCTGATGATGGAATTGCCTATATGTACGCTGGTGTAAATGATCCTCAGCACGCCGGGCAGCAGACTGTTTTATTTTCATCTCCGTATGGTGGCGGAAATGGGTTTTATGTCACTCCTGAAAATCTCTGGCAAGCCGCCGTTGTTTTTACAGTCCGCAGAATAATTCCGCACACCTGGATAAACGACCG
>JALELH010000004.1 GCA_022768865.1 Spirochaetia bacterium
GGCAGAACCAGGCCTGAAAAAAAGGCTTCCGCACTACGTTTGTGCAGATTTTTTTTCATTCCTGAACCTGCCTACGGCGTCTATGCTCAATAAAATCAATATATTTTCAAATTATTCTGAAACTCGACATTCGACCTATTAAATAGCAGAGTTCAAAATAAATACCAGCATAATATTTCTTGTTGTAAATAATATTTTTAATAATTCAATATTTTGTTTGATTAAGGACATGGATTCTAAAGCTGGAAGCGGACGCCAAAATCAAATTCAGGATGAAGCTTTACATGTGAATCAGAAGTGTGTATTACCGTTGTGTTCTTACGCATTTCAAAAGCTTCGTCATTCTCTTCAACTTCAAAAGACATCATGGCACCGGCAAAAAACTGCAGATGCTTAACAGGACTAAATCCGACAGAAGTCCTTAAAGACGGATACCAGGTAGACTTTAAATCATCGTCTTCATGATTTGAATTTTCATCTTTTGAAAGAAGATCATTTGCCAGAACTTCAAAGTCAAAATTAAAACGCCATACTTCTAATCTTGTTCCCAGACCTAAAATTATTGTTGCATACTGTTCTTCCTCAGGAGTATCATCATCACATTTATCCCAGCTTGCAGCCAGACCAACAACAGAATAAAGATATTTTTTTCCGGAATTCAATGTTACGCGGACTTCGTTTTCTGTTGTAAAGGACTGGCCGATTTCAAAAATTCCGTTTTTAGAAAAGTTAACTAAACCAAGCTGCAATCCGTCTACATCACCTGTGCAGACATTTACTAAGCCGGCCTGAACTCCATGAACAGAACCTGCATAGTTAAAAACCATAGAGCCCTGAAAGCCGTCAACTTTTTTTCCGGCAACATTCAAAACCATTGCACCCTGTGCACCCCTAACATTGTCTTTAGAAATATTTCCGACACAGGTTCCCTGAACACCTTCTACATTTCCTGCGTAGTTAAAAACTCCAGACCCCTGAGCACCCGTAACTTTTTCCTTTGCAACGTTTACAATTCCTGCACCCTGAGCATATTTTACATTTCCTGCAATGTTTAATATTCCTGCACCCTGAGCACCGAGAACTTCATCGGCATAGTTAAAGATTCCGGCTCCCTGGGCTCCCTTAATTTCATGCACTGAGTTAAATACATAAGCAGCCTGAACACCGTTTACAATTTCAGACCAGTTGCCGCCAAAAGCAAACATGGCACCGTCAGTTTCATAAGTTTCTGAACCTAAAATTCCAAAAGATAAATTGGTTTTAAGTTTCTTTCCTTCCCTCCTGAAAAACTCGCTGTTGAAAAATGAGAAGGTAACGGGCCTTAAAATAATGTCTTCTTCTGAAACAATTTCTTCTGAATCATTTGCTAAAGCAGAATCTTCTGAATCTTCGCCGCGCAAAGCATTGGATTTTCTTAAAACCGGCGAAAGTTTATCTGCAGAAAGAACAAAATTATTTCCGGCAGTAAGTTTAAAAGTTCCCTGCAAAGTTATGGTTTCTGCAATTACAGTTACGCCATAAGAACCTTCTTCCATGGCAAGATAAACGGGACCTGCACTTGTTTTATTAATTTCAGAAATCAGCTTTCCGTTTTTATCCCTGATAATTACACGGCCGGTCAATTCTTTCTTTAAAGTTAAAATGCAGTCAGATTCAGAAATGTCAGAAAGAACCAAATCCCCGGAGCCCACAAGAGTAATATTGTAGTTTGGATGCTGAGGCCCTGCCGAACTGTTTTCTGTTTTTGAAAGAGTTTCACTGAAAGCATAGGAATAAAGTTCATTGAGCGTAACTTTTTTATCTCCGGAACTGTCTGCCGCTCCCCTTAAACCTGTAATCATTGCATTGGTAAAAAACGAAGAACCGATTTCATCTGATTCCTGAGAAAATTCCTGAGATGAACTTGAAGACAAATATGCGTGTCCTTTAATTACGGAAGAGTCGTCTAAAAGAAAAGGCTTCTGCTTTAGTCCGCCTTTTGTCCTGATAAAATTTCCAGAATAGCATGAATCAAGAATTACAACGTGAACATCGCTTGGAACATTTGAAATGGTTGCCTTTAACGAAGAATAGTCATAAAAATTTTTTCCAAGGAGCAGGGCGTTTTCATCAGAATGACCGGAATAATAGAAAACAAATTCAGAACGTTTTGCACTTTCTTTATTTTTGTTTATTAATTCTGAAATATATTCCATTGCATTATCAACGTCATCTTTTTCCGGATCTAATAAAAGAATGCTGTTGGATTTTCTGATGCCGCCAATATCTGACATTATGTTCTGAAAACTTGCTGCGTCAGTGCCTGCATACATAAGGCGCTTATTGTTTCCGCCTTCATTTGAACCAATATAAATTGCGTAACGTTCAACGGCACCTTCTGATTTTTCTGATGCAAAAATATTTGCTGAACCTAAAAATGCCATTATGGCAAAAATAAAACCTTTAATAATTTTCTTCATTTTTCATCTCCTGTAGGGATTGTCTAAAAAGTATTGTCATCCTGAACTGTTTCAGGGGCTAGAGATTCCGAATCAAGTTCGGAATGACTCTATAAATTATTATTTATTGGACAATCCCCTTTAACTACTTTTCAAGAACAAAATATTCTGCAGATGTATTCCTTGGGAAGAACCTGCCTTTTTTCAGCTGTTCAACTTTCTTTATGGATTTTTTTCCGTCTGCAATGTCTTTAACTTTATTTAAAGTAAATGGCTTTTCTGAAGCAACAAAAACAAAACATTCGTATTCAGGCGCATTGTCTAAAGCATAGGAAAAAGAAAGGGGAACTTCATCTCCGGTCTTTTCAAGTTTTCCTGCCGTCCAGTTTTCATCAGGGAAATGCCTTGTAATGTTTCCGTTTCCGTCAATGCTGAAAATAACGCCGTAATTTTCGCTTCCCGGAACATAGGTAATCTGAATTACATCATTTTCCTTAGCCTTATCTCCGTCTGAAAGTTTTATGATTTTATTTCCTTCCTGCTTATAAAGCCTTAAAGAATTTTCAAATGTTCCGTTTCCTTTTACACGGATTTCTGATGAACTGCCTGACTTTAAAACATTATACATAAGCGGCACGCAGAAAAATACTGCAAGAACAGCAGCGGCAGACATAGTCCACATTCTGTAAGATTTAAAAGAAAAAAAATTTTTCTTTGGCTTTGCAGAATTCAGCATCTTTTCTTCAAATTGCTTTTCCATATCTTTTACCGGATATGCTGCAAAAATTTCTTCATCAGATTTTCGTAAATCAGTAAGAGCTTTTTCAAGTTCTTCTTTTCCATATTTGCCGTAATAGTCTTTTGCGTTTTTTTCGCCAGCATTAATTTCTTCTAAAAGCAGCTGTGGAATCATATTAAAGTGCCTCCTGAAAACTTACGCATTATTCAAAGCGTATTTTTTTAATTCGCTGATTCTTTTGCGGACACCAGAAACAGACATGCCTGCCTGCTCTGCAGTTTCTTCTAAAGTAAGACCATCTACAAAATGCAAGGTAGCAATTAAGGAATCCTTTTCGTCACGCTTAGAAAAAATACTGTCAAGAACATTTCTTGCTTCAATTTTTTCTGCTTCCTTTTTAGAAAATTCATCCGTCATCATTTCTGTTATTAAATCAAAATCCGGTCCTGTCCTAAGTTTATTAGACCTTATTATGTTAAGGCAGACTCTTGTTGCAGTAACATAAAATAAACTTGAACATACATTCTTGATCTTGCAGCTGTTTTCCATAATCTTTATAAAAACATCCTGCATTGCATCTAAAGCCAGGTCTTCATCGTGCAGCATAAAACGGCACCGTCGCAAAACCATGGGACCATATTTCTGATAGAGTTCACTAAAGTTCAGCTTTGTTAAACTTTCCATCTCTTTAACTCCGTCCTTAATTAAGACACTTTAAACGGCAAAAAGTGTTACTCTTTTATAAAAAAATTTCACACTTTTGCCTTTATTATTTGAAAAATTAACTTGTTAATAGAAAAAAATTGCTTAGTTATTAGAAAAATTATCCTGAAAATAAACTTTCGGCTTAATTTTCTTCAGTTTTTGTGGTAAATAATGTTTTGCCAGACATGAATCCTGTTTTTACCACAATATCTTTGCCGTCAAAAACTATTTTGCCTGATTTTCCGTTAAGTTTTTCTATCTGGGCAGTCGAAGATTTTTTTGAAGTTCCGTCTGACGCAACATAGAACTTTGCCTTTGTTTCAAATTTGTCATCGCCTTTTTTAAGAGCCTTTTTTGCATCTTCAGGGAATTCCGGAAGTTCAACCATTATATATTCACTTTTTTCCTTATCGTAAACAGTCATCAAAAATCCAGGGAACAAAGGAATGTCTTCTATCTGCATTAAGTAAGCTTTTTTCTCCGTTGCCTTTGAATATCCTTCAACAACTTTTGCAATTCCCAGTGCCTCAAAATATTCTGCGGCAGAAAATTTGTACTCCTTTTTATTTTTTACAGACGGATTATCTTCCAGGTCTTTTAAGATTTCATTGTATTTTTCAATCCTTAAATCAACAAAACCTGCAACATGAGGATAAACAAATTTCATCTTTTCAAAACTGCTTTCATAGTTTGCGGCATTCTGCTTTACTAAATCTTTTCCGTGGCTTGTTACTGTTTTAAATTTAGGGAAGTCAACATGTTTTAAAAGCGTAATTCCAAGAATTAAATCTGCCGTGTTGTATACGATTCTAAACTGGTTTGAATTGTGCTTGTATCCGTTGAAAACTTTCTGCTGGCCGTCAAGAAGACTTTTATATTTTTTATTATTTTCTATTGCAGACATAAGTTCGTCAGTGTCTTCCTGCGTGTAAATTTCTTTTTCTAAATTCAGTCCTGATTCATCAAAATATCTTGCCAGGGAATTTTCATAGGCATAGTAAGTTTTTGAATTTGAAGGGTCAGAACCGTTTCCGTTTTTATCCATAAAGATGTGGAAGTTTTTGCTTAATCTTGAATCAAATTTATTGACCCATTTCAGTTCAAGGAAGTCTACTGTACTTTCTGCTTCAATTGCAAAAGTTTTTCTGTTCAGGCCTTCAAACATCTGTTTAAGCAGAAGCGTAAATTCTTCGTGCTGTGCAGAAAGTGCATTTTCTTCAAAATCAGGCGTAATGAAAAATGACTTTGAAACTCCGTCTTTTCCCGGATCAATGCGGACCATGTAAGTCCACATTTCAACAGAATGCATTGGAATTATTTTTGTTTCAGTCCAGTCTTTTCCTTTCATTGTGATTTTTAAATTGAATTTGCCTTCGCTTGCCAGAGAAAAGTTTTCTGTTGAACATGAAATTTCAGGAACAGAAGCTTCCGGTGAATTAAATTTTTCTACAAAAAGGTTTCCGGCAAAAGAATACAATTCGCTCTTTCCCCATTCGCTGCCGCCGGAAAGGAAATCCTTTTCAGCAATGGTTAAAGGTGTTTCTATAAAATTCCATTCCTTGTCAAAAATCTCTTTTGAATAAAATCCTGTTTTACCCTGTGCATTCAAACCTGCAACACGCAGTTCCCTTGCACTGTTTCCCTGTCCGTCCTGATGGATTGAAATATAGCGGCTCAGCCTAGCCTTGCCTTCAAGTTTAATTGCCGGCTGCTGATACCAGTCTTCTGCAGGAAGTCCCCATGGCTCATAGTTTGAAAGATATTCAGAACCTTTATATTCAGACTTATAAGGTTCGTAAGTATATTTAAAGAACATTGGATCACAGCCCATTGTGTCAAAGTCAATAAGCCTTGTATACATTGTTCCCTTATCACCGATAATAAAAATCGTTGATGCAGAATTGCTTATGTTGCTGGCAATAAAGCTTCCGCTTTCCGGTGTAAGGATTGAATTTGAAAAATCAGGCGGCAGTCCGGAATCTGTAAAACGGATTCTGTTTCCGTCCTTTGTAAGGAAATACATTGTTTCAAGACCCATTGTGCCGTAGTGATGTTCATTGCCAAAAATATCTTCATACCAGAGCATGTCTTTGCGGCGTGCACCCATAGCCCATCCGCGCTTGTCATTTACAAGTTTTCCCTGCTGAAGCACATCAGACTTTGGCCAGCCGAATTCCTTAACCCACTTAAAAGGCTTTGTTCCGGCTTCCTTTTCTGTGTAAGTTCTGAAAAGCCTGTTTTTTTCATCAAAGACAAAGATACAGTTTGAATCTGCAAAAATTTCACAGACTGCATCGGAACCTTTTGGAAGTCCTGTTTTTTTATAAAGCTTCCATTCTGATTCCGTCTTTTTCTTGAACCACAGTTTTCTGTCTTTAATTATGAATTCGTAATCCCTTGTAAAAGTCTGAGTCAAAGTCTTTACGTAGATGTGTTCAGGATTTTCCCCGTTAATGTTCTGTTCCGGTAAATCTTTTAAAAGAAAATCTTTCGGATGATTGTAATCAGATTCAACGGAAAGATAATATTTACCGTCATCTGAAAAAGATGCATAGGTTGCCTGCACTGATGAACAGCCGGTAAAAGCCATTCCTGCAATTACAGAAAATATTAAAAACTTAGATTTCATTTTAAACCCCTATTTTTTGTAGGATTATAAAACAATTTAAAATCTTTTTCATTATTTTCCATTTTATTGTGTAAAGCCGGAAAAAAGAATAAAATAGCCTCAGTTTTTTTACCAGAAGGACACTAAAACATGGAAAACACAAAAAGAACAGTAACCTGCGGACAGCTTACAAAGGCAGACGTAGGCAAAAAAGTTGTATTGAATGGATGGGTAAGCCGCACAAGAGACTTAGGCGGACTTGTATTCATTCGTCTCCGTGACCGCTACGGAATTACACAGGTAATGGTCGGAGACAATGCCAGCGATGAAGTTAAAAAAACTGCATCATCACTTAAATCAGAATATTGTATTGCAGTAGAAGGCGTTGTTGCAGCCCGTGCAGATAAAGACATAAACAAGGACATGGCAACGGGAGAAATTGAAGTTGAAGCAACTGATATAGAAATCTTTACAACTTCACAGGAACTTCCGTTTTCTATAGAAGAAGTCCGCCAGAAAGACGGTTCCATTGTTCTTCCAAATGAAGATTTGCGCTTAAAATACCGTTACCTTGATTTGCGCCGCGAACCAATGCAGAAAAACATTATCCTGCGTTCACAGGTAACTTTTGCAACACGCGAATATTTAACGGAAAAAGGATTTCTTGAAATTGAAACTCCGACTTTCATAAAATCAACTCCGGAAGGAGCCCGCGACTATTTAGTTCCAAGCCGTGTTCATCCTGGAAAATTTTATTCTTTGCCGCAGTCACCACAGCTTTACAAACAGCTTTTAATGGTTTCAGGCTTTGATAAATATTTCCAGATTGCACGCTGCTACCGCGACGAAGATGCACGCGGAGACCGTCAGCCTGAATTTACTCAGATTGATATGGAAATGAGCTTTACAAACCGTGAAGAAGTTCTTTCTACAACAGAAGGAATGATGCAGCACATCTTTAAGAAAACATTGGATTACGATTTGCCTGCAAAGTTTGACCGCATTGAATGGGAAGACGCTTTTGATTTTTACGGCAGCGACAAACCGGATTTGCGTTTTGACATGAAAATGCAGGATGCTGTATTCATGGCAGACCTGGCAGACTTTAACGCATTTAAGGCAGGAGCAGCAAACGCAGGCAGAAACATTCAGCGCCACAAAAGAAGCGGACTTAAAGCCCTTGTTGTTAAAAACGTTGCAGACAAATACAGCCGCAAGCACATTGAAGCTTTGGAAGCCGTTGCTAAAACTTACAAGGCAAAAGGTCTTGCATGGATGAAGGTAAATGCTGAAGGCAAATTTGAAGGCGGCATTTCTAAATTCTACGCAGACAAGGAATCAGAAATCTGTGCAAAACTTGGCGCAGAAAAGAATGACCTTCTGCTTTTTGTAAGCGACGAAAACTGGCAGCTGGCATGTACGTCCCTTGGTGCAGTCCGCAAGCAGCTCGGAAAGGATTTGAACCTTTACAATCCAAAAGATGAATTCCATTTTGCATGGATTATTGACTTCCCTTAGTTTGCATGGAACGAAGAAACACAGGGCTGGGAAACAGAACACCACATGTTTACCCTTCCGCAGCAAAAATACTGGGACACTCTTGAAAAAGACCCGGGCGAAGTAAAAGGCGACCTTTACGACTTGGTATTGAACGGCTATGAACTTGCTTCAGGTTCTATGCGTATCAACAATCCGGAACTCCAGCAGCGCATTTTCAAAATCGTAGGCTACAGCAACGAACGTGCAGAAAAGGCATTCGGCTTCCTTGTTCAGGCATTTAAATTCGGTGCACCGCCACACGGAGGAATTGCACCTGGACTTGACCGCCTGATCATGCTCATGCGCCACGAAGAATCAATCCACGAAGTAATTGCATTCCCTAAAAACAATTTAGCAGCATCACCTATGGATGAGTGTCCTAGCCCAGTAGATGAACAGCAACTTAAGGATTTGCACATCAACTGTTATGATGTTGAAGAATAGGTGATGATGCGAAGCAGCATTGCCAATGGATTACGGGTATATACTGAAAGCAGATACCCGTAAAACGGCTGAGTCAAGGCCTTGAGCGAAGCGTGCCTTGACCAGACGTATGAATGTCCATCTCCTGTAGATGAACAGCAGCTTAAAGACCTGCACATCAACGTTTACGATGTTGAAGAATAGAATTTAATATCGCTCTAAAATGCTAAAGGCAGTTTCCATAAGGATTCTGCCTTTTTTTATGATATAATGAATTTACGCTGCACGGAGGCTTTTATGAATACAACAAAATCGGCATTGATTTTAATAGACATGGAAAATGGCTTTATAAATGAAAAGTCCGTTCACTGCATAAAAAACGCAAGGGCAACAATTCCGTCCTGTGCCTTTGCTATTGAACAGGCGCGCAAAAAAGACATTCCGATTTTCTTTGTAAAACGCCAGTACCGCAAGGACGGCAGCGATGTAGAAAACACCCGCTACGATTCCTGGAAGAACGGCGGCAGAAGCATGCAGCCTGATTCAACTGGTTTTGCAAGCGATGAATTTCCGCCGGAATTAACTCCTGCACAAAATGACTACATAATCGTAAAGCCAAGATGGAGTGCTTTTTTTCAGACTGAACTTGATTTGATTTTGCGCCGCCTGCAGATTCGAACCGTAATCCTTGCAGGAACTACAACGCCAAACTGCGTCCGCACAACATGCTACGATGCCAATTCCCTTGACTACAATGTCGTTGTTTTAAAAGACTGCTGTTCTTCCCAGACAGAAGAAATCCAGAAAGTAAACATGGAAGACATGGAACGCATGGGCGCAAAAATTTTAACTTCAAAAGAATTTGCCAGCTACAACGAAAATACAGTTGCTGATTTAAGCAGCAGGATTTTCAATGAAATTCAGGTTTTTAATGGCTGAAGTATTTTTACTTCTGATTCATGAACATGCAGGTCGTAAAATCAAAAAGTTTTGCCGGCAAGAACCTTGCACAGAATAAATAAAATCCTGAATTTGTTCCTGCGCTGTATCTTGCCTTAGGATTCTTTTTAGAAACTGCCTTCAGAATTAAATCTGTAATTACTCCAGGCCTGCTCAGTTTTTTAGAATCAACATAGGACTTTTCATAAAACTTTGCCGCATTGCAGGCATTTTCTTTGTATGCTGTTTCACCAGAAAATCTGCGGATATTTTTGCCGTGAATAATTCCCCAGTCAGTCTGAATCATTCCAGGCTCAATTATTACAACTTTAATTCCAAAATTTTTTACTTCCATTCTAAGTGCATCGCTTAATGCTTCTACGCAATATTTCGTTGCATGATACCAGCCGGAAAATGGCGTTGAAAATCTTCCTGCCACAGATGAAATATTTATAATCCTTCCGGAATGTTCTTTGCGCATAAAAGGCAACACGCCCTGAATCATCTGGCTTAAACCAAAAACATTTACGTCAAACTGCTTTTTTGCTTCTTCAACGGGAATGTCTTCTATACTTCCGCCCAGACCGAAACCTGCATTGTTTACAAGCACGTCAATTTTTCCTTCTTCACTTACAATTGTTTCCACGCATTTTTTTATTGAATCAGAATCGCACAAATCAAGGTAAACAATTTTGCCGCCATTATCTTCAATGGGTTTCATAAGTTCCGTTCTTCTTGCAGCACCGTAAACCATATATTCTTTCTTTAAAAGTGCAAGAGAAACATCCAGACCGATTCCACTTGAAGCACCCGTTACCAGTGCAACTTTCTTCATAAAATACTCCTTACAAAATTATTAATGCAAATGTTGAATTTAGTATAATTTGAATATATATAAATTTTATTAAGCATGGATGCCGTAGGCAGGTTCAGGAATGAAAAAAAATCTGCACAAACGAAGTGCGGAAGCCTTTTTTTCAGGCCTGGTTCTGCCGAGAGGCATCTATTCTTTAAATAATAGTTTATTTTTTTCGACATTTGACTTATTAATTAATCAGATGCTAGATTATTTTTTACAGAAGATAAATAGAATTTTTAAAAGTGATACAAAAAAGCAAAAAAGTGTCAGGAGGAAATATGACGGAAACAGAAAATCCAAGTGCAAGGTTTTCACAAAGCCAGATACAGCAGGCACTTCTTTCTTTAATGAAAAAAACTCCTTATGCGGAAATTACCGTAAAGGAAATTTTATACGAAGCAAAAATTGCACGGAAAACTTTTTACAGGAATTTTATTTCCAAAGATGATGCCTTAAATTCCATTGTAAAAATTTATATAAAGAATTATGAAGAAGGAATTTTAAATCTTACGTCAGAAGACCTTACGGATTTTTTTGAATTTGTTTTTGCCTTTGTTGAAGACAATCTTGCATTTTTCAACATCCTCTGCAAAAACAAACTGGTTCATATTTTTTTTGAAGAGCTCAATGCTTCTATTCCCGTCTTTCATAAAAAATTCTGTGCGGACTGTTCTTTTTTTAATAACCTGACTCAGGCACAGACTGAATATGCCATTGCCTTTAACATCGGCGCCATCTGGAACATTATCTTAAAATGGACTTCTGACGGAATGAAAATTCCAAAGAAAAAAATAATTTCCGGCATTGTAAAATACCTGGATTTTCTGCACGGATGATTTCCCCGCTTTTACTTTGAAACACTGCCAAATTGTGCTAAACTTAAATCATGAGCAAGCTTACAAAAAAATCACCAGCAGAAAATTTTGATGGATTTCCTGTTGCCAATGGAAGAATCGGCGCAACAGTTCTGGGCAACCCGGACCATGAAGTTCTTTTCCTTAATGAAGAATCCCTGTGGTCAAAGGCATATTACGAAAGGACAAATCCACAGAGCCTTAAAGCAATAAAAGAAATTTCTACACTTGTTTCACAGGAACGCTTTGAAGAAGCAGAAGATACGGTTTTAGAATCTTTAAGCGGCATTCCGCAAGACCAGGCTTTAACCTGTTCCGGCGCAGAAGTTCACATTGACTTCTACGATGCAGAACACAGCAAAAATTCCGGCTTTGAAAAATACGATTCATATAAAAGGGAAATTGATTTTGAAACGGGCATTGTTTCATCAGAATTTTCCGTTGAATCAGCAGTTTCCGGCGGAAAAGATTTTTCAAGAACTTCTTCCAACACTTCCATAACCTATACCCGCGAATGTTTTGCAAGCGGCAGCGGAAACGTTATCGTCTACCACATTTCTTCAAGCGTGCCAAAAAGCATTTATCTTCGTGCCTCAATTTTAAAAGCTGACTGTGCAAAAAAATATTCCCTTACAAATGACACAATCGGTCTTTTAGACATTAATGGAATTCCTTCATGCACAATGGTAACGGCAGTTGCTTCAGGGGGAACTGTTTCAATAAAAGGCGAATACATTATCGTTGAAAAATCCGACGACGTTACCCTTTACATCGACGTAGAAACGGGCTACAGAAGAAGACACTTCCGCACAAAGCAGGGAGACGTTCACAAAAAACCACTTGCCGCAGCAGCAAAATGTGCAGACCTTGCATTAAAAAGAATCTGCTTTGCTTCCGGCACTTCCTATGAAAATTTAAAGGCAGACCACATTGCAGAATATTCATCATGGAACAGCCAGGCAGAACTTTTAATAGACGGGAAAGAAAACCCGGACTGGGAACTTGCAAAATACAGACTTATTTCTGACTTACGCCCGCAGGCAACCCTTCCAAAAACAAAAAACGGAATATGGACTTCAAAAGAAAAGTTCAGCCTTACGGAAAATTCAATCTACAGGCATGCTGCCGGAATGACGGGTCTTTCAAAACTTAATGCACCATTTTTTAATCTTGCAAAAACACTTTACAGGCACGGAAAAGAAACTGCAGAAAAAATGTATGGCGCAGAAGGTTTTGTATGCCACAGTTCAACTGACATCTGGGGAGACGCAGCACCGTCAGGAAAAGATTTAAATAACTATTCACCGCTGGGTACCTTAGCCATAGCCCGTGCTGCTGTTGAGCATTACGAATATTCCCTTGATAAAAAACAGCTGAAAAAATCCTTTAAGCTTTTAAAATCAGCATGCTATTTTTTCATGAATTATCTTGTTCCTGCAGATGAAAAAAAACACTTGATTTTAACTCCATCCTTTGCAGAAAATAAAATCTGTGAGCGTTCAGAAAAGGACTCTGCTGCCGTAAAAGAAATTTTTGCACTTACTTTGCGTGCCATGAAATATCTTGGAAAATCAACTGATACATTTGCCTTTGCCTTAACGGAAGCAGGCAAAAAACTTATAGTTTCAGAAGATGCCGATTTTTCAGTTGAAGAAGAAAATATTCCTTTGGAAAACTTTGACGGATGGCTTTGCAATGCAAAAGATTCAGTTTTGAAATGCCGGATGAATGGCGACAGAATTGAACTTACACTTTTAGATTCTGTACCTGCACAATGGAAAAACGGTTCACTGAAAAAAGTTCAGCTTATGGGAAACATTCTTTGCAACATTGAATGGAAGGACGGCAAATTTGAAAACGCAGTTCTTTATACAAACCCAGGAACTGTTTTCTGGAAAAAACTTTTAATTAAATACGACGGCAAGGAATACAACACCCAGCTTTCAGAAGACGGAAAACTGGATTTAAAAAACGTTTTGCCATCAACTATTTGATTTATATACTACAAAAAGGATTGTTCCTTATTTACTATTGTCATCCCGAACTTGCGCTCGTCACCCTGAGGACGCTCAGGGTCTGCAATGATTAAGCAACACAGACCCTGAATCAAGTTCAGGGTGACAATTCTTTTTAGATAGCCAATGACAATAGCGGCATTTTAATAGCTGCAATTATTTCCTTATTGTTACTTTTCCGTCTTCCTTTGCAATGAAGGCAACGGGCTTGTTTTTAGTAAAGAAACCGCATTCAACAACGCCTGTAATGCCGTCAATTTTTTCTTCCATTTCTGCAGGATCCACAGGTGAACTCCAGAGGCAGTCAACAATCATGTTACCGTTATCTGTAATTACAGGTCCTGCTTTCTTTACGCCTTCGCGGACTTTGCAGCTTGCACCAAGTTTTTCAAGTGCCTTAATTACAGGAACGCGGGCATCGGCAATGATTTCTACCGGCAGCGGAAATTTTGTTCCAAGGCTTTCTACATCCTTTGAACCGTCTGCAACAATTGCTAAAAATTTAGAATTATATTCAACAATCTTTTCACGCAGATGTGCTGCACCGCCGCCTTTAATCAGGTTGTTTTTCTGGTCAATTTCATCTGCACCGTCAATGGCAAGATCAAGAACTCCGCCTATGGCTTTGTCGTTTAATGTATAGACCGGAATTCCGTATTCTTCACAGGCAAGCTGTGTCTGAAAACTTGTAACTACGGCTTTTACATCTTTCAAAGTTCCGTCTGCAATGCGTTCTGAAAGGCGTTTTACTGCAGGCATGGCTGTTGAACCTGTTCCAAGGCCAATCTTCATTCCGCTGAAAATTTTTCCTTCAGCAATCAATGTGTCTACTGCTGTTGTTGCAGCAAGCACTTTCTGTTCATCTTTTGAAATACTCATTAGTATTGTTCTCCTGTAAATAATTCAAACTGCTTGTATCCCTGATAACGAAGCATGTAGTATCCGTTGCAAACATGGCAGCCTGCTTCCTTTGCACGTGCCATTATTGGTGTAACTTCCGGCATATAGACAATGTCAAAAAGAACTTCTTTGCCGGAAAAATCATAAAAGAACAGCGGGTCATTTTCTGCCGTTGAACTTTCCTTACAGTGCATTCCTTTTGAAGTTGTCTGAATGATTATATCAGAATATTTTCTTATTAACTTGATGGATTCAGAAGAAAGTGGGCCATATTCAAAATCGTATTTTTCTGCCAGTGCCTTTGCTTTCCCGATGGTGCGGTTAAAGACGCATGCTTTTGCACCTGACTTATGGACTGCATAGGCAATTGCTTTAGCGGCTCCTCCGGCTCCAATAATAGAAACTTTCTTGTGCTTTAAATTTTTAAGTTCCGTAAATTCTAAAAGTGAACGCAAAAATCCGTCTGCATCCGTGTTGTAGCAAGACCACTTTCCGTCATTTAAAACCATTGTATTGCTTGCACCGATATCAAGAACTTCCGGCGAAATATTGCTTGCCTTTTCCAGAACAGCTTCCTTATGGGGAACCGTAACGGAAAATCCCTGAACGCCCACCGTTTCTGCAAAGTGCAATGCCTGATCAAAATTTTCAGCAGGGAAAGGAATGTAAACGGAATTCATTTCATGGCGGCTGTAGCCTGCATTGTGAAGTTCCGGGCTAGAAGTTCCTGCCAGAGGCCAGCCTGTAATTCCATAGATTTTTGTATTTTCGTTAATTGATTTTATTCTGTAAACATCATTAAGCTTTACAACATCAAGGTGTGCAATGTTTGCTGTGTTTGCCATGCTTTCCGGAGACGAAGTATAAGTCAAAAAATTCTTCAGCTTGGCACCGAGAATTCTGGAAGGAATACCCATTGGTCCCATGGCAAGAAGAATATGATTGTTGTCCCTGAGCTTTGATGCTTCATTAAAAAGATTGGTTACGTCATCAAGGCTGTGCGGCATAAAGGCAATTTTTGGAATTTCAAAACCGGAAGTTTTCATTCTCTTTAATCTGCCTGCAATGTCAGGAACAGGATTGTGCATGTCATGAAAACTTCTAATTACTTTTGTATCAAAAGCAAGGGTTGCATCTTCCAGGCTTGGAATATGAAAATCTTCTTCAAAATCTACGTATGCAAAGTTGCGTGTTTTATCTTCATCTGCAAAAGAAAGGGCACGTGCAAAAAGAACTGTTCTTGCAGCTTCTCCTTCAACAAATTTTCCACCGTCAATCTGCCTGCGGATTGTCAGAATACACGGCACGTCACAAAGAGAAGGAAAACGGCGGACGTAAAGGCGTTCATCTGTATTAAGATAATCTACGCGGAGTTCAGCAATGTCTATTTTATCCTTGTATTTTGCCAAAGTATCAAGGTTCTCCCTGATTGTTGTTCCAGTTAATGTCAAACAGATTTTTGGTCTTTCCATTTTATTCTCCAGGTTATTTTTCTTTGCGTAAAGCAAGGGCGTTTCTTAATTTCTTTACGCGTGATATTTTTGCAATTTCAATTTCCAGTTCTTCCGCTTCCATGGTTTCTTTATTTTCTACGGTAAGATAAAGAACAGGAACTTCAATATTTTTTACTACGGTTTTCGGCAGGCCAAGAATCAATTCTTTTTTGCCCGTAACTTCAAGTTCAACAAGACAATTTTTCTGAATTGCACTTTCAAGAACATGAACCTTGCCTGTAAAATTCATTCCGAAAGCTTCCATTAATTCAAAGCGCACGCTTGAAGGCCGAAGCTGTTCTTTTTCTATAATAATCCTGCGCTCAATTCTGTCCAGCAGGCCGTCTTTCTGGTCTTCCGTTGTTTCAAGCTGATTAAGAAAGTTGCGGAATTTTTCCATTAAATTCCTTGCATTTGAAGTCTTGTTTTTTATTTCAGCAGGTGAATCAGTTTTACAAGGTGAACCTAATCCTTCAAAAGAAACAGAAGTTCCCTTTACAGCTGGAAGTCCCTGAACCACATCATCTTTGCGGACTGACTTAATCCTGCCGTTAATGTCAATGCCGGATTTTTTCATTGCATCCTGTGCGTCGGCATCATTTGTAAAATCAAGAAGATAAATGCCGGGAGCAAGAATTTTCATAATGTGATTTTTAAATGCAGGATTATTTTCCGCCCTGTAAATATTTTCTTCTGAAACTTTTAAAACATAGCCTTTAAACAAAGATGCAGAATTATAAGACTGCCACCATTCATCCAAAGAGACTTTTAAATTCTGCGGCACAGGAAAAGAAGAATATTTATTTAATGCTTCTATGATTTTTTCTTTTGTATAACCGCAATCAAATCCGCGGATAGCAGACTGACGGTTAATTTCAAAAGTTGCCGTAACATCGCAGCGAAGGACATCAAGAAATTTTACAAGTTCCAGATATTCACCCGTCATAAGCCCCGGCATAACCGTAACGCTGTAACCTGTATCAACGCTTAAAACTTTTTTTTCTGCAGAACAGTTGTCTGCAAAGGCATCCGGTTCCGTAAAAATCAAAGGGCGGTCATCTTTTGTGCAGCAAAGCTTCATCAGGCCAAAAGCAATGGCGCTTTTAATCATTGATTCAATCATTGCAGAACCAAGGTTTTCTGCAAGTTCCTGACTGTCTGCACCTGCAAGGATTCTTGAAAACCTTCTTGTGCTGAAATCTTCGTCGCCGCTTTTTCCCTTTATTAAAAATGCAAGGGCAAACAATTTTTCTTCTGTAAAATACTTTCCTTTAGCAAAATCAAGGGTAGCAGCAAAAGTCTGCCCGTTGAAAACAAGGGCGCGCCTTGAAAACAAACCTGCACCGGCTACACAAAGATAAACTGCCTGACTTTTAAAAGGCAATGCACAGAAACCTGCAAGGCGTTCCCAGTTTGGCTCAAAACTTTTACCGTCGTCACTCTGACAAAAAAGTGCCAGGTTTTTCATGCCTGCAAAAAGACGTTCAAAAATTTCCGTAGATTCAATTCCACAGATTTCCTTTAATTCCGAATCCGTTTTCTTTTTTAAACTTCCATTGGCTTTGCAGAATTCAGGATGCGATAAAACATAGGAAATAAAAACTGCAATTAACTGCGGACTAAGCTTTCTTCCGCAACCTGCATTTTCTGCATCCTTTATGCTTTCTGATTCTGAAAATTTTTCTTCTCCAATTAAGTTTCCAAGTTCAAGAATAGGATTAAGTTCTTCCTCTAAATGAGGATTTATGGCAACAGTGCTTTTCCCCGTGATTTTATTTCTGCGGCTGAAAATTATTAAACGCTCTTCAAGGCTTGCAATTTCTTCGTAGAGTTCACCCTGTTCCATGACAGGCACAAAGAATTTTTCCAGCTTTCGTATGTCGGCATCGGGAATAAATTTTATTGCCGTCAAAACCTTTATGTCTTTTTTATCAAGATAAGAAATCAGGGTTTCTTTATTTTCTTTTTTGCGCAGGATTACACTTAAATCTTCTACCAGTTTGGGCTTGTTGTAAGGAGTTTTAATTTCTCCAAGATACATGTGAATTAAATCAAAAAAATAATCATCCGGCAAAGACGTAAAGCTTTCGCGCCATTCAATGATTTTTTCTACTTTTGAATCAAGTTTCATAAGCAGGATCCTTCAAGCTGCAATGGCGTATCAAGTTCATCAAAACTGCTTTTATCGTTGTAGCGGATAATCCTGTAGCTGTAGCCCTGCTCGGCAAGGAACTTCTGCCTGTTTGTTCCAAAATCTTCTTCTACGGAATTTTTTGTAATTAAAGTGAAGAATCTTGATGTGCGTTCTTTCGGGCGCAGGATTCTGCCTAAGCGCTGAGCTTCTTCCTGGCGGCTGCCAAAGGTTCCGCTCACCTGAATTGCTATGCTTGCATCGGGCAAATCAATGGCAAAATTTGCAACCTTGCTTACAACAAGCACATGGATTTTTCCTGCACGGAAGTCTGCATAAATTTTATCGCGGTCTGCATTTTTGGTCTTGCCCGTAATTATTGGTGCATTAAGTTCCTTTGAAAGTTCGTCAAGCTGGGAAAGGAACTGACCTATTACAAGAATTTTATCTTCCGGAAATTTTTCTACAAGTTCCTTTACAACCTGAACCTTTACAGGATTTTCGCTTGCAATGCGGTGCTTTTCTCTTGTAGCCGCAACAGCGTATTCAATTTCTGTTTCCATCGGCAAACTGAGCCTTACTTCAACACATTCTGCAGTGGCAATCCACTTTGCTTTTTCAAGTTCTTTCCATGGAACATCATAGCGTTTTGGTCCGACTAAAGAAAAAACATTTCCTTCGCAGCCGTCTTCACGGACTAAAGTTGCCGTTAAACCAACACGGCGCACGGCCTGAATTTCTGCTGCAACACGGAAAACAGGAGCAGGCAGCATGTGCACTTCGTCGTAAATAATCAGGCCCCAGTCGTTTTTCCTGAAAAGTTCAAAATGAGGATAAGGCCCTGTCTTTTCAGGACGCCATGTTAAAATCTGATAGGTTGCCACAGTAACAGGGCAGATTGTTTTTGATTCCCCTGTGTATTCAGAAATCTGTTCCTTTGTTAAATCCGTTTTGTCTAAAAGTTCGTCTATCCACTGATGAACAGCTGTAATGTTGGTAGTTACAATTAAAGTGTTGGTCTTAAGCATGGACATGATTGTCATGCCCACAATAGTTTTGCCTGCACCGCAGGGAAGGACAATTGTGCCAAAGCCAGTGCCCGGGCCTTTATCCCCGACTAAAGCAGCCGCACCTTCTTTCTGATAATTGCGGATTTCAAAAGGCTTTCCGCTTAAGGTTGTCTGGCGCAGGTTAATTTCTAAAGGTGCACCGTCTGTAAGGGGAACATCATCCTTAACAGGCCAGCCAAGCTTTAAAAGATTCTGCTTGACTGTTCCACGGTCTACAAGTAAAAGGCGGAAACAAAATCTTTTTTCATCTTCTGAAAGTTTAACTGTAGGATTTTCCGGTGCCACATAATCACATGGAACCAGGTTTTTTCTTGCCGCAGGATTTGCTTCTATCTGCTTAAAAACAAAGGGCGATGTGGAAACAAGGTAAAGGTATTCTTCTTCCTGTCCATTTTCGTTTACTGCCTTTGGTGCTTCAACTAAACGAAGCTTGCCGAATTTTTCTGCAGTTTCAGAAATCCATACGCCAACTGCCTGCGGTATTTCATAGCGTGAAAACTTTTTTAATGTCTCTAAAGCCTGAGCTCCCGTAAAACCTGCACTTGCTGCATTCCACAAAGAAAGGGGAGAAATCTGATATGTATGTAAATGTTCCGGCGAACGTATAAGTTCAGCAAAAGGAATTAGTGCATTGCGGCATTCTTCTGCCTTTGGCGCATGAACGTCAAGCAAAAGTGTCCTGTCAGACTGAACAATAAGCGGATTCTCGGCATTTATCATAATCTACTATTATATAGACAATTTAAGAAGTCTACAATCAATCTGTAACGGAAAATTCTGTAAGCGAACCAAGCTTTTGAAGCTGCTCAATAAGCGGTGTGTAAATTGTTCCTGCAGGAGATTTGATTGTATAATGAAGAAAAGTCTGCTTGGAAATTATTACGCGGCTCATGTTCATGTCGTTGATTATAAGCCCGTGTTTTTCTATGGCTTTTCTGATTTGTTTCAAATCAAGGTTGTCGCCTTCATAGCAAAGGTGGATTGTCTTGCTTTTTGCAGCAGGAAACCATTTTGATTCAAGTTTTTCAAGGCCAACAAGAAGAACAAGAACCAGGAAAAGCGCAACTCCAACCTGAATGTATAAACCGGCTCCTATGGCAAGGCCCATGGAAGCGGCAGTCCAGATTACGGCTGCAGAAGTCAGACCGCGGATATTTAAACCTGTTTTCATAATGGCACCACCGCCAAGAAAACCTATGCCGCTTATAACACCGGAAGCAATTCTTGTAGGGTCTCCCCTGCCTGCAGGTATCTGGGCTGTAGCCGTAGCCATAAATGAAGAAAGCAAGGAAAGCAAGGTAGAAGAAACGCAGATAAGCACAAGGGTCATAAGTCCTACAGCGTGATTGTGGGTTTTCCTTTCAAGTCCAAGGAAAAATCCGCAGAGAACTGCAAGAAGAAGTTTAATTATGCTTTCTTCAATAAAATCCAAATCCATAGTTTTCTTCCCGTCTTACTTTCTGAAAAATCCGAATCTCTTTTTTGGTTCAGTCTTTTCCTTGGGTTTTTCTACCGGACTTACCCATGCAACGCCGTTCCTTTCTGAAGAATCCGGTGAAACATAGGAATCAAGAAAAGAAGCAACCCATCTGCCTGTTTCATCGTCACGGCGGAATCCTTCCATGGAACTGTCTCCCCGGGCTATGATAACGTCAACAAAAATAGAATCGCTGCAGACCGCTGCCATGTTTTCTGCAAAAGAAGCAAAAGCCGCTGCCCCCGCTGCAACAAGTGGGGAAGCAATAGGGCTTAAACCGTCTTTTACGGAAGGATTTTTTAAAACATCAATTCTGTCCGGCGTTTCCTTTAAAAGGAAAACAAGCCTGCCTTTTCCTTCAGAAGTTTCCCTGCGCTGAAAGGCATTTAAAACTTCAAGAGCCAGATACTGATAGCCTGCAATCATTTCATCACAGCCGCGGACAATTTCTTCCGAATCCATTTTTTCTGCTTTTGATGCAAACCATTCTTCATCAAAATAAAGAACTGCTTCATCCATTCTTCCAAAAATCGTGGCAGTCTGCAAAACAAGTGAACGTGCAGACAAAGGAGAAGACTTGTTCCATTCAATGGTGCAGATTCCGCTTTTAGCTTCCTGCGCCTTTGCTTCTTCGTATGCGGCCTGGTTTGCCTTGCGTTCTGCAATGGTAAGGCGCTTTGTTTCTTCTGAATCTGCAACAGTTCCTGATACGATTATATTTCTTCCTGAAAAAGCAATTCCGTCCGTAAAATTGCCGGCTTCAGGCATGTTTTTTCCTGCAATAAGAATAGTTTTAGACATGCCATAAGTATAGCATAAATTTGAATTTTTTCACTATGCGTGTTATGCTTTTTTCTAATGAAGTCTATTCTATTATCTACTATTAAAGTAATTATTTCACACCTGCTTGCCCTGCTTATCATAAGCATTCTTGGAGCAGTGCTCTACATGATTTACAGCATGTGCTCTACTTTAGTTGCAGGCCAGGGCTTTTCTGCATTTAACCTTGCCTTCTTTATTCAGGGATTCTTTTTAACGCTGCCAGTTGTTTTTTCCTTAAGTGCTGCTTTCGTTGCTTTTTACGCCATAAGGAACAAAGAAATTTCTACAGTTGCTTTAGGCATTTTTGCAATTCTATTTACGGCAGTATGGATTTTTGCACAGCCTGCCTTTATAAAAGCGGGAATCCAGAAAGCAAAAAAATCTTCCTACATAATTGAACGGGAACCGCTTTCAACAGGCTATTTCAGAAACGTGACAGACAGATACGTTTTTTATTATTCTTCAGTAGATAAAGAAAACCTTGCATCAGGCATCTGCATAGACAAAGGTTCAGTTTCCGGCAACGTCTATACTTTCAAAGATGTAGAACTTGCAGACTCAGCTTCCACTTTTACGGATTCCCTGATTCAGTCTTCCATTGACATCCCGTCAGTAACAAAAATTTCCATGCACGGAATCAACAGATACATCGGCGTAATTACCCTTGCCTGCGCCGGCACAAAAACTGAATGGCTCATGTTTTCTTCCCTTGGACTTCTTCTTGTTTCCCTTGTCTTTATGCGCAGATTTTCAAAATGGAGGTTCATCAATGTGGTCATAATTCTTTCTGCTTCCATTTTTGCCATCATGATGAACGTAAACACCCTTTCTTACGGAAAGCTATATTTTTTAACTGAAAGATTGAATTCTAAATTTACATTTGTTCCCGGCAATGCAAATTTCATTCTTTTTGCCATTAACATAATTTTTTCTGCACTTTTCCTTGTCCTTGGTTTAATTACAGATTCTAAAAATGCAGACAATGATACCATCACCGGAACATTCGGAGACGACTAATGAAAAAACCTGTAATCATACTTTTAATCTATGCCCTTCTTACATACCTTTTGATTTTGCTGGGAGTCTATGCCTTCCATGATTTGCCTGAACTTATAAAGGGCACGGAAAGAACCTACAGACTGACAGCTACAACACTTGGCTTTCTGACACTTTTGCCGCCAGTAGTTTTAAGCGGTTTTGCCGTTGCCTGTGCCGTAACATGGAAAAAATCTGACAGCATAAAGCGCAGCCGTTTTTCACAGGGAATGTTTGACAGGTTTAAAACCGTTTTTATAATTTCCATAATTTTAGTTTTAACCCTTTCCCTTAACGAAGAAGTCTTTATTTCTTCATTTAAGAAAAAACTTAACAGAATAGCAAAGGCACCTGCTGAACTTGCAGATGCTCTGGAAACTTCAGACAATCTTCTTAAGCAGGGCCATCCATACATTGCGCTTCAGTTTGCAAGAAGGGCCGTAGAAATTGCACCAAAAAATCCGGACGCCATTTCCATGCTTAAACTTGTTCAGGATGAAGTAGAAATTGAACACGACAAGGAAGTTTACAGAAAAATTACGGATAAAGAAAACCGTGTAGTAAAGCCAATCCACGAAAAGAATTCAGGCTATACCATACTTCAGCTTTTAGAAATGTCTAAGGAAGCAGCAGAAAAAAAGCAGTGGTTTAATGCACACTATTATGCAAGCCTTGCCGTTGATGCCTGCGACGGAACAAATACAAATTTACAGGCAGCAACAGAAGCCGCAAACTTTGCATGGAAACAGCTTAACCTTCCCGTAGAATTTGATAATTCTGCAGAAATGGACTATTACAAAA
Organism: Spirochaetia bacterium; assembly: GCA_022768865.1. GTDB lineage: Bacteria > Spirochaetota > Spirochaetia > Treponematales > Treponemataceae > Treponema_D. The sequence goes on from JALELH010000004.1 coordinate 22,849, forward strand.
CAAAGCGAGAAGGATACAAGGCATTTACAAGCGGAGACACTTTAAAATCCTATTACATCTTTTTAGGACTTGCCAATTCAGACATAGAAAACTGCACCGATCCGGACGTAATACGTTTTTTTGAACTTTCAAAAGAAGACGTAGAAAACAATTACTTCTTTCTTGACGAAACGGAAAACATGAAGGAACTTGCCGACAGCAGCAACATTTACTTCAGCCTGGACTATCCTAACGGCACAAGAAATGTTTTTTACATCGGCAAGGCAATGAGCATTAAGCGCGACGGAAGCCTTGTACGCTACCTTGAAAATATGAACGTAATTCATTACGACGCTGGCGGAAATTTCAGATACTCTTTTTCAGTACCTTATGCAAAGGTTTCTGCACAGCCTGTTTCTGAATTTAACCCTAAGTATCATGCAGTTCTTGGAATAAACCCGAAAATGAAAAGCGTGCCTGTAATTATTTTACAGTCTGTTGACCGCGTTACGGAAGGAATTATTTCACGCCCGGAATACACTTTTAAAAGAACCGGCATTTCCGATGAGATTTTATCATCTTTAAAAATGCGCGACCTTTCAGAAGAAAAAAATAATGACAGCATGAATTATTTTGCCAGTGCATCACGTTCTACAACAATGATTCTTCCAATGCCTTATTCTGACTTTAACCTTATAAACCAGGCATCTTCCGGTGCAGAAAACATGACGATTTTTGCCTTAAACAGGTTCCTGCCAGATGCAGTTAAATACGGATTTTCCAAGGAAGTGTTTACGGAAAACTTTGTCCAGCGTTTAACCTATCCTTTCATTATCTTTATAATGCTTATTTTCTGCGCCTGTCTTGGCTGGAGTTACAGACTGGATAATCCTAAACAGCTGTTCCACTTCCGCTGGGTTTTGTTTATTCCTGTTCTTGGAACTTTAACCCTGTTTACTTACAGTGCCACAAGGTATGTCTTTAACATGGCAAACTATGTTTTGGTCGGGCTTTTTGGTTCAATGGCAGTTCTTGCAGCAATTATAATCTATTCAATTATGCTGCTGGGAGTTTCTTTCCTGTTTGTGTCTAAAAGAGCGTGAATGGAATTTCCATCCTTGGCAATTCCATTCACACGAGTTTTTATTTCATAAAAACTCGTCAGGGCCATTTTGCTTAACTTAATGTCACGCCATCCTTGGCTCTATGCAAACATTTTATCCTTAAGTCCGTCTACGGCACGGATTCTTTCTAAGAGCGGCGGATGATTATAGTTAAACACAGAATAAATCTTTGGCGGTACAATTTCTGACAGGTTTTCCTTGTTAAGTTTTATAAGTGCCGTAGACAGCGGTGTTCCGCTTCCGCACATTTCCTTGGAATACCTGTCTGCCTGGAATTCATCCCTGCGGCTTGAAAGGTTTGTAACTAAAGAAAAAATACATCCAAAACCACCAAAAGAAAGGCTGAGCAGGTAAATGCCAACAAACTTCAATGCGGCAAATCCCTTTTCCGTGCTGAAGCCAAAACCTTCATAAAGGTCATTGTTTTTAATCAGAATGCTAACGGCAAACAGCACGGCAAAAACCAGGGGAATGGTAACGAACATTCTTTTTGTAATGTGATGGTGCTTGCAGTGGCCAAGTTCGTGAGCAAGGACGGCCACAACTTCGTCTACCGTAAGCTGATTTACCAGAGTATCAAAAAGAACAATGCGCTTGTTTTTACCAAGGCCCGTAAAATAGGCGTTGCTGTGGTTGCTTCTTTTTGAAGCGTCCATAGTAAAAATGCCGCTGGTTTTAAAACCTGTCTTTGCAAAAAGTTCTTCTATCTTAGTCTTTAATTCGCCGTCTTCCAGCGGAACAAATTTATTAAAAAGCGGTGCAATCCAGATCGGGTAAACGTAACTTAAGCCAAGGGAAATGGCAACGTAAACCAGGCCAAAATACAGCCACCATAGTTTTTCAAAATGGCCTATAAAGGCAACAGCAATTAAGATCAGCGGCACGGCTATTACCAGTGAAACTAAAGTTTCCTTTATGCCGTCAATTACATACATTTTTAAAGTCATGTTTGAAAACCCGAATTTCTTTTCTATTTTGAATTCATGGTAAAGGTTAAAGGGAATCATGATAATAAAAGAAGGAATGGCTGATAAAAAAATAAAAAGCAGGATTGTAAAATAAACATTGCCCGTCCAGTCCCATGCAAGGTTAAAGACCTTAACGTAAAAACCGCAAAGCACTAAAGCAACAGAAAGTGCCAGGCTTACAGTATTTTGCGGCAGCCAGAAAAAATATTTTGCATTTTCGTAGGCACACACTTCCTTCAGTTTTTCTGATTCTACATAGCCTTTAAGTTCTGCAGGAACTTCCGTGCCGTGCTTTTTTCTGAATGAAAAGTCAATGAATTCCAAAGCCTGATTAAGCAGAAAATCAAATGCAGTTCCTGCTAAAAATAAAATTACAAAAATATTTAAATAGTTCATTTTTATTCCCCGTTACTTTGATTAATTCTGTTCATTGCTTTCATCGTAGACAATCCTGCCTGCAAGGAATGTCTTTAAAACTTTGCCTGTAAGTTTCTTTCCTTCTAACGGAGTAAACTTTCCCTTGCTTGCAAAATTTTTTTCGTGGACTACCCATGTTTTTTCTGCATCAAGCAAAACCAGGTCTGCATCAAAACCTTCCTTTAGCATGCCCTTGTTTTTTAATCCAAGAAGCTGTGCCGGGTTTGCACTCATTAAGCGGGAAAGGTTTTTTAAAGACATTTTGTTTTCCCTGCAAAGCACTGTGTTGCAGACGGCAAAGGCAGTTTCAATTCCGCTGAAACCAGGTGCTCCGTTTTTCTTGTCTTCTGCCGTGTGGGGTGCATGGTCTGTGCCTATGCAGAATGCCTTTCCTTTTTTAAGTGCATCTATTAAAGCAAGGCGGTCGTCTTTTTTTCTTAAAGGCGGATTTACAATGTTAAAGATTACGGGTGCTTTTCCGCTTTCAAAATAAATGTGGTGCGGTGTAACTTCAAATGTTACGTTTACGCCTTCCTTTGCTGCATTTTCTGCCGCACGTACGCAATGTTCCGTGCTTACATGGCAAAGGTGAATGTGACAGCCTGCAGTTTTGGCAAGGCGCAGGTTTCTGTCTGTTGCAGCATCTTCTGCACAGGCTAAAATTTCATCTGCCTGGTTTAATAGTGCAACGGCTTTTTTTGCTGCAGCATTTGCTGCCACTGCTTCAGCATTATTTTCATGAATAAGCTTTAATGATTCTGCTCTTAAAGGCCTTGCACTTGCCGCAAGGAAAGGGTCTTCGCAATGGCAGCTTACAATGATTTTTTTTGCAGCGGCTGTTTTCATTGCTTCAAGCATAATGCTACTATCCATTACTTCCTTGCCGTCTTCTGTTATTAAAGGAACAACTTTCGGGTCAAGTTCCTTTAAATGTGCAATTGTTTTGCCGTCAAAGTTTTCTGTAATTGACACAGACTGAATTACATTGCACCAGCCGGCTTCTTTTGCTTTTTTATTATTTTCTTCTGCCATTTTCTGGCTTGAACATACCGGGCTTGTGTTAGGCATAAGGACAACTGTGCCAAAACCGCCTTTAGCAGCAGCGCGGCTTCCTGTAACAATGTCTTCTTTCTGTGTAAGTCCCGGGTCGCGGAAGTGTGCATGAGTGTCTATAAAGGAAGGCATTAAAACTGCACCGCAGGCATCAATTTTTTTAAGTTCCGGGTTTTCGTTTTTAAGAAGTTCCTTAACAATCTGCTTATTAGGAAAGCAGTCTATTTTTCCGTTTTTAATGATTATGGCAAAACCTTTTTTGTCCATTGTAGCATCAACAAGGCGTGCGTTATAAATGAGAATTGTATCGTTCATAATCTGATTATATTTTCAAAGGTAAAAAAATGCTATATAAAAAAATAAACGACTTACGGCAGAACCGGCCCTGAAAAAAAGGCTTCCGCACTACGTTTGTGCAGATTTTTTTTCATTGCCGAACCTGCCTCCGTCGTTTATTTTCAATAAAAACTTTATTTTTCAAATTGTTCTTAATCTTAAATTTTGCTCTATTTTTTATTAAGTATTACAAGGGCAGCAATTACTCCAGGCACCCAGCCGCAGCAGGTAAGCAAAAAAACAATCAGCAAAGAACCGCAGCCCCTGTCATAAACAGCAAGTGGCGGAAAAATAATACTAAGCAGGACTCTCCAGACACTCATACTAAACTCCTTTTATAAAAAATAGGCAGAAATATTTTATTCCTGCCCTTTAATTTTATTCTGACTTACGGCCGCTTATAAAGGTCGTCGCAATAAATGCAGCGGTATTCCTTTTTCTGCGGGTTGGTCAAACGGAACTGAGGCGTAACATAAGATTCCGTTACCGTAATGCAGCGCGGGTTCTTGCACCTGATTACGCCTTCTACCTTTGCAGGAAGTTCCATCTTTATTTTGCGCACAATCTTGGAATCCTGAATTACGTTCACCGTAATGTTAGAATCAATGAAACCTAGAATGCTGTAGTCAATGTTAATGATGTTGTCTATTTTAATAATGTCTTTCTTTCCGCTTTTATCTGAAGCAGCATTCATAATCAAAGCTGTGGCAAAGCTTGCCTTATCCAGCCCAAGCCAGTTGAACACACGCCATCCAAGTCCTGCCTGAATGTGATCAATTACAAGCCCGTTTTTTATTGTATCTACGTTTAACATCAGAGTGCTCCTGTAACTTTTGCAATTAATGCCATTCTTGCATACATGCCGTATTTTACCTGCTTAAAGTATGCAGCCCTAGGATCGCTGTCTACTTCCGGTGCAATTTCGTTTACGCGCGGCAGCGGATGCAGGACAATCATGTCCTTTTTTGCAAGCTTCATTTTTTCATGATTCAGGATGTAACTTTCCTTTAAGCGGATGTAATCCTGTTCATTAAAGAACCTTTCTTTCTGAACGCGGGTCATGTAAAGGATGTCCAGGTCTCCGATTACGTCTTCAAGTTTTTCTGCACATTCAAATTTTATTCCAGCAGGCTTTAATAAATCTTCCGTAATGTATTCCGGAACTTTAAGTTCTTCCGGGCTTATGAAAATAAATTTGTTGTTTTTATAGCGGCTCATGGCCTGGGTTAAGGAATGAACTGTGCGTCCGAATTTCAAGTCTCCGCAAAAACCGATTGTATGGCCTTCAAAGCCACCCTGCAATGCCCTTATTGTAAGCAGGTCTGTAAGTGTCTGTGTCGGATGGCTGTGGCCGCCGTCTCCTGCATTGATTACAGGAACAGGACTGTATTGGGAAGCTAAAAGTGCTGCACCTTCTTTTGGCGTGCGCATGGCAATTACATCTACATAGGAACTTACAACGCGGATTGTGTCTGCCAGAGTTTCGCCCTTTGTGCCGCTTGTAACGTTGGCATCAGCAAAACCTTCTACTGTTCCGCCTAAATGAAGCATGGCAGCTTCAAAAGAAAGCCTTGTTCTTGTACTTGGCTCAAAAAAAAGTGTCGCAAGAATTTTCCCGCGACACACATCTTGAAAAGATTTAGGATCTACAATCATCTGTTCTGCCAGTGAACAAATCTCGTCAATTTCTGAAACTGAAAGATTTGCCGGCTCAATAACATGCCTTCCTTTTAACATACTTACCTCTATAAAATTTTTGGGATTTTATCATAAAGAAGAAGTTTTTTAAAGAAGTTATTGCAAAAAATCAAGAACTTTAACGCCTGAGTTCCCTAAGTTTACTTTCATAATCCCTTTTCTGCTGCTTTTTGCTTTCTTCTATCGTATCCTGCAAAAGGTTCATGCAGTTTTCTGAAAGAATTTCATAAACTTTAGGCAAAATTGTCTGCTTTGTAATTATTTCCATGCCCTGGCCGCCGTTTTTCTGCACAAACATAAAGACAAATAAATCATCTGCACCATTGTTTACCTGCCGGGTTACAAAAAGAACGGCGTTTGTCCTTACATGGCAGCCTTTTACAGTAAGCTGAATGCCTTCGATTTTTTCATACAAAGGCATCTGAAGCTTTCCATGGGGTAAAATAATGGAAAAATGGCTTAGGGAAATATCCTGAAGCATTCCCCTGTAAGATTCTTTATTATAGACAAAATCAAAAGTACAGTTGTTGTTGCAGATGGCACGCACCTGCTTGCGCCTGCCCATGGCCTGATTTGCAAAAAGAACCTTTTCTATTATGCCGAAGTTGTTTTTTTTCTGATATTCAAGCTGAATGCAGCCACACATAATGCCAATATTAAAAAGATAAATCTTTTCTATAATGGGCTTTTCTTCCCTGTTCTGCCTTTTTAAATAAAGGACGCCTATAAGAACCTTTCCTTCGTATTTTGCATTGATTTTGCTTATAAACTGCGGCCAGGTTTCACCTTCCGGTGCATGCGAATCAATGTTAAAGAATAAAATCAGATCGTTAAAGGATTCATAAAGATAGTCTATATAATTTTCCAGAGAAGTATTGGCAGGAAGTTTGCTTATAAAATATGATTCAAAGCCATCCAAAAGGTATTCTTCACAGAAATTTTCCGTCAAAAGGCTTGTGTCAGGCTGAATAAAAAAGGTTTTGCGCCCTGTTGTAATGGCATTTGTCTGTTCGTTCAATTTGTATCCCCACTGTTTAACTAATTATAATGTGCAATTCCGTATTTTTCAATTTAAAGATGTAAATTTCACTTAGGTGTGATGCAAATCTCACCTAAGTGTGCTGCGGTTTTCACCCTGGTGTGTAGTGAATCTCACCTTGGTGTGTGGTCCATCTCACCTTGGTTATGTGAACGTTTCACCTTCCAAGGGTGAATGCCTCACCTAGCAAGGGTGAGCGTCTCATCTATCTAATGGTGAAGGCGTTACCAACGGCAAAAGCATTTACTTTTCACCCGTCAATTGAAACTATACAAACTTTTCTATATTATAGGGATTATGGAAAAATTAAAGATTTTGCTGGCAAAAGGCCGCATTTACGAATCAGTTTACGAACTTTTAAGCGATGTTGGAATTTCAATTTCTCTTCCGGACAGGACATATTTTCCAATTACAAATCAGGAAGACCTTGCCTTTCAGGTTGTTAAACCGCAGATTGTAAGTGCACTCCTTGCAGGGCAGAAAGCAGACGTAGGCTTCAGCGGCAAAGACTGGGTTTACGAAAACGGCGTAGAAAATGACGTTGTAGAAATCATGGATTTTGGTTTTGACCCTGTACGCATTGTTGCTGCAGTGCCAGAAACCGTTGATTACAATTCACTTTTAAAAAAGCCTGTTACCATTGCAACTGAATACCAGAACCTTACAAAAAAATATATTGCAGAAAAAAACATTGACGGCACTGTTTTCCGCACATGGGGAACGTCTGAAGGCTTTGTCCGCGACAGTGACGATTCAGAAGCACAGATTTTAATAGACAATACTTCTACAGGTTCTTCTTTAAAGGCAAACCGCCTTAAGATTGTAGACACACTGATGACGTCTTCTACAAGAATGTATGCTTCAAAAAAGGCAATGGAAGATCCGGAAAAGAAGCAGAAAATCATGGAACTGCGCATGCTTTTTGAAGCCGTCATGAATGCACGTTCTAAGGTAATGCTTGAAATGAACGTTGCAGAAGACAAGTTTGAAGCTCTTGTAAAGGGAACTCCGTCAATGAAGAGCCCTACTGTCAGCCCTCTTTTCGGCGGCAACGGCTATGCAGTTAAAATTGCAGTTCAGAAAAAGGATGTGCCTGTTCTTTTGCCGAAGCTTAAAGCCTTAGGCGCCACAGACATCGTTGAATACGAATTGCGTAAAGTAGTTTCTTAATGCCGGAGTAAAACAAAACATATGGAACGTATTGCAGAGATTGAAAGAAATACTAAAGAGACTCAGATTTCACTTAAGCTTAACCTGGACGGCAGCGGAAAGTGCACTGTAAAAAACCCTATAGGCTTTTTCCACCACATGCTTAACTCTTTCTGCAAGCACGGTCTTTTTGACTTATCCGGAGAAATTAAAGGCGACCTGGAAGTAGACCAGCACCACTTAATAGAAGACACTGGCATTGCTTTAGGCCAGCTTTTTGCAAAGGCACTTGGCAACTGTGCAGGAATCAACAGGACGGGCTGCTTTATTTACCCAATGGACGAAAGCCTTTTGCAGGCAGCCGTTGACTTTGGCGGCAGGCCTTTCTGCGTATGCAATGCCCAGCTTACAAACATTCCCCTTGTTTCCATAAACAGCGGAAAAGAAAGCAGCTTCCAGACAGACTGTTTTGAAGACTTCTGGCAGGGCTTTGCCAACGGTGCCAAATGCAACATTCACCTTGATACAATCCGCGGCAGAAGCGACCATCACAAAATGGAAGGCCTGTTTAAGGCGGCAGCACGCGCCATAAGAAGTGCAGTAGAAATTGACCCAAGGCGTGGCGGAGAAATTCCAAGCACAAAGGGTGTTATTTAACATGCCGAATGTCGAGTATAAAAATTGATGTTTATACAAGCAACTAAACGCCTTTCGGCAGAACCAGTCCTGAAAAAAAGGCTTCCGCACTACGTTTGTGCAGATTTTTTTTCATGCCTGAACCTGCCTACGGCGTTTGCTTGCAGTAATAAATAATTGTAAACTCGACATTCGCCCTGATAAAACAGATAATCTGCCTGGAATTAAACAGGCTTGATATAGAGGTAAATTATGGAAAGTTCAGAAGAAATCTTGAATCTCTTAAGGGACAATGCAAGAATCAGCGTAGAAGACATTTCTGCCATGACAAAAAAGTCTGTGGAAGAAGTAAAGTCAATCATAAGCCGTCTTGAAAAAGACGGAATCATTATGAAATACGCGGCCATAATTAACCCTGCCAAAGACGCATCCGCGAAACAGAAAGTCCGTGCAGAAATAGAACTCCAGGTTCAGCCTGAAAGGGAACACGGCTTTGACGGAATTGCAGACAGAATCTACAGATTCCCTCAGGTTAAATCCCTTTACCTTATGAGTGCAGACAATTACGACCTTAAGGTAGTTGTAGAAGGCGACACAAACCAGGATATTTTTAACTTTGTTGCAAGAAAACTTGCTACACTTCAGGGCGTGCGTGCTACAAGGACACACTTTCTGATGCAGATTTATAAAGAGAATGACATTGTCTACGTAGACAGCGACAAGGACAACAGAGAGGCATTCTCAAGCTAACAGGATAATTAAATGAACACAAGACCAGATAAATTCAACTCACTTATGGAAAAGACTCCGCCTAGCGGAATCCGTAAATTCTTTGAAATGCTCATCGGCCATGATGATGTAATTTCCCTTTCCGTCGGGGAACCGGACTTCCCGACCCCGTGGTGTATCCGTGAAGAAGCTTTCTATCATTTGGAAAAAGGCCACACAAGCTATACTTCTAACTGGGGTTTAATTGAACTTCGTGAAGAAATTTCAAAATACATGACACGCTATAACCTTCACTATAATCCTAAGGATGAAATCCTGATTACAGTTGGTGCTTCTGAAGGCGTAGATGCAGCCCTGCGCGGAATCCTTAACGAAGGCGACGAAATCATCGTAAGCCAGCCGTGCTATGTAAACTATGTTCCCCTTGCAGAACTTTGCCGCGTAAAAGTCGTTCCAGTTGATACAAGCGTAAACGGCTATTACCCTACGGCAGAACAGATTGAAAAGGCAATTACGCCGAAAACAAAGGCACTTATGATCTGCTCGCCTAACAACCCGACGGGAACCATGATTCCTAAAGACGAACTTGCTAAAATTGCAGAAATCGTAAAAAAGCATCAGATCTGGGTTATAAGTGACGAAATCTACTGCGAACTTGCTTACGACGGCAGCCAGCATGTTTCCATCGGTTCTTTCCCTGGCATGAAAGATTATACGATTATCCTTAACGGATTTTCTAAATCCTTTGCCATGACAGGCTGGCGTATCGGTTACATTGCTGCTCCTTCAGACCTGCTGGAGCAGATTGTAAAGCTCCACGGATACAACACAATCTGTGCTCCGATTTTCAGCCAGTATGCCGCTGCAGAAGGCTTAAAGAACGGCTGGGAAGAAGTTGAAAAAATGCGCGTAAGCTATCAGCAGCGCCGCAACTTAATGTATAAGGCTTTCTGCGACATGGGACTTCCTGTTCCAGAACCGACCGGTGCCTTTTACATGTTCCCGGACATTTCTTCTACAGGACTTACATCGGAAGAATTTGCAACGCAGCTTTTCCAGAAGCACAATGTTGCCGTTGTTCCTGGCAGCGTATTTGGTGCAGGCGGCGAAGGCCACGTCAGATGCTGCTATGCTACAGCCGTAGATAAAATCAAGGTTGCCCTTGATAGAATCGCAGAATTCGTAGCTGAACTTAAGAAAAACTAAAAAACTGCCGATAATGTTGATAGTAAATTTTAAAGTTTTTATTATCAAAGGTAGAAGTTTATGTCGTTTTTAATAGCAGCAGTTATAATGATTGCTCTTTGTGCCGTTCTTTCCATGTTTATGGGCAAAAAATCCCCTAAACAGGACGGTGCAAAGAACAAGGCTCAGATAATAAAGGAAGCAAACAAGCGCCTTGCTAAAAATCCCCACGATCCTCTCGGACTTATTCCCCTTGGCGAAGTTTATTTTGAAAGCCAGTTATGGGACAAAGCCTTTGCCGTTTACAGCGAACTTGTAAAGCTTGCCCTTGCCAACAAAGACGGTACCATTGATTTATACCTTTCATTCCTGCGTCAGGGTATTACTGCCCTTAAACTTGAAAAACTGCCGGAAGCAACACAGAGCCTTATAAGTGCAACAAAAATGAACGGCGTTGCCTACGAACCTAACTTTTACCTTGCCCAGACAATGGCTAAGCTTGAACAATACGACAAGGCAATTCCCCTTTTCAGGAAAGCACTTCCTGCCAAACCTGATGCAACGGAAATCTACCTTCAGCTTGGCATGTGCTATTATAACGCAAGAAAATACCGGGAAAGCCTGCCATGCTTTAAAAAAGCCCTGGACGAAGACCCGGGAAACAAGGAAGCTTTGTTCAATATGGCAGATGCCATGGCTCACGAAGGCCACCCGGAAAAATCAATTAAAGTGTTCATGCACCTTAGGGCAGACCCTGTTTATGGTCCGCGCTCATGTCTTCAGGCAGGACAGTTCCACATGAAGATAAATGATTCTGCCACTGCAATACAGGACCTGGAAATAGGCCTTAAGCATGAAAATATGCCGCCGGAAATTAAAATTGAACTGGAATACAATCTTGCCCGCTGCTATTTTGAAAAGAACCTGATTCAAAAAGGTCTTCTTATGTGCAAGGCAATCCGCACGAAAAATGCCAACTATAAAGATGTAAATACACTTATCAGCCGCTATCAGGAATTAAGCCAGAATTCCAACCTGCAGATTTATATTTCTGCCAACTCCAGCGACTTTGTAACCCTCTGCCGCAAGTTCATCATGACAAAGTATAAAAATTCAACCGTTAAAATTCAGAGCATTGACGTTGACGTTTTATACACGGATATTCTTGCAGAAATCTATTCTTCTAAGTGGGAAGACGTTGCCCTGTTCCGCTTTTTCAGGACTACGGGCGCAACAGGCGAAGTCTATATCCGCGAATTCCACGGACACATGGGAGACGTTAAGGCTGCAAGGGGATTCTGCGTAAGTGCCGGAACTTTTACGGAAGAAGCAAGAAAATACATAGAAGGCCGCCCTATCGATTTAGTAGAAAAGAACGACCTTACGAAAATCCTGAAGCAGATTACAATCTAAAATGACAAAAAATTAGATATTGTCAAAATAAGCTTTTAGTATTATCATTTAATAACATTCTGTTGCTTTAAAAGGCAATTCAAGGAGAATATTATGAAGAAAATACTAACTGCAATTTCTGTTCTGGCACTTTCTGCACAGCTTTTTGCAGGCGGAATTGACAACAAGTCAAACCTTTCAACCGGCTATCTGCGCAATCCTAGCCGCAACACAGAAACAAAAAGACCTGAAGCCGTTTTATACAACATTGCAGGAACTTCCTTTATGGAAGACGGCCTTGCCTTTAACGTAGGCAACCAGTTTATCTATAAAAACTATGCCAACGATCTGGATTTTAACAACACAAAATACGAAGACAAGGTAGATGTTTTCTTTTTCCCAGATTTTGAAGCTGTCTACAAGAAAGACAACTGGGCTGCCTTTGCAGGATTCGGTGTTTTTGCAGGCGGCGGTTCTTTGGACTATAAGGACGGAACCGGTGCAACATATCTGGCATTGTATAGTGCAGGATACAAGACAACTTTGCAAAGTTTAATGGCAGCAGGTAAAACTCAAGAACAGGCAGCCCCTGTAGCTGATGCTATGGGAAAATCTATTGCCAGCAACCATTCCCTTAAAGCCTATACAGTTACCATGGGAGAAATTTTAGGTTTTTCTTATAATGTAACAGAAAATGTTTCACTTGCAGCAGCAGGACGCCTTCTTCATACAAGCACAAACATGCAGTTAAAGTGTGCAGGAATAAAAGATTTAAACGGCGGAGATAAAATCAAATACGAAGGTTCAGGCATTGGTTTTGGCGGAATCTTTGGCGTAAACGTTGTAGACCTTGTTCCAAAATTCAAGTTCAGCGCACAGTATCAGACAATTACAAAACTTGATGTTGAATTTGACAGCGTTACAGGAAACATTGCAGGCCAGTTTGGCATTGTAAAAGGAAAGAAATACCACAACGACCTTCCAGCCGTTCTTAGCCTTGGTGCAGGATACAGCCCAATTGAAACAGTTGATATAAGCATGAGCTTTAACTACTACTTTAATAAGCAGGCAAACATGCAGAATCCTCTTGGCAGGGCAGACCTTGACTATAAGGATTCCTGGGAAATCGGCTTAGGATGCGACTGGCAGGCAACGGAAAAACTCTGTGTTTCCATCGGAACAATGTACAGCAACCAGGGAACAAAATCAGACGTAAACAGTGCATTCAATCCAGTTCTTGACAGCTTAGTCGGCGGCTGCGGTGTTGAATATAAATTTACAAAACAGCTTATGGCTACCCTTGCCTACATGCACTGCCGCTACTTCAGCCAGGATTATGAATTCGGCGGAAAAGAAATGGAACTCAGCAAGGACACTTATCTTTGTTCTCTTGGTTTAACATTTAAGCCTTTCTAAAAATTACTGAATAAAAGTTTGCAAGGCATTTCTGGGTCGAAAGTGAATGCTCTTTAGAAGCCAGAACCGGCAGTAACTTTCGTCTCAAGAATTGCATCCGCAATTCTTGTATGGGCTGTTTTAAAACCAGGCTGGCCAGAAGCTTCTCTGCCATTTCCGCACGACCTTTGTACGTATTTTTTTTAGGACTGAACATGCCTACGGCGTTTATATTTAATAAAACTATACATTTTTAAAAAACAAACACATATCCAGTTTTCCTGTAGGAATTTATAGAATCCTATGTTATAATTGTTCAGGAAGTTTTTTATAATAAAAAATCCCGGCTTCCTAGAGAACCTAGAGAACCTAGAGAACCTAGAGAACCTAGAGAACCTAGAGAACCTAGAGAACCTAGAGAACCTAGAGAACCTAGAGAACCTAGAGTGTTATTATGAAACAAAAGAAAGAGCTATTCTCAATTTATTTTCCCTTCACCGTAATATTTCTTATTGCAGTTTCCATTGTCGTATATTCATTTTCCATAAAAAACTTCTTTAAAAACCAGGTATCCTATTCAGCAGAAAACAATGTTGAAATCATAAGCAAAGAAATTGACTTTATGTTTTTAGTCGGACAGAACAGAATCAACTTAATCAGCAACCTGACTTCCGACATGATGAATTCCCGGGAACTTGTAAACGACAAGGTTTTCAGCAATACTTTTACAAACGAATCTTTTTTTTCTTCCATTGAATATATCCGCTGGGACGGACAGAAAAGAATCCCAGACACAGACCTTTATTACGACGTCAGCAGCCTTGAATATTTTAAAGACGGCATGAAAGGAAATTCCGGCATCTGGGTAGACTTTAATCCAGAAACTTCAAAAACTGCATTGATTAATTTTTATTCGCCTATATATTATTCCAACCAGGTTGCAGGAATTTTAACGGGCTGCTACGAAGCAGAAACAAAAATAAAACCCCTGCTTAATGTTAATTTTTACGGATACAAGACAATCAATATGCTGGTAGACGAAAAATTCCGCATAATTGCAGCAACAGAAGACGACATTCCATCCGGACTTGATTTAAAAGAATTAACGGATGATGACTTTGCAATAAATCTTATTCTCAACGCAAAAAAGAACAACAATAAAAGCTACAAGCTTTATTCAGATGTTGCAAAGGGATTCTGCTGCGTAAAAAAACTTACAGACAGCAGCTGTTATGTGGTTCACCTTATTCCATTAACTTCAATTAACGGTGCAATAAAAGATTTAAATTTAAAAACATATACCCTTATAGGTGCAATAATTTTATTCATCATAATTTATATAATCCTTTCAACAAGGCAGGCATATTCAAAACAGAAAAGGGCAGAAATTTCATATTTAAACGTAATAGAAGCCCTGAGCCATGACTATCAGGATGTTTACGTCATTAACGCAAAGACTTCGGAAATCCAGATTTATAATGTTGCCCACGACTTTGGTAAAAAACTTTCTGCCATGGTTTCTGAAGTTTCCTACGAACAGGCTATAAAATTATATTACAGCAAGGATGTAGAAGCCAGTGACAGAAAACTGTTTGAGCCGGTTAATACTGTAGAAAAAGTTTCTAAAGTTTTAAGCAAGGAAAAAGAATATTCATTTATTTACCGTGTTTCCCGCAACGGCAGGATTTTATTTTTCCAGGCTTACTTATCAAAACCTAAAGAAGGAAACAACTTTGTAATAGCATTCAAAAACATTGACAACATTATAGCCAGCGAAAACCGGGCACTTTTGCAAAACCAGATAATTTCTTCAATTTCTAAAGTTTACCTTACACTTCATTTAGTTGATTTAGTAAATGATACGGTAAAGGAATTTACTACGGTTTCGGAAGTAAAGGCTTATGTCAATGCAGAAGTCAATGCAAGCATGCAGATGACTGCCGTAATGACTAATGTTTCTGTTCCTGAAGATTTGGAAAGGCTTCTTGAATTTACAAACCTGGAAACCATTGCAGACAGAATGAAAGACAAGGTTTACATTTCCATGGAATTCAGAAGTTTATTTAAAGGCTGGATTCGTGCAAATTTTATCCGTGTAGAAAGCGATTCTTCCGGCAGGGCAACAAAAGTTATATTTACAACACAGGTTATTGACGATGAAAAGCGCAAGGAACAGCGGCTTATTTCCATTGCCAACACAGATGAACTTACTCACTTGCTTAACCGCCATGCCTATGAAGTTCAGCTTAAAATGCTTGCAGAAAAGGGCGTAAAAGAAGATTTTGCATATATTTCCTGCGACATTAACGGGCTTAAATCCATAAACGACAACATCGGTCACGATGCCGGCGATGAACTTATACGCAGTGCAGCAGGATGTGCAACAAATGCTTTTGGAACGCTCGGAAAAATCTACAGGACAGGCGGTGATGAATTCCAGATTATTCTGAACGGTGATGCAGATACCATTGCTGAGGCCTGCCAGAATTTTGAAACAATGCAGAAAGAATGGAAAGGAAAATTGATTGATAAACTTTCCATTTCTTACGGTTTAGTAAGATATGCAGAAAATCTTAACTATACGCTTAAAGAAATAATTCAGCTTGCTGATAAAAGAATGTATAAGGCAAAGTCAAAATATTATGTAGAAAATAATTTGGACAGAAGGAAATAAAATTGACGTCCTGTCAATTTTATTTCCTCAACTTTTGCCTTCGGTAAAATTTAACCGGCCTTTTTGCTTAACCTTTAGTCACGCCGTTCTGGCTTCATGTTATCTTTCACTTATTGCATTACGGCTTTGGCAAGCTGATCGGCACAGCTGGTGCCTTTGTTGCCGCAGAGATTGCCTTTCAGTTTGGCGGCAATTTCATCTGCCTTCATGCCTTCACATAAAATGCCTATGGCCTTTAAGTTCCCGTTGCAGCCGCCTTCAAACTTAATGTTGTGAATGCAGTTGCTGCTGTCCTTTTCAAATGTAATCACTTTGCTGCAAGTGCCTGTTGTGTTAAATGTTATCTTTTCCATACCTGTAGTTTATCAGATTTAATCAATTTATTCATCTACATTATTTTAAGGTTTGTTTCTTTCTGATAAAAGGCCCTTACAAGCATTTTAAATTCTTCTTCTGTTTTTGCAATATACCTTGGGCAAACGGCACAATCGTCTCCGCAGACAGAATACAATGGTTCTGCTCTTTCCAGTTCTTTTAGCCTTTTAATATACCAGTTCATATTTTATGTTCCTTGATTTTGCATTTTATCACTAATTGAAAATCCGAAAATATTTTTAAATAACTACATTAATTTGAATTATTTTTTACTCCCATGGTTCCCCTTTTTACAATTGGATTTTTTTGCCATGACCTATAGTTTTTACCGTCAGGTTAAGAAAATCAAGGAGGCAAATGAATCATGGAATCAGAAAGAATAGCAGAACATCCGATTTTAGGAGTGCCTGAAAAAGGCAGGCTTGTAACATTCACTCTGGACGGAAAAGAAATGCAGGGTTACGAAGGGGAACCCGTTGCCATTGCCCTGCATGCCGCAGGAATTTTAAAACACCGTGAAACTTCAAGACTTCACAAGCCGCGTGGAATTTTCTGTGCCATAGGAAGATGCACGGACTGCGTTATGGTTGTAGACGGCGTTCCTAATACACGCACATGCATTACACCGCTTAAAGCAGGCATGAAAGTTCAGACACAGTATGGCTGCAGTGCAAAAGGAGAATAATCATGGAAAGATATAACTTAATCGTAGTTGGTGCAGGTCCTGCAGGTTTAAGTGCAGCAATAGAAGCAGCAAGGCGCGGAATGTCAGTCATGGTATTTGATGAAAACCACAAACCGGGCGGACAGCTTTTCAAGCAGATTCACAAGTTCTTTGGTTCAAAGGAACACAAGGCAAAAATCCGCGGCTACAACATCGGCACAGAATTATTAAAGGAAGCAAATGATGCAGGCGTTCAGGTTAAGCTTGACGCAACCGTAACTGGCATTTTTGAAAACAAGGAAATAACCGTAAGCCACGATGGCGGAATTCACCATTACAAGGGAGACAGCGTAATCATTGCAACAGGTGCTGCAGAAAACATGGTTCCTTTTGAAGGCTGGACTTTACCCGGCGTAATCGGTGCAGGTGCTGCCCAGACAATGATGAACCTGCACGGCATAAAGCCAGGCAAAAAAATACTCATGCTTGGCAGCGGCAACGTTGGCCTTGTAGTAAGTTTTCAGCTGCTCCAGGCAGGCTGCGAAGTTGTTGCCCTTGTTGATGCTGCTCCACGCATTGGCGGTTATGGAGTTCATGCTGCAAAAGTTGCAAGAACAGGCGTTCCATTTTATCTTGGCTACACAATCAAAAAAGTACTCGGAACAGAAAAAGTTGAAGGCGTAATAATCGGAAAGGTAGACGAACATTTCAAAATCATACCAGGAACAGAAATCCAGTTTGACGCTGATACAATCTGCGTTGCAGTCGGCTTAAGCCCAATGAGCCAGCTTCTAAAAATGGCAACATGCAAAATGGAAGACAATCCAAAGCGCGGCGGGCAGATTCCAATTGTAGATGAATACGGCGAAACTTCAATTCCATGTTTATTTGCTGCAGGAGACGTAAGCGGCATAGAAGAAGCAAGTTCTGCAATGATAAAGGGACGCATGGCAGGACTCCGTGCTGCATACAAGCTGGGCTTTACGGAAGAAACTGTAATGTCAGAAACAGAAAAAACCTATGCAAAAGATCTTGATTCTTTGCGTCAGGGAATGTTTGCTCCTGTAAACCGAGGCAAGCTTATAGAAAAAACAGACGAAGGCATTCCTACAAGCATGAACCTTTTAACAAAGGGATTTGTGGCAGAAGATGAAATTGACCGCTACCCTGGCGTAACCCATCAGAAAGGAATTCATCCTGTAATTGAATGCACCCAGAACATTCCGTGTAACCCTTGCCAGGATGCCTGCAAGAAGAACTGCATAAAAATCGGTTCCTGCATTACGGCCCTTCCTGTTGTTGCTGCAGAAAACTGCGGCTGTACGGGATGCGGCATGTGTGTTGCTTCATGTTCAGGCCAGGCCATTTTCCTGGTTCACGAAGATTTTGAACCGGGCTTTACAAGCATTACCATTCCTTACGAATTCCTGCCGCTGCCTGAAAAAGGAACTATGGGCAAAGCATTAAGCCGCAGCGGACAAGTTCTATGCGATGCAGAAATCGTAAGCGTCAGAAGTGCAGGTGCCTTTGACCACACCCATCTTCTTACAATGAAAGTTCCAAACGAATATGGATACAAGGCAAGATTCTGGAAAAAGTAAGGGAGGCAAAATATGATGAACGACAGATCAAGAGATATAGGCGAATTTATTCCCATGCCCGATGATGACATGGTTATCTGCAGATGTGAAGAAATTACAAAAGGAGAAATCCGCCGTGCTGTTCATGACGGCATGTGGACAATGCAGGAAATAAGAAGATACCTGCGTGCCGGCATGGGACTATGCCAGGGTCAGACATGTTCCAAACTTGTAAAAAACATTGTTGCGGCAGAACAGAAAGCAAGCCCTGCAACCATAAAACCTGCCACAAGCCGCGGACCAATCAGGCCGACAGAAATGAAAACTTTAGCAAACGAGGTATTGTAATATGATGACAAAAGCAGACGTAATCGTAATCGGAGCAGGAATCGTAGGAAACGCAACAGCATATTACCTTGCCAAAAAAGGAAAAAGCATAATTGTTCTTGAAGCAAGTGAATACATCGGAAACGGCGGTTCAAGCCGCAACGGAGGCGGCGTGCGTCAGAGCGGACGAAACCCGAAGGAACTGCCTCTTATGGTCTGGGGTGTAAAAAACATCTGGCCAAAGTTAAGCGAAGAACTTGGTGTTGATACAGAATACACACAGGGCGGAAACCTTCGCCTTGGCAAGACAGAAGAACACATGAAGATTTTGCAAAAACTTGCAGAGGCAGCAAACAAATGCGGTGTTGACGTAAAAATGATAGACGCAAAGGAAGTAAAGAAAATCAATCCATACTTAAGCGACGAAGTAATCGGTGCTTCCTGGTGTCCTACAGACGGCCACGCTAACCCGCTGACAACAACTTTGGGCTACTATAAGTGCGCAAGAAAACTGGGCGTTGATTTTATAACCGGTGCACCTGTAAGCAGAATCCTTACTAAGGCAGGAAAAATTTGCGGCGTAGAAACCTGCGATGCAGAAGGAACAAAACAGGTTTTTGAAGCAGACACTGTTGTTGTTGCCGCAGGCTACGAAAGCAATGCAATTCTTTCTACGGTGGAAATCAACATTCCAATGAGGAAGCAGTCAATTTCATGCCTTGTTACGGAAGCAGAACCCCAGATGTTCAAGCAGATGCTGGGAACAGCCATGGCAGACTTTTACGGCCACCAGACAAAGCACGGTTCTTTTGTAATGGGCGGAACAGACGGTTTTGATCAATTCCACAATACCATAAACGACGGCTATCCATTGGTAAAATCCAGCACAGTGTGTGCCACAAGCCGCGGCATTTTAGGATATTTCCCAATGCTGGAAAACGCAAAAATTGTGCGCACATGGGGTGGATATGCAGACATAAGTGCAGATGCCGTAGCCACAGTTTCCAAATGCGATGAAGTGCCCGGGCTTTACATTGAATGCGGATTTACAGGCCACGGTTTTGGTATTGGTCCTGCTGCCGCATACAATATTGCAGAACTCATTGCAACAGGTTCATGCCCTGCCGATATAAGCCCTCTTCGCTACAACAGGTTTAAGCCGGCAAAATAAAATTTGATTATGCAGGAACTGTCTCTTTGACAAAAATCCTGATTTTTTGCATAATTAACCTAACTTAGGCGCAAAGATGCGTAGATTCAGTCTACCTGTCTCTGCGCCATTTTTATTTGGGGTTACATTATGTCATTAAATAAGGATAGCTTGATTTCAATCCAGCCATATTTTGTTATGGCTTCAACTGACTTCTGCCAGAGGATTTTTGTAGAAAACGGGATTTCACACTTCTTCAGCTTTTCTAATAATTCAGGGAAAGATTTAACTGTTCCCCTTTTAGTTGACGGCTGCAGCAACCTGATTTTTGAATACAGGAATAATTCCGTCAGAACCCATCTTATCGGGAGTACTGTAGAACGCCGGACCTTTTCCGTAAAAAAAGATGCAGAATATTTTGGCGTGCGGCTTCAGCCAAGTGCAACAAAATTCGTAAAGGAATATTCAGCAAAGGAACTTATAGGCAATATTGTAATTCTTGATGAACTTGAATCTACAAAAGATTTATGCAGCAAAATGAAAGAACAGCACGATTTTGATTCCCGCATAAAAACTTTCCTAGATGAATATTCAGTCCTTTTGAAAAATGAAAAGTCATGCAAGGCAAAACTGTTCAGCCAGATTTCAGACATTATAGTAAAACGCAGGGGACTTCTAAAAATAAAAGAGCTTGAAAAACTTTCCGGCTACACAGGAAGATACCTGAACAAGATTTTTGAAGAACAGCTTGGCATGAGCACAAAGCAGCTTTGCGATTCCGTAAAGTTCCAGTTCCTGCTTAGCGATTTAAACAGGCAGAACATGGAAAACCTTACAGCCATTGCATCAGAATATAATTTTTATGACCAGGCACACTTTATACATGAGTTTAAGGAATACGCCGGCAAGACACCGGGGGAATACAGTTCTGAAGTTGAAAAAAGCAACTACCTTGAAAGCATAGAAAATCTGTAAAATCCTGTTCCACTTTTTACAATGAAATTCAATTTCAACAAAATATAGTTTTTACATCGAACAAAGGCGTTGGATTTAAAAAGAATTCAACGCCTTATTTTTTAAATCCTTTTTAATTCTATGGAGGTAACTATGGCATACCCTAAGATTGATTTTTTGTATCTCAATGAAAAAGACATGATTGCAGCAGGCGTAAAAGACATGAAAGGCTGCATCGAAGCAATGGAAGAAATGTTCAAGCTGATGAAAGTGGGCAACTACAGAATGGGCGGTGCCAACGGAAATTCCCATGGAACCATGGTCTGCTTTCCTGCAAAGTCTCCATTCCTGGAAATGCCTGTAGACGGCCCGGACCGCCGATTTATGGCAATGCCGGCTTACCTTGGCGGAAAATTTGACATGGCAGGCATGAAGTGGTATGGCTCAAACTGTGCCAACAAAGAAAAAGGTCTTCCCCGTTCCATCCTTATGCTTACCCTTAACGACAAGGACACGGGTGCTCCAGTTGCCTACATGAGTGCCAACATCCTTTCTGCATACAGAACAGGTGCCGTTCCTGGCGTAGGATACAAATACTTTGCGCCGGAAGATTCAAAAGTCATTGCAATCATCGGTCCGGGCGTAATGAGCAAAACAGCCCTTGCAGCCGCCATGGCAGTACGCCCGGGCATTGAAACAATCAAGGTAAAAGGACGTGGCAAGGCAAGCCTTGAAAAATTTATTGCGGCTGCAAAAAAAGACTATCCGTCCGTAAAAGAAATTTATGCAGTAGATACCATAGAAGAAGCATGCAAGGATGCAGACATTATTTCCGTAAGCACTTCAACTCCGACTACAGGAGACACAAGCATTTATCCATACATCAAGGAAGAATGGATTAAACCCGGTGCAATCATAAGTTCAACTTCTGCCCTGCGCTTTGATGACGACTTTATCATAAACCGTGCAAGAACCGTTACGGACAACATTGCACTTTACGAAGCATGGGAAGAAGAATATGCACCTGAAGCATACAAGACGGTTCCTATTCCTGCAGTTCATGTAATGGACTTAATTGCAGAAGGCAAAATGAAAAGAGAACAGATAGACGACCTTGGAGACGTCCTTACAGGCAAGCTTCCTGTTCACCGTGATCCAAAAGAAATCGTAGTCTATTCCGTTGGCGGCATGCCTGTAGAAGACATTGCATGGGGAACAATTGTTTACCGCAACGCTCTTGAAAAAGGAATCGGAACAAAACTAAACCTCTGGGAAACACCAGACATGATGGTTTAAAAAGGAATGTCACCCTGAACGTAGCATTCGCCGAATGCCTTTCAGGGTCTTTGCTACATTAATTATATAGATTCTGAATCAAGTTCAGAATGACTTTTTAGGAGAATATTATGGAAGAAAAATTCAGTCGTGTAGAAGTTATAACAGGCATATCTAAAATTACGGCACTACAAAGTGCTTTAGGAAAATTCCACATAACGGGAATGACAGTTTACCAGGTTCTTGGCTGCGGCGTTCAGCACGGAACACAGGAATTTGAAGTAGAAGAAAAAAAAGAAATCCAGCTTCTGCCAAAGGAAGTTGTAATGATTGTTTTGCCTACATCAGAAGTTGACGACTTAATAGAATTCCTAAAAAAGGAACTTTATACAGGCCACATCGGAGACGGAAAGATTTTTGTTTCTGAAGTAACAAACATTGTCCGCGTACGCACCGGAGAAGAAGGCATGGATGCACTTATTTCCGGAGACAAGTAAGGCTATTGATAACTGAATACTAACCAGAGGATTTTATGGAAGGACAAAAAAAGTTAGGATTACCTAGTGTAATTGCAACGGGCGTAGGCCTTATAGTTGCAACAAGCTGTTTACTTTCTATCGGGCAGGGATCAAGCATATTGGGAACACCCTTTATCTTTACCATGTCCATTGCCTGTGCGTTCAATATTTTAACAGCCCTGTCAATCTGTGAACTAAATGCACTTATGCCAAACTTAACAGGCGGACTTGCACAGTTCACACTTGCAAGCTGCGGGCCGTTCATTACAATCATAACAAACATGGGCGGCTTTATATGCTGCCAGATGATTCTTGGAAGTTCTGAAGCAGCCATGTTCGGAAACACAATTGCAGAAGTCTTGCCGCAGATTCCCGTAAGCCCTGCCATGTGGTCCATAGCCTTAATACTGATTCTTTTTGTGCTGAATCTTTTTGGCGTAGACATGTTTGCAAAAGTCCAGAACATAGTTGCCTACGGATTAATCGGTTCCCTTGTAGTAATGGGAATTTTAGGCTGCATTAAAATCAATCCTGCAAGTGTAGTTGAACAGCCGGCAGTCTTAACCCAGAACTTTGGAGACACGTTCTCTCTTTTAGGACTTGCCTTCTTTCTTTTTATCGGCGTTGAATTCATAGTTCCTGTTTCGCCAAACGTAAAGAACGCAAGAAAGCTTGTTCCCCTTGGAATGGTTTTAAGCCTTGTAATAATTCTTGCAATGCAGGTTATTATGGTTTTCGGATTCAGGAACTACACTGCATGGGAAGAATTAGGCAAAAGCCCTGTTCCCCACATTTTATATGGTTCACTGCTTTTAGGAAAACCGGGCGTAATATGGATGTCCATTGTTTCCATGCTTGCCGTAATCAGCACCTTGAACACGGCAATCTTTGGCGTAAGCCAGCTTTGTGCAGGCATGGCAAAAATCGGCCTGCTTCCGGCATTCTTCCTGAAGAGGACAAAATCCGGTTCTGCATATCCTGGAATGATTTTAGTTGCCCTTGCCCTTTCGCTGATAAATGCAACGGGCTTAACTTCAAGCGATTCCCTTGTATTCCTTATCATGACGGGATGCACCTTCTGGATTTTCTGCTACATTATGGTTCACATTGACGTAATCATTTTAAGGAAGAAGCTTCCAAAGGCACCAAGAACCTTTAAGCTGCCACTGGGGATTTTAATTCCGGTCTTAGGCGTTTTAGGAAATGCTGCCATGATATGGAACATTGACCCTGACTTTAAAAACAAGATGACAATCTATTCTGTTTTTGCAGGTGTTTCATTAGTTCTTGCAGTTTACGCTTTCTTCTGGTGTAAGTATGTAATCAAAAGGCCTTTGTTTAAAGGCTATGCCGTTAAGGAAGTTATGGCAATGGATACAGACCTTTATCAGATAAGGCACTACCCTGTCCTTGCAAAGAAACTTCATCTTGAAGCAGAACCGGATGTAAGCCCTGTTTCAGCAGACACAAACACAGGAACCCGCCCGGAGTAGCTAAATGGTCAAATGTCGGGTTATAAAATAATTTACTACTTTTAAGAAAATAGACGCCTCTCGGCAGAACCAGGCCTGAAAAAAAGGCTTCCGCACTTCGTTTGTGCAGATTTTTTTTCATTCCTGAACCTGCCTACGGCGTCTATGCTCAAAAAAAATATATATACTATCTAATTATTCTTAAATCCGACATTTGACCCTAAGCAAAAAAAGAGCATCAGGTTACTTTTTAACAACCACAAGGTTCCTTTCGTGGTCTTCCAGGAAAGGAACTGTCAGCTTTACTTTTTCGTAAGTCGGAATTAAAAACTTAACTTCTTCCATCTCTGCAATTATTTTTTCTTCACGCGCCTTGTAAGCGGCAAGATGTCCGCCTTTTTTAAGCATCTTCAAAAGAGCCTTTGTAATCTTTTTGTCAAAGGGATGGAAGGCGCGGAAAACTTCAACTTCAAAAAGTTCAGGCTCTACTAAGTCCACCTGCTTACATAGAACGTGAACATTCTTTAAACCCATTGCCTTAACTGCACTTTCTAAAAATGCACAGCGCTTTTCCATGCGTTCAACTAAAGTAAAATCTGCATCAGGGAAAGCAACTGCAAGTGGAATGCCCGGGCAGCCGCCGCCACTGCCAATGTCAGCAGCCTTTGTATTTTCTTTAATTAAGTTTTTAAGATAAGGAACGGCAGCAAGGGAATCAAGAACGTGGTTTACATAAAGTTCATCTTCCGTGTCTGCCTTCATTAAGTTATAGGTTTTGTTGAATTCCATAACGCAATGGCAGTAAGTTTCAAGCTGTTCAATCTGTGTGGCAGAAAATTCAAGTGCAAGTTTTTTTAATCCTTCAGAAAGTTTTGCGTTCATCAGTCTTCCTTATTTGCGCCAAGGTCAATTAAAAGTTCCATCTTCCAGTCCGGCTCATCTGTGCGCATGGTAACAAGATTGCCCGTGCGCATGGCAGAAAGCTGCGGCTTTTTAGAAAGCTGGTAAAGGAAGGAATATTCGTTAAGATAATCCTGCGTAACGCTTGCCGCTGCATTGTAGTTTACGGCACTGTTATTGGTTGCAGAATTCTTA
Organism: Spirochaetia bacterium; assembly: GCA_022768865.1. Lineage (GTDB taxonomy): Bacteria > Spirochaetota > Spirochaetia > Treponematales > Treponemataceae > Treponema_D. The sequence goes on from JALELH010000004.1 coordinate 48,033, forward strand.
AACAAAATATGGAAAGTTTCCGTCCTCTGCTTGCCGTCACTTAAATAGCGCCTGTCACCAGTAACAAGAAAAGAACCGTCCTGCTGAACATCAGAAATATAGACTTTCTTGCAGGTCTTTAAAATGTCATAGTTGTTAACGTTGAACCTTAAAATCCTTGATGTCGCTTTTTCCGCCGCAGAAGTCAGGCTGTTGCTTGAAACTACTGGAGCAGAAGCAACGGCAGTCACAGGTTTTGCAGCAGGAATTTCCTTTGTGTTCTTCTTGATTTCTTCAATCTCTGTAAGGACCTTTTCAAGGATTTCCTTTGTTTCAGAAGTTGTCTGTGTTGTATAAATATTTCCCGGCAGGGCGGAACCCGTAACGCTTCCTAAAAGGCCCATGCTGCTTAAGGCAGAAAGGTCGCCTGCAGTAAGGGTTGATGCAATTTTCTTTGCTTCTTTGTTTTTTTCTTCTTCAGTCTTAGCGGCCTCTTTTTTTGCGGCAGTGCTGTTCTTCTTTGCCGTGTTTACGAAATTATTCTGAAAAGACGGAACATAAAAACCGCTGCCTATTGTAGGAGTCGTAACTGTAGGCATGGAAGGTGCCGTAACGGAACCAATGCCTGACTGTGCAAAAAGTGCAGATGCAAAAATCACACCGGCACCTGCAAGAAAAAATCTTTTAAAGGCTTGCAAGGCTTTCCTCCACGTATTCAAGACGCTGTGTAAGTTCGTTGATTGTTTTTGTAAGGCGTGCGCGCTCTTTTTCAAGCTTTTCCTTAGGGTCAACTTCCTTTGCCTTTTTCTTCATCATGGCAATTACGCTGTCAGGGCTTTTGCCGCTTTTAATTGCTTCTACGGCCTTTGCCTTTTCGTCTGCCTTTTTTAGGCCTGCAACAATCTTCATGTTGTCAAAGCCAAGTTCTGCATCTTCGTCCGGCAGCATGCCAACTTTCTTTACGCTCTTTACCGTTGTGCGCGGAATCTGAAGAACACGGTCAATGTAATCTTCATAGCGGATGTTGCACTGTTCACAAAGGGCCTGTGCCTTAATCAATGTGCGGCCCAGGTCTATCATAATCTGACCGTTAGGCTCAATGTATTTTTCCTTTATTTCCTTTGTAAGTGCTTCAAGTTCCGGGGAAAGGGTCATGTCCAGCTTGTAGTAGCCTTTCTGTTCTGCAACTTCAAGGAGAGCATGGAACTTTGCCCAGAAAGCATTGGTGTGGCTTCTGGCGCAGTGCGGCGGTTCCTTGCCGCCGTTGGCAATTATGTCCTGTTCATTTATAAGGTGATGTGTGTATTCGTGAATTGCCGTATAAATAAGCTGGTTGTCTGTCTTAAAGTTTTTATTGTGTAAAAGGATTTCCCTTGTGTCCGGCTTGTAAAGTCCGTTTACCCTTTTGCTGTCCTTGCCCGTCATTATTACGGTAAAGTCAAGTTCAGAAGGTTCAATGTCCAGAAGAATTTCCTTAATCTTTGCGTTGTCCATATCTGGGCATTATATCCCAGATTAAGGTTTTTTTCTATATTGTTTAGTCATGCTGAACTTTCCTAGTCATTCTGACGAAGGTCAGAATCTGTGTCACCCTGAACTTGATTCAGGGTCTGTGTTGTTTTACCATTGCAGACCCTGAGCGCCCTCAGGGTGACAAACGCAACTTCGGAATGACAGAACGCCGTTGGGTATGACATGCTTTAGTAGGGTATGACATGCGACCATACCTACTTTAAATAATCTTCTTCCAGAAGAAACTTTTTTATACCGATGTATTGAATGCCTTCATCATCCTGCCATGGTTCAATATCGTCTTTTACCACTACAATTTTTTGAAACGAATCATTAATGCGACGCAGTGAATTGATTTCCTGCAATCGTTTTTCTTCACTGTCAATATTCAATGCTGATTGAATATAAAAACGCCTGCTTCCTTTATTTGCCACAAAATCTATTTCAAGAAAATTCCGCTGACTTTTTCCGTCGGCATTTTTTGAATTATGTTCAACAACACCAACATCCACATCAAATCCACGGACTTTAAGTTCATTAAAAATGACGTTTTCCATAATATGATTTTCTTCCTGCTGGCGAAAATTCAACCTTGCATTACGAAGACCAATATCAACAAAGTAATATTTTAAAGGCGTGCTGATATATTTTTTCCCCTTTACATCATAGCGGAGCGCACTGTCTATAAGAAAGGCATCTTTAAAATATTCAAGATATGTGCTTATTGTTTCGGGGGCAATATTTATTTTTTTTAAGGTTTTAAAAGTGTTTGAAAGATTCAGCGGATTTGTCAAGGAACCTACAGATGATGAAATTACATTTAAGAGCTCTTCAAGATTGGATGAATCCTTTACAAGTTTGTGCCTTTCAAGAACATCTTTTATATAAGTTCCGGTAAATAAATCTTTAAGATACTTGCTTTTTTCTTCAGGAGTTTTTTTTGTTACGGCAAGAGGCATTCCGCCGTATGTGTAATATTCCCGCCATGCCTTAGACTTATCACCAGAATACCAGTTATAAAATTCACTGAAAGACAAAGGGTAAACCCTTACTTCATCACCTCGGTCACGGAATTCTGTAAGAATATCAGACGAAAGCATTTTTGAATTGCTGCCGGTAATGTAAAGGTCAATGTTTCTGATTTTCATAAGTCCAAGGACGGTGTCTACAAATGAAATTTTAGAATCGCTATTTGAAATGTATGGATTTTGAATTGATTCTACTTTTTGAATTTCATCAAGAAAAACGTAATACTGCTTTGATTTATCCTTTACAAGACTGCGAATATGATTATCTAGTTCTATGGGATTTCTGTATTTTGCATTTGCTGTTTCGTCTAAGGCAAGTTCAATAATCTGCTTTTCTTTTATACCCTGGCTTATAAGATATTCATGATATATGGTGAATAGAAGGAAAGACTTTCCACAGCGTCGGTTGCCAGTAATGATCTTGATAAGTCCGTTTTCTTTTTTTGCAATCAGTTTGGCTAAATATTGTGGTCGCTCAATCATTTAATCAGTTCCTGAAATTTTTGCGTATTTACGCATTTTTTTCAGATTGAATTATATATTCTTTATCTTTATTCCGCAACTTTATATCTGAAATTTTTGCGTATTTACGCAAAAATTTCAGCATCTCACGTCATGGCGTCACCCTGAACTTTCCTAGTCATTCTGACGAAGGTCAGAATCTGCTTCTGTTGTTTACCTGTGCATAGATCCCGAACTTCAGGGGCTGTGTTGTTTTACCGTTGCAGCCCCTGAGCGTCCTCAGGGTGACAAACGCAACTTCGGGATGACGTGCTTTTCTTTTCAACCTGAACTCGCCTGTGTCAGTCTGAACTTAATCAACTGAAAGCCCGGAAGATTCCATTAGTCAAATTCAATGCCAAATGCTTTAAGATTTTCTTTCATTGCATCTTGAGCCGTCAGGCAGGTATCTTTCAGATAGCCGTGTTCATTTTTCCATTCCTTTATTCCGCGGTAATAGAACAGCTTTAAATCTTCCGTAATGATAAAAGGAACAATATTGTGCTTTAAACATTCCCTGAACATTATGAGCCTGCCCACACGCCCGTTGCCATCCTGAAACGGAT
>JALELH010000021.1 GCA_022768865.1 Spirochaetia bacterium
AGTTGTATCTTAACGGAATCAGTCATTTTTTTTAGGTTTTTCCCTTATTTGTTAAGTTTTACGGCATTATCTGCCTGAATTCTGCCTTTTTTTACCTGGCACAATTTCTGCATTAGGTTAAGCATGTCAGAAACACAAAAAATATGGGCAGATTACAGCACGGGCTTAATTTCAGAAAAAAAGGCAGTCAACCTTCTTCTGGAACTTCTTTTCATTGAAAAAAATGACTTCGGCCTTTCTGGTTTTGATGAAGATACTTTTTCTGAATTCATACTTTTCATGGCAGGTCGTTTTAAAGTCATTTTACGGAAATTCAATCCTGAACTAAGTGAATTCAACACTTACCTTCACAGCATAATAAACATGACGGCTTCCTGGTGGAGGAAGAAAATATGGGAAGACAATCTAAAGGATTTCTGCAGCATAAAAATCTGCATCGAAGAAGAGTTAACCTACAGGGATTATTCCCCAAAAGAAAGATCCTTTTACGTTGAAGAACCTGAAAACCTGGCTTTGGTTCCATCCAGCTACAATGCACAGACCATAGTGGAAAAATTATATTCCGCCATGAAGAAACAAAAAGGCATTACTTCAGGAAAGATAATAAAAATGATAAAAATCCTGGCGTTAAAGTCATGCAACAATATTTCTGATGAACAGGTAGATGTTATTTCAGAAATTACGGGAATTAAAAAAAGCAGCCTTAACAATTTAATCAGGCAGGCAGAAGAAAGCCTGATCATAAAAAAAGACAGGTTTTCTGTTTTAAGAAACAGAAGGAATTATGCCTGGTTTCAGCGCAGAAAAAACATGATTATAAGGGAACACTTAAAAAGCAGTTATCCGGAAGTAAAAAATGAAAAATCAATTACAGAAATAAACAAAAATGAAAAAAAATGGAAAAAGACATCAGATGAATTATGGACTATGGCACCATTCCTGGTTCCTTCAAACATTACTGTAGGCAGGCTGTTAAACATAAAGCCGCGCACAGTCCATAAGATGCTGGAAAAAGTAAAGGAAAAATTAGACAGCAACATTGTAAACAGGCCATCAGAATGATATAATTTTCCATTATGAAAATATATCTTGCAACAGGCAATCTGAATAAAAAACGTGAAGTTCAGGAACTTTTTCCGGAACATACGGTAGTAATTCCAAAGGATGAAGGCATTGAATTTGATCCTGAAGAAACAGGCACAACCTTTTATGAAAACAGCCTTATAAAGGCCAAGGCACTATGGGAAATTGTCCACTGCCCTGTTCTTGCAGATGATTCCGGCATCTGTGTTGATGCCCTTAATGGAGCACCTGGAATTTATTCTTCCCGCTATGCAGGCCCTGAATTCATGAAGGGAAAACCAGACGGCAGCAAGATTCCCCAGAAAGAACAGAACAGGTTTATAATCAGCCAGACTAATGACGCCATAAAAAACGGATTTACAGGCGGAAGAAAAGCACACTACACCTGCGCCATGGTACTTTACATGGGGAAAGACCGCCTTTTTGTCTGCCAGGAAACAATGGAAGGAGAAATCATTCCTGACATAAGCCAGGCACGGGGAACCGGCGGCTTTGGTTACGATCCGCTTTTTTATCTGCCTGAATACGGCAAAACAGCTGCAGAACTTACAGCAGATGAAAAAAATGCCATTTCCCACAGGGGCAAGGCAAGCCGCCTGATGAAAAAAATTGCAGGAGATATATTATGAAAATTAAATTTTACAATTCCTATAATTTTAAAATCGTAAGTCTTGTTGTTATCTTTATTGCCTTCATTTCCGTGGCTACGACGATAGTTTCAATCCACGCAGTAAAGACTACGGCATTAAAGGTCTTTACGGATCAGGGGATGAAAGTTGTTAAAAGGGCACAGTATAAAATCGATCCGGAAAGATTTGAGCAGCTTGCAAAAACCATGGATGATTCAGATCCATATTACAATGAACTTTTTTCGGAACTTTTTATCATAAAAAATGATTCAACCTGTAAATATCTTTACACCATGATTCCGGCCGGTGGAAATAACTTCACTTATGTAGTTGATGGAAGTTCAAGATCAAATGATACTGAAAATTTTTCGGAAATAGGAACTACAGAAGACCTTTCAAGCTATGGAATATATCCGCATAAGGTAATGGAAGAAAATGACATTGTTGTTTCTGAAATCATGAATCAGGAAAACTGGGGATGGGCAATTACACTCTATGCTCCTATCAGCAACGGCGGAAAAGTAATAGGTTTTGTTGCATGCGACTTTGATGCCGGTCACGTAATCAGGATATTAAATAATGCAAGGCTTTTAATGATTGCCACCTGTGCCCTGGTTTCAGCAGCATGTATCATAATCCTTTTCCTTTACATTCATGGTTTCTTTAAAAAACTTGATTATGTTTCCGGCAAAATGGAAGAAATTGCAAAGGGAAAAGGCGATCTTACGGCAAGGCTGAACATAAAAGGCCACGGCGAACTTTTCCAGCTCTGCACAAGATTCAACAAGTTAATGATAAAGCTTAACAACATGCTTTCAACGGAAAAGAAAAGCGTTTCTTCCCTGACTGTCAATTCCGATGAGCTTAAGGAAAGAAACAAACAGACTTTAATTTTAATTGACGAAGCAAATACTTCAATAAATGAAATCTATTCACAGGCAGAAAATCAGAATAACATGACTAGCATGGCAACGGGAACCATAGAAGATTTTATGGAATCTGTAATCAACCTTGATGAAAAAGCCCAGAACCAGATTACGGCAATCAAAAAATCACAGGATTCAGTTGCAAAAATTGCAGAAAATGCAGGTATTGTTGATAACCAGATAAGCGGCATTATTGATGAATATGCAAAAATTGTTGAAAAGTCACAGGACGGAAAGCAGCGCCAGCATGAAGTTACGGAAAAAATCAGCGTAATTCAGGAACTTGCAAAAAAACTTGAAGAAGCAAACAAAATCATTACTGAAATTTCATCACAGACTAACCTTCTTGCCATGAATGCAGCAATTGAGGCAGCTCATGCAGGAGCCGCAGGTCAGGGATTCAGCGTTGTTTCCAATGAAATCAGAAGCCTGGCTGAAAATTCCGCAGCCCAGACTAAATCCATAAAAGACGTTGTAAAAAACATTGAAAATTCCATCAAGGAAATCGTTACTGCATCCGGCAATTCATCAAAATCCTTTGATGACCTTGAAAAAAGCATCAGCAGCATGGAATCTTCAATTCAGTCCGTAAAGGAAAAAATTGTTGAACAGAATATGGAATCAGAAAATATCCGTTCAATGATGACCCTTTTAGGCGAATCTTCCGGACAGATTTCAGAGTCTTCTGCCCTTCTAAAAAATAAAAATCAGCTTCTTGAACAGCAGATTTCCAACCTGCAGGCAGAAGCTGATGAAATCCTTACAAAATCAAGGAAGGCAACAGGCAACCTTGATACCATGAAGGAACATGCAAACCTTGCCCTTGAAAAATCAGAAGCAAATGTAAAGCTTGCATCTGAAGTAAAGGAAATTGCAGACAGCTATAAAACAGAATAAAAAATTTAAAAAAAGTAAAAAAAACATTAAAGTTTGTTCCACAAACTGCCGATACTATAAATGATGAACTATGGCTGTTCAACTTCGTAGAAGATAGCAGTCAGGTAAGTCAACGTAAAAGATTGCAGATGTAGCCTTGTAATACAGATGTAATCTTTTACACACTGGTCAAAAGGATTTGACCATTTATATCCACGGAGGAACAAACTATGGTAATCAACCACAACATGTCCGCAATGTTTTCCAATCG
>JALELH010000030.1 GCA_022768865.1 Spirochaetia bacterium
GGCATTTATGCCTGCACAAACACAACCTAACGTAATCTACAAGGACCGATTATTCAAAGCAATCTTCGGCAAGGAGGAACACAAGGACTGGTTATTGTCCCTCTACAACGCACTGAACAATTCTGATTACAAGAACCCGGATGACTTAGAGCTTACGACAATCGAAAACATCATTTACATAACGATGAAAAACGATTTGTCTTTTCTGATAGACAGCCAGATGAATCTGTATGAACAACAGTCTACCTATAATCCAAATATGCCCTTGCGTGGCTTATTCTACTTTGCTCAATTATATCAACAGCATATTTCTAAGCAAAAGCGGGATATCTATTCTTCTAGCTTGTTGAAAATTCCAACTCCACAGTTTATAGTTATATATAACGGTTCAAAAGAAACGGCAGACATTGAAAACCTTAAGCTTTCAGATGCCTTTGAAATACCGCAAAATAATGGTGAATTTGAATGGACTGCAACTTTAGTAAACATCAACAAAGGACATAATGAACCGCTACTTGCCAAGTGCAAGCCGTTAAATGACTATGCAACTTATATAGAAAAGATAAAAGAAAATATAAAACAAGGCATGAACAAAAAAGAAGCCGTTGACGAAGCAATGGAATATGCCATAAAAAACAATATGTTGAATGGCTTTTTTCAGAATCAGAAGCTGGAGGTAATGAACATGAGTCTTACAGAATTTAATCAGGAAGAATATGACAGAAACCGCTACGACGAAGGTAAAGAAGCCGGTATTCGTGAAGGTAAAGAAACAGGAATGCTGCAGAAAGCTTTAGAAACAGCAAAAAAGCTTTTAACAATGGGCCTTGAACCTGCTAAAGTAATTCAGGCTACCGGTATATCTGACGAGCAGCTCAAGCAGCTTGCAAAAGCTTAAAATTGCCCATCACATGTGAACCATGTTCTTTAACGCATGTGAACTAGGTTCACAAAGACAAAATGTGAACTGTGTTCACAAAGGGGAAAAGCGTTTGCTCCCTAGTAGCCGGCAAGCCTACACACGCTTGCTTAACCTGATGCAGCCACTGAACGGCAACTGCTACTTCTTCTGGGCGGTTTCTATGTATCCTTCCGTGCTGGACTTGTTTGCGGCGTATGCAATGACGGCGTTCTTTGTGCCGTTACCGTAGCATTTACCATAATACCGGTCTGCGCTACTTGTTCCCGTTACGGAATTCTTTAAGTTGCCGCCATTATCTTTCCAGACACCGACGTTAATGCGGTCCTGCTTAATCTTCTTTGAAGTAGGAACAACAGAAATTTCCCAGTTGCCTGTATACTGCTCTGCACTTGAAGAACCTGTCTTAACGCTTGTATCACTGCCAGAAATACCGCCAATCAGGTAAGCATATTTTGGCCTCATGGAAGAATTTGAATAATATCCGATATGAGGCACAACCTTGCCATTTTCTTTAGCAACATCCAGTGTAAGGTTTTCACCGACAATACCACAGCAGTCTACAGTACAGGTCTTTGCAGCTGCATCAACAGAACTTAGGTATGCATATTTTACGGAACCGCCCCTGTCTGAGCTGTATGCAGCAATATGAATTCCGTTGTCTGCGTCTACGGCAATCTGGCAGTATGCACCTGTGTTTCTGAAGATTGTCCTTGCATCAGACCAGCCTTCTTTGTTTTTGCCGTTTCTAATGGTTGAAGGGCTGCTATTGTAAGAATACATTAACCTGTCGTTTTCTGAATCATACCAGACCATAACAACCTTATTGTCTGATGTTACGCCGATAGAAACGTATTCCCCAGCCTTGCCTAATAAGTTAGTGCCGTTACTATCTGCTACAACCTGAACATAAGTAGTTTTATATCTTCCGCCATCAGTAGTTTCAGCAACTTTATTTTCTGTATAAGTATCATTAAAGTTGCCAAAGTTTGTCTTTCCGGTATTATCATTCAGCGTACCTGCCCTAAAACGAATTTCACCGTTCAAGTTATCAAAGTATGCCATATAAATGTTTGTAGCGTTTCCATTTCTGTAAGTTGCATAAGATGGGCTCTTAATCCTCTGCTTATCAAAGTTTATGGTTCCAGTATTCTGTCCGTTAGAATCACCAACCTGTGCAATCATTTCAAGCCTTAATGCATTGCTTCCTGCATAAGAACCATTAGTTGCAACACCACTTACACCCCATCTGTCCGTCATAAAGCTAAAGCGGTCTGCATCATTAGAGTTGATATCTCCGCCTGCGGCACAGCCGTAGGTGTGTCCTGTACTGTCGTATGCAAAGCCAACAGAACTCATAAAGTCGTAGCTTCCCTGCCAGTAGAAGTAAGAATATTCTCCTGCTCCATTATCTTCTCTTGCTTGTGCAGCAAGGGTTCCCGGCATGCTGAAATAGAGCGGTCCGTTAGTGAAGGCAAAGCCGATCATTCCCGACGTAGGGCTAATCTTCATTACAGGGTCAGAAATTACACCGCTTATCGGGCGTGCAGCCTGTTTGTTAATCTGCCATACGTCCAGATCAATGTCGTCCGTAAGCCTGTTGTTGTTATCGTTGTTTGGCGTGCGGTTATAGTAGTTAGAGTATACGGTATAGTCACCTGTTTCCTTTGTGGTAGTTCCTTCATAAGAACCACGAGCATCATTATTGTTAAGGTTGTTTATAATTTCAATGTTGTTTTCCTTATAACTAAGTATGCCTGAAGTTCTGTCTGCGGCAACTGCTACAGAGCGGACAGGTATCTTATCAAATTCGCCTTCCTGTTCTTCCCGTTCGCGCTCATAAGTTGCATCCGTCGTAATGTTGAATCCCTTAATGTAGATTGTTTCGCCTGCTGCAACAGGGTATTTACCAAGGGCAGTTCTGTTGTAAACAGAAGGGTTGCTTTCCTTGCCGGATGTTAAGTTAGTAATAACTTCCGTAACATACGGAACAACGTCCATCTGGTAGGTGCCGGTTGTGCCTGTGTAGTATGCATAGACATTGGTGTTTGTAGCGTCGGCAACGGCTTTTTCGTAGCAGGTTTCAATGTCAGTGCTAAGTTTTTTTCCGGTTGCAACGCTTCCTGCTGCTGCTTCTGCCGCTGTTGAATAGAACTTGCCTGTAGCAGCCTGAACGTCTGTTGCATAAACCACAGTGCGTGTTGTTGCATCTGTGCCAGGAACAGAACTGTTCTTTGTTGCCAGGATTGTATCGTCGTAGGCAGTTACTGTCAGGACAAGATCTGTGCAGGCAACACCGCTTACCTTTTCTGTGTCTACTTCAAGACGCCATTCTACAAGGTGGCCGTTCTGGTCCGGAGCACGCTTTTCTGTTACTTTAAGAGCCCAGCCTTCCGTTGCGTTTGATGCACTAGTCCACTCTACAACGCCAGTTGTGCTGTCTTTCTTGTATTCAGCAACACAGTTTGTTGGAGCAAACTTACCGGCTGTTCCTGTAATTTCTACTTTAGAAAGCCTTGTTTCATCATAGGCATAGCCTGTAAGCACAATCTTGCCGGAAACTTTAGGGTCTGCACCGTATTGTTCTTCAAGTTTAGTTCCAGCTAAGTCTTCTTCCAGTTCAATGTGGCCTAAAAGGTTGCCGTTTGCGTCTTTCTGGATGCTGTTGTCCGTCTTGGAATTCCAGTGGAACGGATGAATCTTTGCAACAGGCTTTGTTCCGTCTATAAGGTCTACAGTAAAGTCTTCTACAAACAGGACCGCATTCTGGGTAGACTGCCCCTTAATGCCTTCTTCTGTTTCGTCCCAGAAGGTAAAGGACATTTTTTTGCCTTCACCGTCTACGCTTGCTTCCGTTGCATTCTTAAGTGCGTCGTTAGAAGCAAGGCCTGCAATGTCCTTGTTTTCTAGCTTGTAGCAGTAGAATTTATTATTGCTATCCGTTAAACCCTGATACTGTCCGTTTGGCAAAGTGTAGCCTGTTGCAGATGGAGCAATTACAGTTCCCTTTACAGGTGCAATAACTGCATCGGCATTGTTTATGGCACTTGTGCTGCCTTCTGCCGTCCTGCTGTAAACCATTCCTATAGAACCGCCTGCGCCAACGTTGCCGCCTACGATTTCCGGAACTACAGCAAGGCCGTTCTTAATCTTGAATGCACTTCCGTTGCCCTGGCTCTTTTTGCCGCTTACATAGTCTTTGGTTTTAAGTGCCATTCTTTCTGTGTAATTTGATGTTACAGTCTGGTTGTATTCATTTATAGACCAGTTGTATTCTTCAAATTCATTGGCCTGGTATGTGCCGTCGTTGTTGATGTCTGTGCCAAGGAATACCTTTGCAATACGAGGAGCATTGTTGGCAATGTTTGTGTCAATTTCCTTACAGCTTACGTTACCGGCCTTATCAAATGCCATTACAATCAAGGTTACAGGGCCGTCCGGCAAGTTTGCAGAGCGGATGTCTGCGGACCAGTTTACGCCGTCTGATGCAACGTCTACCTTTTCTGGCATTCCGTCGCCGTCGTCTGTGTATTTAAATGTGTAGCCGTAGCCGTCAGTTGTTGGAGAGCCTCCTTCAGAAGACTGATTGTCTACAACCTGTGCATAGATGAATGTTGCACTTGTTGCTTCTGTTGTTGTAGGCTCTTCAAGTTCTACAGTAGTACCGTTAATGCTCTTTATGCGCGTCAAGACGTTGCCAATGTAAACAAGACCGCCTGCACGAATGTGAGAATTCAATGTTCCACTTACATAGAACTTCTGGTGGTCTATAACGCTGCCAGAAGTCTGGCTGCCGTCAATTTTCTTACCGTAAAGGGTAAAAGTTTTGTCTCCCTGCTTTACTTCTATCGGTGTAAGTCCGTCTGTTTCAACCTTAACTTCCGATGGCTTTCCAGAAGCGTCAAGAGAGAACGGGTCAAGAATGCACTGTTTGCTTGCGCTGTTAATTGTATAGGCTGCACCTGTTTTCTTCCTTATTAAATAGAATACAGTACGCTCAAAGCCAGAGCCGCTTTCTTCTACGCTGTTGTTTATGTTAAAGCTCTTGCTGCTGTCCTTTATATTGTATGCAGACATAGCGTTGGCTGTAGCGGCTTCAAAGGAATTGTCTCCGCTTGTTGTAGTCTTTATGCTGCCAATAACCGGTGCAGTGTTGTCTACATTTACCTGGTAAGTGCTTGTTATAGTGTGCGGGTTGCCTTCATCTGTATCTGTTGCAGAAACCTTGTATGTAAGAAGATTTGTTGCTGTCTTGTCTACAGGAATCCATACATGATAGCAGTCAATGTTGTTCTTGGAATACTTCTCTGTAATAACACCGCTTGAACCCATTACATTAATGGAACCATCCTTTACGCCAGATTCATCCGTAATGTCAACATAGATGTACCATTCGCCCTTAAGATACATTCCAGGTTCGTAAAGTTTTTCTACAAGAAGGTTACCAATACTGTTTGCACTACTTGCACCAGTAAATGCAACATCATACTGGCGCAGCTTAACTTCCATTACAGGAGCCTGGTTATCTATGTGGATGTAGTAAGGTTCGCACCATGCTCCGGCCTTGCCCTGGTTGTTTACGGCACATGCACGGATGGCAATGTTGTTTGTTTCCCCGTCTGCCGTTGGGTTAAGTTCGTTCTTCTGGTTAATGGCAATTGACCAGTTAGATGTTGTGCTTGTTGCAGGAATACCCCACCATGCAGCACGGTCTTCTGCAGTTTTAAAGCCGCTCTTGTTTGGCTTTTCTGCATCAGAGCCGTCTGTCCATTCGCCAATGTTTTTTCTGGCACTGTCATTAGTGCTGATTGTGTCTGCCCTAACTGTAGTATATTTGTAAGATGCACTGCCCCATGTGGCATCCTTTGCAGCTGCCCAGTCTATTTCGTGGATATAGTCTTCTCCCTGTTTTAAGACAGAAGCCTGTGCACCTGTAATTTCTGCGCCGGCTGCTACACTTTCTTCTGTGTAGTCAGTATTTTTGTTAAGGGTACCAATGCGGCTTTTCTTTAGATATACACCTGCTTTTACAGTTACCTTATTACCATTGATAGTAAATTCAATATCTTTTGCCGCCTTGTAAAGTGTAAGTGCCTTTTTTGCCTTCATTACATCTTTGGCAATCTGCACATAAACACCGTCAGAAACGGCATTGCAGTCCATGTTAGGGATTTCTACAGTTCCCGTTACGCGGATTGTGCTGCCAAGGACGGCATAGCCTAAAGATTCATTGTCTTCGTCTGCCTTATATTGTGCTTCCGTCGGGTATGTAAAGGTTACCTTAGGCTTGTCCCCATCCGGGTTATACTTTATGGCGTGCCTTACAATCTTAAAGTTGCCAAGGGCATCTGTTGCCTTTATGCAAACAGGTATTGTCCAGATGTTGGAGCCGTCAGATGTGCCTGCATAAACAGGGTTCTTTGCATCGTCAAGCATGGTATATGTGTCAAAGAGAGGGCTGTCGTATGCTCCGCCTTCCCCTGTAAAGTTAAACTTCCAGCTTTCCTTAAACTGTGTTTTGCTAGACCATACGGTTACAGTTTTTGCTGCGTCCGTTGGGTCTTCCATTGTAAGTGAAGCAAGCTGTTCATCTGTTAAAGAATCCTGGCCTTTCTTTGGCACATAGAAAGAAACGTCTTCAACGCCTGCACGTCCTGTGTCGCTGTCTGATGCACGGCCAGATATAGAGAATGAGCCTGTCTTTTCTTCCTTAGAATTTTCATCGTAGGCAGGTATAATTTCAATAACCTGCGGTGCGGTGTTGTCTATGTTAAAGGAATACTTTCCGTTGCCTTTAAGGCCAGATTTATCATATACGTTTACAGTTACGGTTACTTCTCCTGTAGCCCAGTCAGTTAAATCTATTTTTGTTGTTGTCCATTTTGCTTCTGTATTGCTTGCAGTTTCTGTAGCCATATTGCCGTTTAAGGTATATCCAGTTGCAGACGGAACAACACCTGCACGATACATTAACGGTGCTGCCCTTCCCTTGCCGGAAGAAGTAACTTCAAGGGTAAAGCCGTCTATCTGGTTTGCGTCGTAGCCTGTAAGTTCCATTGCAATATATTTTTTAGCCTTGCCGCCCACAATAAGTGTAGAGCCAATTGCTTCTCCGCCTTCTACTACTGCTTTTGCACTTGCATCATTTGAAGCATAAGAATAAATCTTTGCACTTCTTATTTCCGGGCTTAAAGAGTCGCTGCTATAGTTAAGTGCATTGCCAGAATTTTCTGCCGTTGCAGAGCTAAACTGAAAGTATGGCTTATACAGGCTGCCTTTATCTGCATTGCCTGTAAAGAATACACTGTCCTTATTGTCTACTAAATAGAAGTAAACGGTTTTAGGGCCGTCCTCTGTATCTGCTGGCGTAAAGGTCCAGTCGTTGCCGGTTAATGTTGTAATTTCAGTTTTAGACGTGCCGTTTACGTCTACAGTACGCTTCCAGCCGTTGTCTTTAGAATACGTAATTGTGCCGGCTGTATTGCTTTCTCCGTAAGTAATGTTGTAAGTTGTTCCATCAACCGGGAAAGTATCTTTCTGTGCTTCCGGTATTTTAATAGAAGTAATTTTATCTTTACTTGCAATAAATACCTTTACGGCCTTGTCTGCAAGGGCGTCATCATCAGAAATTTTCCCCTTTATCTGAGCATTGGTTCCGTATTTAAGGATGTATGTATATGGTTCTGAATCTGTTCCTTTGCCTTTGCGGTCTAGGTTTGCAACCTGCACTGTAGGGCGGTCTGCGTTCATGTCTACTGTAAATTCAGTAGCATTCCAGCCTTCTGCCGCAGTCGGAACACCAGTGCCGTTTTTTGTCTTTATCTTTAATGCACTATTATTGCCTGCACTATCCTTTACAACAGGAAGGACATAAACAGAGCCCTTGCCGTCTGCCGTATCTTCTGCGCCGGATAATTTGTTAAAGTTAAAGTTTTCATACTGCCAGCTGTAAATTTTAGAAACTTCAGTTATGGTTTCTGTGCCAAACTTTGTCCAGCCTGCAGCTTCTAAGGTTTTTGTTCCTGCAAATACTTCGTTTGCAACGCTTGCTTCTGGCAATGTGGTTGCATAATACAGTTCCATAGAAGAAAGGGTGTTTTCTTCTGTTACGTTGCCTTCTATTGTTAAAGTTCCGTTTACGTTTTTGTTAGAAGTGCGCACAGTAACAACAGGTGCTTTTTTGTCTACAACAAAAGAAAGAACATTGTAGTTTTCGCTGCTGCTCTTTGCCATGTCGGCACATTCTACAGAAAGGGAACCGTTAGATGTTATTGCATCAAAGCTTGCCTTCCATGCAGTTATCTTTGTCTTGTCGTCTATTGCAGAATAATCCGTAAATTTGCTGTCTGTGTTAAAGAAAGTCCAGTAGGCAGGGTTTGCGCTTTCTCCGTTCATTTCTGCCGGCAAAGTTTCTGTAGTAAACTTTAGGCCTGTGTATGAAATCTGATTTCCTGCAATCTTGAATTTTAAAATATTTGTTGCATCAACAGAACTAACGCCGCTTAATGCATCGCTTACTGTTCCGTAAAGCATAATACCCTGACGTCCGTTTACAGTTACAGAACCTGATGCGGCAGAATGGCTTGCGCCGTTGTCTACAGAGATAAACTTTGTGGCAAAGAGTGGCGGTTCTTTATCAAGCCAGATGGTGCTTCTTGTAGTTTCTGAAACATTACCGCATTTGTCTTCTGCAGAAAGTTCCAGATAGTTTTCTTTGCCAGGTTTTAATCCCGTAATTGTTCCTTCAAACTTGTAAAGTCCAGGATTATTTGCTACAGCCACAGCGTTAATGGTAGAAGTAACTACATTTTCTGTTTTCTGAGTAGGGTTGTCAGAACTTACTTCGTAGATTGTAAGCTTGCACTTGACTTCTTCTATGCCAGAGCCTGTGTCCTTAAAGTAGCCCTTAATAGAAAGCTGGTCTGATTTATACCAGTTGGTTTCTACGTGCAGGTTACCGTTGAGCTTTAAGTTGTTTTCTGTATTGGCAGTATCGTTTACAAAAACCGGTTTTTCATCATCAATTGTATAAGTTACTTCTGCTTCTGATGTCTGGCCAAATACGTCTGTTACTATGTACTTGATTGTTTTGCTTTCGCCGTCGCTACCCAAAGGCTGAATTACCTGTGTAAATGCAGTTTTTGCTGTTGCATCAGCAGTCTGTTTTTCAAGTTTTGTCAGGTCAAGTATGTTTGTCTTTGTATCTGTGCCGTCCCTTGCATCTGCACCGTCTGAGCGCACTACGCTCTTAATAAGGTCAGTAGTTAGGGCAACATCAGAAGAATTCTTGTTGGAAACATTTCCGTAAACAGTTATTGTCGGGTTTTCTGTTTCGCCGTCTTTTTTGTTGGCATAGCTTCTTGTGTATGCGTCCTGAGTCTTGTAGGTTGAATCAAAGCCTAAAGAAATCTTCGGTTCCCCATTAGAAACACCTACGTAGTATTTACCGGTTTCTATTTTGTTACATGGTGTTGTACCGTCGTCCTTATATTCCTTGTCTTTTACAATAAAGTAAATTTCAAATTTACCTTCCCCTTCTTGTGGTGGAATAACCTGAGAAATATTTACGCTTGTAGGGTTTTCAGCATATTTACTTTCATCATCTTTAAATGGGCCTGTAAAGACTGCCGTGCCGTCTGCATTATAAGACGTTGCCTTTCTGTAGCAGACTTCAAAGCTTGCAATTCCGTCATCATCTGCAACAGAACCCATCAGTTTGTTGTTGCTCTTAATGCCAAACAGGTTGCCTTTTTCATTAGAAATATCTGCTGCTGTAATACCATCAGAGAAGTTAGACGGGCTAATTGTTGGCCTGTCTGTTGTCTGGTCTACAATAAACTTATTTGCAGCGTATGTAACGTTATTTGCCTTGTCTGTTGCCTTAAATACAATCAAAAGGTTTTTCTGTGTTTCATTTGAAATCTTTGTTGTATCAATTATAACTGTCTTGCCGAATTTATCCTGGCTGTCGTCTCCTTCAAATTTGCCGGAAAGAACATTTAAATCATCTTGTGTTCCGCTGCCCTTGTATTGGGTTAATGCAGCATCGCCTATTTTAGCAACAATGCCGGAACCGTTTTCTGCATCTTTGATAGAAATGTTTGTGGCGTCTGTGCCGTCAAAACAGTAGTATTCAACTTTGGCAAGGTTGTAGTTGTCGCTTGCGTTAAAGGTTACGTTTATCTTGCCGTTTACAAAATAAGGACTGCCGGCAGTAGTATTTTCTACCTTAGGAGTAACAGCCGTGATGTTTACTACAGGATTCTTGTTGTCTACTACATAGCTAAAGTCGTAGGAATTTGTCTGCTCGTAGCTGTCTTTTACCGTGTATACAACTTTCTTTGTTATTTTGTCTTCTGTTGCATCAACTGTAAATTTATCTTTAAATGTTGCGCTTGCTCCTGCTGCAATTGTAATTTTTCCATCTCGATAATATGCATTTTTAAGCAATTCTGCTTCAGGTGCATCGGCCTTTCTTAACAAAGTTACGGTTGTGTCAGACTTAGAATGGTTTGTAAGCTTAACTTCTACTTCTACCGTATCGTCTTTTCTGAATGCCTTGTCTGATTCTGCAATTTCTATATTTGGTGCACCTGCAGAAACAGCGATGCAGTAAGATTTTTCTGTTTTGTTGAATGGTGTATTTTCATCATCCTTATAGTTAGCATCCTTTACAATTATTGTTACTGTATAAATGCCTTCGTCCAACTTAGAAAGGTCTATTGCGCCATTGCTGTAAAGATTTATAGATTTAGCCGAACTTCCCTTAGCAACGGCAGTTGCAGAAATATCCGAAACAGTGCCGTCATCATCACTAACGTTAAACTTCATTTTGTTGTTGCTTGTTTTTGCAAAGAGGTTTTTATCCGGGCCAAGTTCTTCTTCTTTTACATCAGAAAAGTTTATTGATTCAATCTTTGGTCTGTCTGTTGTCTGGTCTACAATAAAGTTTCTTGTTGTGTATGTAACATTTCCAACCTTGTCTGTTGCCTTAAATACAATCAAAAGGTTTTTCTGTTTTTCGTCTGCCGTTATCTTTGTTGTATCAAGTGTTACTGTAGTACCAAATTTATTCTGATTGTCGTCTCCTTCAAATTTGCCTGTATTGTCCGTACACTGTGTTGCTTCAACGCCGCCTACTTTGGCAATGCCTGTTTCAGCATCAAATATAATGTCTTTGTCGCTTGCGTAGCAGTAGTATTCAACCTTATCAAGGTCAGAATTATCTCTTGCACTGAATGTAGCATTGATTTTGCCGTTTACAAAATACGGTTTGCCACTTTCTGCATTTTCTACAGCCGGTGTTACTGCCGTAATGCCTAAAACAGGCTTAATGGAATCTACAAGAATTGTAGAAGTTATGGAATTATCCTGGTTAAGCACGTCATGGGCTATAAATTCAACTGTATACTGGTAAGCCTCGTCTTTAGGGCATTTTATGTTATCATAACCATCACATTTTGCCGGATAAAATTCCCATGTATAGTTTACTTTATCATCTGTCTTTAAAAATCCCTTAGACTGTACGCCATCCTTAATTTCAAGTTTACCTTTAATGCCATCTTTATCGCCTACAACAGCATTTGTAGATTTATCAATTACCTTTATTATGTATTCAATATAGTCTATTTCACTGTCTCCGATGGCTGCCGTTCCTGTAAATGTCAGACCACCGTTGGTTGTGCCGTCAGGATACTTTTCAAGTTTTGCAGAAGTTTTTACGCTGTCTGTAACCGGTGACAAAACATTAATTTTTGGAATCTGGCCTGTTCCAACACCTTTAAATCCAAACAAGCTGTTATGGCTGAATTCTAGTCCGTCCAGGTCGCAACCTGTAAGTGCAATAAGGTAATAATGGTCTATTTTAAGAATATTGCTTAAGTCGGTGCTTAAACTGTCTCCGTTTAATCCGCAAATACCGTCATCGTTCATTCCAAAGGGGAGCGTAAAAAGTTCAGAAGAAGAAGCCGTAGAACCTGTATTATCCTTTACGCACCATACATCATCGCAGCCAGTCTGTTCCTTAACAGTCTTAAGAACCTGTGTCTTGAATACATCACTTGTATAATTTGCATCATAAGACTGACTTTCAGGGTCCATCTTTCCCCTGTTAATGACAGCAACTGCATTAAGTGCGCTGGTAAATTTTCCGGCAAATTCTTTTACTTTAGCTTCATCGTATGTTTTTTTACCATCTGCCAGACTTACGGTTACCTTCGTTGTCATGTCCACTATCCATGCATGGACAGTTTTTGGAAGCATGGCCGTATTGTTTAAGCCCGCAGAAATAGAAGCCGTTACCTTTGAAGAATTTGCAAGCTGGTTTTTATTAAGGGCATCGGCATCGTCTTTTGTTCCAAAAATGCCAAGACCGCTTAAAGTATAGGTAGGGTTTGCAGCAGGGTTCAATGTAAAAGAAAGGCGGCTGTCTGTTTCATTGCTGCCGTTGGTAAAGGATGCAGTATTTACTTCCTTTGCCTTTAAGTCTTCTTTTCTAAGGCTTCCATTGTTCTGTGTTCCGTTGGAAATCTGCATAAGGTTTGATGCAGAAAGTCCAAGACCTTTAGAAGAACTTAAATATGCAGAATAAACATCATCATAAAGATAAACGCAGCTTGTTACGTTGCCTTCTCCAGTGCCACTGTCTCCTGGGTTTTTATATTCCCTGGCAGAATCTGAAAGCCGGACTGTACATTTGAAATTTTTTGTGGCAGTGCTAGTTTCAAGATCCTTATAAAGCGTAATATAACGCTGGTAGGCTACAGAGTCGCCCGCAGACCTTGACGTATTGGCAAATTCTACAGAAGTGCCGCCAGCCGTTGCAATGGAAGTTTCGTAAATGTTTTTTGCCTTGTTAGAATCATTTGAATCTGTAAGGGGATTGCCATCCTTATCATAAATATCAAGAGCCATTTTTGATATTTCATGAAGGTCTGCAATTGTGCCGGAAACAGAAAAAGTAGAACCATAGGCTGCAGGTTCCGTGCCGGCAGCAACTTTTGCAACCGTTACGCCAGGCTTAGAGATAATAAAGAATGGCGGCGTATTGTCTATGTCTAAAGTGCGGGAAGAAACGCCGGAACTTTTGCCACTGTCATCGTTAGACCATACCGTAACTTCGTAAGTTCCGTCAGGATACTGCCAGCCGTTGGTCTTTGCGTATGCACCGTCGTCCTTATTGTTAAGGGTAATCTGCCATGTTGTGCCGCTTATGGATGCAGTACCCTTGTAGACTTCTGTGCCTGTGTTTGTGTTTACAACGCGCACATTAACAGACGTTACAAGAACATCGTCCGTACATTCGCCGGAAAGTACAAAGCTGCCGCGGATTACGGCGCCTACAGGAGGGTAGCTTATGGAAGCCGTTGGTGCGCTTACGTCTACGGCTTCTCCAAGACCAATGTCCTTGCAGGAAAAAACAGCAGTCAAAGGAATAATTACGGCTGCTGCCAGAAGGCTTTTTAACAGGTTCTTTCTAAAAAAACATTTTTTCATAGCATGGCTCCTGATAGAAAAATGACAATATTCCGTTTTTCTTGTCGGCATTTTTATTGTTCCACTTAAGGAAAACTCCATTTTTACTGAAGAAAGTAGAATATTTAGAGATAATGGAGTTATTAATAGTATAGATGTTTGTTTATAGGTGCGCAAGGGCGAAAGTAAATGCACTTTAGATGCCGGCACCGGTTGTAACTTTTCCCCAACGGCAAAAGCTTTGCTGCTTAGTTATTTTTAGAATCTTTAACTTTTGCCGCACCAATTGCATGCAATTGGTGTAAAGGCAGTTTAGTTATGCAATTCTTGTATAGGTGGTTTAGTATAAGAGGGAAAAGCATTTGCTGTTATGGGAGATGGCCTCCCTAGTCGATGGGAGATGGTCTCCCTAGTCGATGGGAGATAGTCCCCCTAGTCGATGGGAGATAGTCCCCCTAGTCGATGGGAGATAGTCCCCCTAGTCGATGGGAGATAGTCCCCCTAGTCGATGGGAGACGGCCTCCAAAAAAAACTAGAACAGTGTGGTTCTTAAGCCAAAGCTGAATGTAAATACATACTTTTTGGCATCGCCGCCGCCAACATCTGACGGAATAAACCATACCTGAGGTTCAAAGTATGTGGACCATGTCCTGAAGTACTTGGCATTGGCAATGGTTACACGCGGGAATTCAAACTGCATTAAGGCTGCAGAAAGCACCTGTGCAACCTTTTCTCCTGTTGTAGAAGAAGCACCGGATTCCGTAAAGTAGCTGAAGTTGGCACCTACAGAAACCGTTGCCGTAAGCCAGTCCCAGTCACGTCCCCAGAAGTATCTGAACGGAATGTATGCAATCTGTGCAATAATCTTTCCGCCGTAAACGTTGCCGCCAAAGCGCAGGCCCGTCGGGTCTTTGCCAAACATCTTGGACATGCTGTCTCTCTGGGACTGCGTAAACTGACCTACGCTTGCCTGGAGCTTAACTGCACCGTCAAAGGCCGTAAGTCCTATACCAAAGTTCCACAGTGTAGCACCCCATACAGAAGCATCAAAATAAAGTCCCTGGATGAACTTAGGCACTTCGTAAGAAGACTTGTCTCCCTTGCGCAAGGTAAGGGTTACGTCGTTTAAGTCTATGTCGTCGCTGGAAAGTCCGCTGAACAGAAGTTCCTGGTTGTAGCTGCCGCCTTCTCCCGGAGAAATAAGGGTTACGGAAGGGTTTGTCCTGTCTACCTGAACTACGGTTCTTGTAATGGCTTTTTCGCTGTTATACATTTCTGCCTTTATAAGCATAAAGTGGTATCCTGCAGGAATATCAAGGTTTTCTACCCTGAATTCCCAGTGGATCTTGCCTTCCTTGGAAACAGGTGCATAGGTTTTGCCGTTGTCAAAGCTTATGTAGATTCTCTTTACCTTTCTGTTTTCAAGTTCCGTGCGGCGGTCGTAAGGCAGGGTCTTGTCCTTAAGTTCTGCCAGTTCTTCATCCGTAAGGATGTAGCCTGCGTTGCCTTCAAGGAGCGGCCTGTTGCGTGCAAAGTCTCCGTAAGTAAAGTTTTCAAGGGTTACCCACGGGCCTGTTGACTTATAGATAAACGACTGCTCGTTAGAAAGAATGCGCTTTCCGTTCTTTGTTACGGCAATTGTCTGGAAGTAATGCACGCCTTCTTTTAGTACAAATTCTTCCCCTACAGGGTAAGAAATGGCGTTGCCGCTGGCATCCGTAGAATCAACTATAAGAGGTGTTATATGGTTGTTAAGCGTAAATTTATAGTATCCGCTCTTTGTTACTTCTGCGCTGCCCAGTTCTTCCATTTTGCGGCTGTCTATATACAGGTCTACATGGTCTACAGGATCATCTTTTTCTGAATATGTGCTTCCGTAAATGTTAAACTGTCCGTGGCAGTGTTCGCCGTTTAACGGGTAAATTACGTCTACCTTAGAAAGAGGCTTTGTCTTGTCTACTTCTATGTTGCGGCTTACACGGGAAATATTTCCGGCAGCATCCGTACCTGTAAGTTCTATGTTGTAAAAGCCGTTGTTAAGTTCTGAAACGTCAATTACCTGTGTAATGATTTCATCCGGAACAAGTTCCCTTTTTGCCAGACGGTCTGGTATTGTTTTGCCTTCAAGGCTGCGGATTGTAATAAACAGGCTTGTAAGGTCTATGTTGTCTATGGTGCGTCCTGACATGAATATTCTTTTAGAAACCTTAGAATCGTCTAAAGGAAGTTCCAGCTTTAAGTTTGGCGGCGTGTTGTCTACGTTTATCAGAGAAGAATAAAGTGCGCTGATGCCGTATTTGTCGTAAATGCGGATGAATACTACGTGTGTGCCGTCCTGAACAACGCTTGTGTTGAATGTGTAAGACCAGTCCGTTGTGCCCTTTGCGTCGTTGAATGTGGCGCCGTTGTCTACAGAAATCTGCACAAGTTCTATGTCGTTTTTGTCGCTTGCCCAGCCTTTTAGGGTAACTGTTCCGCGCACTGTCTTTTCAATTTCCGGCGATGTCATTGCACCCTTTGGTTCTTCAAGGGAAACACGGAACACGCGCTTAACTTCGTCTCCCTTTACGCCGTTTACGTCTATGGCATAGGCTGTAATTGTGTGTTCGTTGTCCTTTAATGACAAAAGCGGAATGTCAAACTTATAGCTTGAAGAATATTCGCTGCCGTCTTCTGCTATATACTGCTTGTATTCGTCGTTGTCTATCTTATAGAAGATTTTACATTTGCCGTCGTCATCAAATACAACACCGGAAATGGTAAAGTCTGTTGTTACAACCTGCATTTCTTCCGGAAGATGTATTTCCGTTACAGGCTTGTCGCTCTTTTCGTCTACAGTAAAGTTCCAGCTGTTTATTACAGTTTCGTTGCCGATTTCGTCCGTAAAGGTAAATGACATTTTGTTGTCTATCGGTGCGTCAAAGGTTCCTATGCGGATGTTTGGCAGCTTGTCGTTCATAGTGCGCAGCGGGTCTGTTCTTTCTGATACAGCAACTTCGTTGCCTTCTGCATCTGTTTCTTTCTTTACAGGAACATCACTTGCCTTTGTGTAGATTTCGTATGGAAGTTTTGTTCTGCCGCTTGCGCTTGTGTAGGTTATTTTATTTGTCTTTCCTGCGTCGCTTACAGAGAATACAATTGTGTTTTCTCCGTTTACTACAGTGCCTTCTTCCGGCAAAATAACCTTAACTTCAGGCGGTGTTGTGTCTTTCTGCACTGCGGTGTTTACAAAGGTTGTCTTGCCTACTGTGTCCGTTACCTTTATAGAGAACGGTATGTAGCCGTCTTCTACATCCTTTAGCGGAACTGTTACCCAGAATTCTCCTGCTTTTGTAAACGGAATGTTTTTCCATTCTGCCTTTGTTTCTGACAGTACGGAACCGTCTTTTTTGTTAAGTTCTGCCTTTTCATCGTTTATGGCGTATTCTATTTTAGCAATTCCGTTGCCGTCTTTTGCACTGCCGGAAATTACAAAGGAATCCTTTACAAAGGCCATGTTTTTAGAGCCTGTTAATTTTACTTCAGGTTTTGCAGTATCAACAACAAGGTTTACATCTGGTGCAAGGTAAGAGCCTCCGTTGTCTCCATTAACACGGATGCTTACGCCGCGGAATGTTCCGTCGCTTGATGCAGTAAGCTTTATAATCTTGCCTTCTGCGCTTACGTTCAGGCCTGCAATGTCTCCGCGTACTCTTGCCTTTACAGGGCCAGGCACGTTGCAGTAGCCCACAAGTGCAGAACCGTCGTTAAGCACGTAAGACTTTAAGTTTTCGTCGTAGCGTGTTTTGCCTTCGCACTGCCAGTAAATGGCCGGTTCATTTTCTATAACTTCGTGCTGGCGGATTACATTGAATGTTCCCCTTGCAGAAGTTTTGCTTCCTTTTACATCTGCCGTTATTTCTATATTTGTAATGCGGGCAGGCAAATTAGCCAGCGGAATTGATGCCGTGTATTCGTTTTCTAAGGTTTCAGAATCTGATGCAACTAAAACAGCCGGAACAGAACCAGTCTGCTTTACCATTCCGCCTGGAGCTTCTACGCCGTCTATTACATAAGCAAGTGACTTAATTTCGCTGTTGCTTTTTACAGTTACTGCCATTGCATGAACTTCTTCTTTTGGAGCACCACGGCTTAAAAGAACGTCCATACCGCTTTTGTATGGTTCGTTGTCTATGTTGGCAATTTCTATTTCTACTTTGCTTTCTGCCTGAACGTTAAGAGGTTCTGAATTTACTTTTACAGGTTTTGGTGTGTCCTGTGTATTTGCCGTAAACACAATGGCAGGTTCATCTGCCCTAAGGCTTTCTTTGCGCACATATTTAAATGTGTTGTCAAGGATTCCCTGATAAACACAAACGCCGTAACTGTCACGGCCAGAAAGCCAGTACATTTTAGGAGCTGCTTTTGCTACCTTTTTGCCGTTTTCGTCTAATACGTCTTCTTCCGGAGCATAAGGAATTTTGCGCACAAAGACTGCCTGTGCAGCATCCTGTCCGTCAGCTGCCTGTGCAACAATTTCTACTACGGCAATTCCGTCTGCAAATGTATCAAAGTTAAGGTTTGTAATTGACCATGCGCCGCGCCTAGAAACTTCAAGATCCTGCCAGTCTGTATCTGCTGCACGTTCTGAACCTGTAAGCAAAATGCCGTTATAAAGGTCTGCCTTTACGGAAAGGATTCTGTAGCGCACTTTTGCAGATGTAACGTTTGTTTTGCCGGAAATTGTCAGTTTAGATTCCGGTGTTTCAAATTCAAACGGAATGCCGCGTTCTGCACTGTATGTATCTGTGTCGTCAAGGGTAAGTTCCAGTTTTTCCAGTGGTGCTACAAACTTAAGCAGTCTTGAATTGTATACAGCCCCGGCCATGTCTGTTACTGAAACTTTAAATTCAGAAGAATCTGTTTCTGATGTAAGGGTGATTATATTGTCTTTAAATGAAACGTCAACGCCTTTTTGCGCAGGGCTTAGTGTTACAGAAGAAATTTTTCCGCCTGCAAAATATCCTGTCAATGGCTTTTCTTTCTGTGCAATTACGGCTCCGTCTTCTGTAATCTTAGAATCCGTAAAGTAAACACCCGGAGTGTCTGTTTCTGTCCATATTTTTGTAAGGTCACGGATATTTAATATTGAATAATATGTTGAAGGACGCTGGTAAATGTCTGTTGCCGTAATTTCTATGCTTACAACACCCCATGGCATTGCGTCCCCATAAAGAGGTATGGAAACTGATGTATTCTTTTCCCCGCCTTTTAATGAAGCAGCTCCTTCAAGAACGCCGTCTTTTCCCCATTTTATTTTATAGCTTGCAGAAGAAAGTCCGCAGGAAGATGTTACAGGAATTTCGTATGTTCCGTCTGAATCCGGGTTTACTATAATTCCATCTGTTATGTCTGTGGTTTTTCCTGCTGCCTTAAATACAGGCTGACCGAATTCCGGTGCAATGCCTTTTGTTTTAAATGTAGAAGATGCAACGTTGCCTTTTACGCCGTATTTGTCTGTGGCATAAACATATACTGTGTGGCTTCCGTCTGAAAAGGTGCCTTCAAGTGGTGCATAAAATACACCGGTGCAGTCTATTGTTTTTTCTTCTCCGTTGTCTACCTTGTATGTTATGCTTATTACGCCGTCGTCGTCTTTTGCAATGCCGCGGACAAACAGAGAGCCTTCGTCGCATTCAAGTTCTATGTTTGACGGATAGGATATTTCTACAACCGGTTTGTCTGCTTCCTGATTTAAAAGAATGTTCTGTCTGATGGAAACAGTGTTCCCCATGGTGTCAGTACCCGTAATTGTAAATACTTCTGACTTCTGCTTGCCTATGGAATTTATTTCCTTTACCCAGTACGGGTTGCCCGGAGTAAGCTCAAAGTCTCCTGTTTCTGAACCCCACTGCCATGAAAGTTTCTGGATTCCGTTTACGTCCTTTGCATAGCCTGCAACCGTAAACACGCCGTTTACTTCTTCATCTTTTGCAGGCGTAATTATCCTTATTTCCGGATTTGTATTGTCAATAAAATAAAGGAAGGCATAGTTGCCTACAGAGCCTGCATTGTCCCTTGCACGGAACCAGCATGTGGCAACGCCGTCAGGGAAGTCCTTTGTGTTTACTGAAATGTTAAAGTTAAACTGGCTTGTAAGTCCGTCTTCTGTTCTTTCTTTATATTTTTCTTCTTTTATTGATGCAAGGTTGTAGTATTTGCCGCCGTCCAGGGAATATTCAAGGCTGTTGATTCCGTTGCCGTCTTTGATTGTTCCTGTAAGTTCAATTCTTCCGGAAACAAGCTGACCCATAGTGTGGTTTGTAACTTCTATTACAGGAGCACGGCGGTCAAGCTGCCAGGTTACCTTTGTGCGTTCGCCTTTTTTTGGAACTACGCGGCTCTGGTCCACATTGCCTTTTTCGTCTTTGTAGGCATCAGGGTTTCCGTTATCTATGCCGTATACTTCTATTGTGTGGGGGCCTTCAAAAAGTTTTGTTGTATCAAGGTAATAAGACCAGAATTCTGTTCCCTGTGCCTTTACCGGGTGTTCTTCGTCTCCGTCAAGGATAAGCCAGACTTCCGTAACTTTATCATCGTCTACACAGGTTCCGACAATGTTAAGGTTGCCCGGAACACGCATGTTTTCTACAGGGGTTGTTATGCCACTTACAGGCAGGTCTGATTTAGGGTCAATGTAAATGTTAAAAGGACCTGCTATGGATTTGTTTCCGGCTTTGTCTTCTGCCGTTACAAGTACATTATATTTGCCGGCTTCTTTTTCTGTTTCTGCATTGATGTCAAACTTTTCCTGCCAGCTGTTTTCTGGTCCAACAGAACGGGAAGTAACCTTTTTTGCCGCAAAGACAGAAACAGGCAGCAGTGCTACAGAAACCAGAATTGCAAGTGCTTTTTTTTGCATAATTCACCCCTAAAAAACTTTTTTCTTCAAGTAACCCCAAATAACAAATCAAAGGTTATTTACATAAGACAAAATTCCCTTATTGCTTTATCGGCAGGAAACGAACTATTCTGTATATATAGTTTATGATAACTCCAAAATGTCTAAAAGGTCAAATTTTTTATCTTAAACTGGGGGGCGAAAGCCTTGTGCAAAACTTGACGGTAGAATCTGTAACTTTCGCACCCTCGAACTGCGGTGCAGTTCGTGTAAAGGCTATTTATTTTAAGTGGCTAGAACAGCCAGTTCTAAATAGCTAGAACAGCCTGTCCTTAATGGCTAGAACAGTCTGTGCATAATGGCTCGCACTATGTGTGCATAATGGCTTGCACGGTCTGTGCATAATCGACAAAAGCGTTTGTCACATAGATGCCGGTACCTTTTATAACTTTTGTCTCAAGAATTGCATTCGCAATTCTTGTAAAGGCTTTTTAGAAAGCCTTGCACAAAACTTGACTGTAGCATTTGTAACTTTCGCCTCAAGAATTGCATTCGCAATTCTTGTAAAGGCTTTTTAGAAAGCCTTGCGTAAAACTTGACTGTAGCATCTGTTTCATTTCGGGTGACAATTATTTACTATTGGAGATATAATACCCTTATGGAAGATAAAATTGCGGAATTGCAGGAACTTATTGATAAGTCCGGCAAGATTGTGTTTTTTGGCGGTGCGGGGGTTTCTACGGAAAGCGGAATCCCGGATTTCAGGAGCGTAGACGGGCTATACAACCAGAAGTGGGACTATCCGCCTGAAACCATAATAAGTGCATCTTTTTTTCATAAGAACCCGAAGGAATTTTACCGCTTTTACAGGGAAAAACTTCTTTTAGACGGCATTAAGCCCAATGCAGCACACCTTAAGCTTGCAGAACTTGAAAAGGCAGGCAAACTTTCAGGCGTAGTTACACAGAACATAGACGGCCTGCATCAGGCGGCAGGAAGCAAAAAGGTGTGGGAACTACACGGAAGCGTTTTAAGGAACTACTGCACAAAGTGCGGCAGGTTTTTTGATGCTGACTATATAAAGGAAAATAAAGACAGGGACGGCATTCCGCGCTGCAACGACTGCGGCAGCATAATAAAGCCTGATGTTGTTTTATACGAAGAACCTTTAAATGACGACGTTGTAAACGGTGCCATTGGCGCCCTTTCCAACACAGACCTTTTAATCATAGGCGGAACTTCCCTTTCGGTTTACCCTGCCGCAGGAATGGTCAGGTTTTATAAAGGCAGCAGCATTGTCCTTATAAACCGCGATGAAACCCAGAACGACGGCATTGCCACACTGATAATCCACGACAGCATCGGTAAAGTCCTAAGCCAGATTAAGGTTTAACATTATTTAAGTGCGGAACGCTGGTTCATTTTTGCCTTAAGGGATGCAATTTCCTTTTTAAGGCTCTGGGGACTTTCCTTGCCCGCAATGGCAAGTTCGCAGACAGAACTTACGGATGTAATTCTTCCTAAAACTTCAGGTTCAAGTTTTGCAGCAAGGATTTCTCTGGATTCTTCTATTGAATCAGCTTCTGCCTTTAAGGCAAGTATTTCTTTCTTTTCTTCTTCAAAACTTTCGTTCAATATCTGGCACTTTTCTGCAAGAAGTCCCATGTGCTTTTTAATTTCATCAACAATACTTGGTTCCGTCTTCTTTTCTTCTTCTTTTTTAGAAAAGATATTCTTTATAAGCTCTGCAACTGCC
Source organism: Spirochaetia bacterium (assembly GCA_022768865.1). Taxonomy (GTDB): domain Bacteria; phylum Spirochaetota; class Spirochaetia; order Treponematales; family Treponemataceae; genus Treponema_D. Next base: position 22,030 of record JALELH010000030.1, read on the forward strand.
ATTTAATTGCTCCATTTCTTAAAAATCAATGATGTATTTACTCCGCCGAATGCAAAATTATTTGACATTACATATTCTGCGTCAATCTGCCTTCCGTCTTCCATAATGTAATCTAAAGGCGCACATTCTGCGTCAACTTCCTTAAGGTTCAGGTTTGGATGGAACCAGCCTTCGTTCATCATGTTTATTGTAAGCCAGGATTCTATGGCACCGCATGCACCCAGAGTGTGGCCTATGTAGCTTTTTGTTGTGCTGATGGGAACTGCACGGTTAAAGACTTTGTAAACTGCATTGCTTTCTGAAACATCGCCGTGCTGTGTAGCCGTTCCGTGGCCGTTTACATAGGCTACCTGATCGGCAGTAATGCCTGCATCCTTTAATGCAAGTTCAAGGGCTATTGCCTGAGTCTGGCTGTTTGGGCTTGTTATGTGGGTTCCGTCCATGTTTGTGCCAAAGCCTGCTACTTCTGCATAGATTTTAGCACCCCTGTTTATGGCGTGTTCCAGGTCTTCAAGGATAAAGGTTCCTGCGCCTTCTCCTATTACAAGGCCGTCACGGTTTTTGTCCCATGCAGCCGGTGTTGCTTCCGGTGTGGAATTCTTTATGCTTGCTGCTCCCATTACATCAAAGATTGCACTGTCTGCAGGTGAAAGTTCATCTGCACCGCCTGCAATCATTATGTCCTGCCTGCCGTCTGCAATTGCTTCGTAGGAATATCCTATTGCCTGGCTGCCGGAAGTGCATGCTGTATCCGTTACGATTACGCGTCCGCGTATCTGGTAATAAATGCTTAAGTTGGCGGCACATGTCTGCGGCATGCACTTTATGTAGGTCTGGGAATCTACCTTGCTGAAATCTCCTTTGTCTACGATGGAAACCATATCAGACAGGGCCTGCATTGATCCCATGCAGCAGCCGTAAGCAATGCCGGTCCTACCGTTTTTTATTTCTTCTATTGAATTGCCTTCTGCATCTAAAAGGCCTGCCATTTTTAAGGCATCTTCTGTTGCAACAAGAGAAAGGAGCCCTACCCTGCCCATGCCGCGGATTTTTTTCCTGGGGAACTTTGGCAGTTCTTCTGTATAAGGGCATGCAAGTTTTGTGTTCATCTTATCAAGATGATTCCATTCTTCCATGTATTTAATAAGGTTCTTTTTTGCCTTAAGTTTAGCAAAGGCACTTTCCCATGTGCGTCCTAAGGCAGATACCATGCCTGCGCCCGTAACAACTACGCGTCTTTTTCCGTCTGGTCTTGTAAAGTTCATGCTAGATTAAGCCTCCGTTTACAGAAATAACCTGGCGCGTTATGTAGCCTGCTGCTTCTGAAAGCAAAAATACGGCAAGGGCACTTACTTCTTCAGGCTTGCCTGCACGCTTCATGGGGATTGTCTGCATTATCATTTCCTGCGGCGCATCCTTTATCATGTCTGTTTCTATCAGGCCCGGTGCTATGCAGTTTACTGTTATTGAACGGCTGGCAAGTTCTGTGGCAAGGGCTTTTGTTGCGCCGATGATTCCGGCCTTTGATGCACTGTAATTTGTCTGTCCGCGGTTTCCCATAATTCCGCTTACGGATGCTATGGTAATGATTCTGCCTTTCTTTTTTCTGGCCAAGGGCATTACAAGGGGATTAAGCACATTATAAAAACTGTCCAGGTTTGTGTGGACTACGCTGTCCCAGTCATCTCCGCTTAATCCTGCAAAGGTGTTGTCTTTTGTAATTCCTGCATTATTGATTATTCCCCATAAGGCACCGTGAACTTCTGTTAAGGCCTCCAGCTTTGTCCTGCAGTCATTGCGGTCTGTAATGTCAAACTGAATCAGTTCCCCATTGCCGCCTTTTTCCTTTATTTCTTTTAAAAGGCTTTCTGCTTTTTCTTTTCCGTGGTTATAGTGGCATATTACATAGTAGCCTGCTTTTGCACAGTCTAAGGCAATGGCTCTGCCTATTCCGCCTGAAGCACCTGTTACCAGGATTTTTTTATCTTCTTTCATTGAATTATTCTCCATAAATTATCTGATTACCGGTTGATTATGCTTTCCAGGTTTTCTGCCTGCATGACAGTTAATGTTACTTCTACATCTGCTTCCTGTGATTCAGGTGAAGAAAAGGTTTTGCAGCTGTAGCGGTATATGCCGGATTCTTCATCCCTGTATTCTTCTGCTGCCGTTACCTTTAGCGTTGTTCCGCAGCTGAAGTTTTCTTTTTTTGCGCTGAAGCCTGTAACGCTAAGAATGCAGCCTGCTTTTGGTTCTATTTTATAAACGCTGTCGTGAATTCCTGTAAGGGCAGAAATTGCCTGTGCCATAATTTCAAATGTACACCAGGATGGAATTCCGCCCAGTTCTTCTTCGTAAAAAATAAAATCTTTAGTTACGTCTGTTTCTGCCGTAATGGTATAGTTTTCTACATCGTAGTCAGTTACCCGTGAAAGCAGAAACATTTTTCCTTTGTGGGGAACATAGTTTATAAGCTTGTCTTTTTCTATTAAGCGGTTTAATTGATTCATCTTTCCCCCGCAATAAGACAGGCATTTGAACCGCCAAAGGCAAAGGAATTGCTCATGCAGATTTTTACTTTCTTGAAGCCTGTGCAATTATCCTTGTCTACAAAATTAAGCTGTGGAATTTCACTGTCTTTCTGGCCATCCCACATTTGCAGCGGAAGCTGGATTTTTTCTGCATTGCGGTTTTTAACAATGGCTTGAAAACATACGGCAAGTTCAACGGCACTGCCTGCACCAAGTGTATGGCCTGTAAAGGGCTTTGTTGTGCTTGCAGGAATTTTATAGCTGCCAAAGACTGCATCAACGGCCTTGCTTTCCATTAAGTCGTTTAGTTTTGTTCCCGTTCCGTGAAGGTTTATGTAGTCTATATCTTCCGGCTTTAGGCCTGCATTATGCAGGGCATTTTTCATGGCTTTTTCTGCACCTGCACCGCTAGGGTCCGGAGACGTCATGTGGTGTGCATCGGAACTTTCTCCGTAGCCTAAAAGTTCAATGCCTGTAGAAAACAAGTCCTGCCGTGTTAATACAAAGAATGCTGCACCTTCCCCTAAAGTTATGCCGTGGCGGTTTACGCTGAAAGGGTTTGTAATTTCTGAAGATACTGCTTCAAGGGCACCAAAGCCTAGCAGGACTGTATCTGAAACTAAATCAACACCGCCTGCAATTACAGCATCGGCAAGGCCGGAATTAATAAGCTGTGCACCTTTGATTATTGCTTCTGCACTTGAAGAACAGGCTGTACTGAAAGAAAGACATGGTGCTTTAAGGCTGAACTTTTCCTTTACAAATGTTGAAGGATAGTCTGCACCCTGCATTTCTATTGAATAGTCAGAAGGGAACTTTCCTGTTTCAAAAAATACCTTGTGGCCTGCAACGGAAAATTCCGTGCCGTTGTCGCAGGAACCGACGCATACAGCAATTCTTTGCGCGCCGTATTTTTCTTTTACAGATTCAACTTCTTTTGCAATCTGTTCCAGTGCCATTTCCTGTATGCGGTGAATTTTCATGCTGAATCTTGCGGAAGTTGGTTTTAATTTGCTTTCTTCTATCCTTCCGGCAAAAAAGTCTTCTTCTGATACGGCCTTAACTTTTTTTATTCCGCTCTGGTTTCCTGTTGTTACAGAAGCCCAGAGTTCATCTGCATTAAAGCCTGCACAGGTTATCACACCTGGTTTAGAAAGGAAAATATTATTCATCACCGGCTCCTGTAAGTGTGTATTCATATCCGCGCAGAAAGTTTTTTATTTCTATAAAGTTCTTTTTTATTAATACAGATTCTATTACGGAATGGTCATCCATAATAATGCGCACTTCAGATGCTTCGTCTTTTTCTACAGAAAACGAAAGCTTATGTTTTGAAAGCAACTGCGATATTTCTTCCGGCCTGTAATATGCAAGCTGAAAGTCCCATACAATGTATTCTGCCTTTATGTTTTCCGGGAACAGGGCTGAATCAAAGTGAACCGAAGTTCCGTTATAGGAAAGTTCGCCAAGGCTTGTGCCAAAGTCATTTAAAATAGAAATATTAAGGCCATCTTTATCTGCCTGAATATAAAGTGGAACGGAAAACACATTGTCTGCAAAACTGCCCTGAAAAAGCTGAACTTCATCTACAGGGTTTTCTATTTTATCCGTTGTAAGAATATTTACCTTTCTTAAATTTGTTACATAGACTGCAGGCGTCTGCTTTTCTGCACTGCTGCCCGTTGTTGCACAGGAAGCAAAAAAGGCAGAAGACAGGCAGGAAAGCAGCATAAATTTTACAAAGATTTTAAAAAGACCTTTCATAAATGGAAGTTTAAATTTTCTGTATCTTTTTGTCAAATTAAGAGTCCCTTTCGTAAAGAACTGAACTTAGCCATGCTGTAATTAGTCCGGTTAAAATTGCAAGACCCATCAGATGAACAGGCACAAAGGAACTTAAGGCAATGGCACCAAAAGAAACGGCCGTTGTAATAAAAGACAGGAATATGGCAAAGGATTCCAGCTTTTTGTTTTCCGGATTTTCTTTTCTTTTCTGCATTTCCGCCATGTAAATTATGTAATCAAGTCCTAAACCAAAGACAAGGATTATTCCCGTAATGGAAAAGAATTCCAGGTGGATTCCTGCAATGACATATACTGAACTTACCATAAGGATTACAAGAAGCGGTATGGAAATGATTTTTAATGCCTGCTTTAGTTTATAGAAGAACTTTAAAACCATGAAAATGAGAACATAGGCACAGGCAAAGAATTTTAAAATCATCTTTGTAAGCACATCCATATCCCGGCTTATGTTCTGAACCTTATTTATATAGAAAACATGACCATTAAACCCGGAAGCAAAATTTTCTGCATCAAAGTTTTCAGGAAGCATAGACGGCATGATTACGGAATACCACTTTTCATCTATCTGACCAAGCCATGAACTTGAACAGGCTTCCTTTATAAAATCCGGAAAGTCTTCAATTGCAGTATATCGGTTTTTATTTTCATTCCATTCTGAATCAATTTCTTCTGCTCCGGATTCTTCTTCTCCGATTGTGGCAAGCTGAACTTTCATATCGGGCAAAAGATTTTCGTAGATTGCCTTGGATTTCTTTTGTTCTTCTATTGACGGAAGAAAATCTGATGTGCAGAAAAGGGAAATGCCGTCTGCTTCTTTCCTTAATGCAGATGCAAAGTTTTTTTCATTTACTAAAAGTTCATCTGCACTTGCTCCGCTGATTATAAACCAGCCGCGAGGAGCATAGTTTAAAACTTTTGCACTTTCTATCTGGTTATTTAACAAACGTCCTTCCATTTTATACAGTCTTGAAAGATCGTTTTTAATATTGCAGCGTTTATAGCCAAGAGCAATGGAAGCAACAGAAAAAACAAACATGGCACTTATGGCAATTCTGCCTGCTATTTTTTTATTATACCAGGCAGGTGTTTTTATGATTTCTGTTCCATAAATGTGCCGCTTATTTTCCGGCGGAAGTTTAACCAGAGGATAAAGACATACAACAGAAAGGAATGAACTTAAAATGCCGGACAAAGAAAACAATGACATCTGCTTAAGCAATTCAAAAGGCGCAAAAAATAAGACTGCAAAACAGATTTCTGTTGAAGCAAGGGAAAGTGCAAGGCCGGAAAATAAATAATTTCTTATTTCAGAGCCTGACTTAAGGGATTTGTTGGACTTCCAGTTTATAAAAAAATGAAGGCTGTAGTCTATGCAGGAGCCGATAAGGGTTGTTCCAAAGACAAGGGTAAGCACATGAATCTTTCCAAAGAAAGAAATGGTAAAAAGGAAAGCCGTAAGGACAGAAACAGAAACAGAACAAAGTGAAAGAATTACAGGAACTGCTGTCCTGAATACAAAAAGCAGGATTAATAAAACTGCGGCTAAGGAAACAACAGAAATTAAGGTAATTTCGCGGGAAGCGTTGGTTGAACTTTTATGGCTGTGGAAGGGCGTTCCGGAAAATATAAAACGCTGTCCGTCTTTTTCATACTCCGAGCAGGCAGAAATAATTTCTGTTATTCCGTTATCCTTGCTTGCAAGGGCGGCGCCTTTTTTGCTTAAAATTCCGCGGATCATTACATACCAGCTGCCATTGTATTGCCGGGCAAGAACATTATCTTTAAGGCTTAAGGAAGTTCCTGTAGAAACAATGGAAGAAAGATATTTTTCCATTTCCATTTCCGTAAGCAAAAAAGGGTCTTTATCTATATATTCAAGGCTGGTGTATGTAAAAGGACTGTATAGTTTTTCCAGTGCCTTTTCTGAAAAATAGGCAGCAGGATTATTTTTATCAGCATTTCCGCCATCAATTAAGTTGAAACGGTTTTCAAAAATAAATCTTTCCGTTTCATTTACAACTTCTGAATCCTGATAAAGGAAAATTGACTGAATGTTTGTGCTGTCTTTTAGTTTTTCATAAACTTTTGCTGCATTTTCTTTTGCAGAATTAAAGTCCTTATTGCAGGATAAAATAAAAACATTCTGACCAGTTGCTTCTGAAAGTTTCTTTTCTGCATCTTCCAGAAATCTGTAGGAAAAACTTTCCGGCAGCATGGTAAATAAATCTGCATCTACTTTAAGTGTCTTTTTTGAAAGAATTAAACTGAATAAAAAAAATACAACAACAGCAAAATGAAAAGCAAGCCAGAATAATAAAAAAGACTTATTTGAAAGTTTATTTAACATCGAAGAAAGTTTTTTCATCTTCAGTAAGTTCCTCTGGATGTGTCTGGTTTATGAATTTATAAAGAACTTTATTCCCTTTTGCTTCAGTCAATTCTACAGAAATAATTTCTGTTTTTGCAGAAGAAGAATTTCCATTTAAAACAATGCTGTTCATAAAGGCTGCAACTGTTGAATCTTTTGGCTTAAGGATTACGGTCCAGTTTTCTTTTTGCGTATTGAATTCAATGTTAAATTTATCATTTAAGGCCGGAACATTATTTGAAAAAACGGCAAGCAGGGTTGAAGAAATATTCTTGAAAACTTCATTTCCGCCGGCGTTCATGATTTTTTTTGTTCCGTCTGCTGAAACCTGAATCATAAAGTCCTTGCCTAGAATCATAGTTGAAGGGAAAGGTTTTTCAGTTGCCCACAGAATTCCTGATTCACTAAAAATAAAATTCCCGCTGGATTTTAAAACCTTGCCTGTTTTAGTAATTGTCTTTTCCTGAATAAAATTCCCTTTTGTAATTTTATTTTTTGAAAGTTCAGCGCAAATGGATTCCATGGAAATATTCTGTGCAAAAGTTAAAAACGTAAAAAACAACAGGGCAAAAAAGGCTGAAACTTTTTTCATAGGTTATTTTCCTTTATGAGTGCATTCATTTTTTTTATTAAGGTTTCCGGGCAGTTAAACATGGTTTCACCGGTAGCTTCTTTTATTACCATCTGTGTGGATTCTGCTTTTGTGCAAAGTTCACCTTTTGAATTAAAGATTTCATATTTAACTTTCAGGCAATTTTCAAATTCTGTTATGGAAGAACGGATTCTGGCTACTTCGTTAAAATGCATGGATTTTATATAGCGCACTTTAATGTCTACAACAGGGAAAGCATATCCTTCGTCTTTCATGTTTGTGTAGTTGTATCCTATTTTATCAAGCAAGGCACAGCGGCCCACTTCCATAAAGCGGACATAATTTCCGTGATAGGCAATATTCATTGAATCTACATCGTAAAATTCAACTTTAAATTCTTTTTCTACTGTATAAAATTCTTTTGTCATTATTCCGCTCCTGTCCAGAAGTCAAAAAAGTTATACCACTGATTAGGAAACCACATGCAATATTTTTCCAACGTCATTACATATTCTTCGCAAAGCTTACTGATTTTTTCTTTGCGTTCATTCCTGCTGCAATCAGAAAAATCCACATCGCTTCTGTGCATATAGACTGCATTTACTGGATGCAGCATGACAGGATAATCCCTTAACCCGAAACAAAAATAAGTCGGGCATGCAAGAAGGGATGCAATTAAAAAAACACCGTATGGAAAATTTGCATTTTTACCGAGGAACTTTGTCGTAATAAATCTGTTGGATGAATGGGCAGAAACCCTGTCTCCTGCAACAACAACTATCTCTCCGTTTTTTATTTTTTCCTGAAGCATAATAATTGTATCCGGCGTAATGTCTGTCGGGTCCAGAGCCGTAAGTTCATAATCTGCATTTACGCTTTTCAAAGCCTTATTAAACTTTTCTGCAGATTTTATTTCCATAATGACTGTAACGGGAACAACTCTGTCTACGCCTGCCTTGCTGAAAGTTGACAGGCTTCTTAAAAGATCAGAGTTCCCTAGATGAGAAATAAACATAAGGCAGCCCTGACCTTTTTCAAGATTGTCCCAGTAGTCATCTATATCGTCGTCATTATAAAAAATATCTTCTTCGTCAATTTTTCCAATCCAGCCTGCAATGCGTTCAACAAGACAAAGGCTGAATGAAAACAAGGTTTTGTAAACGGAAATTCTATGAGGAACATGGCCGCCCGTAAAAGCACGCATCTGTTTTTGAAATCTTTTTATTTCTTTTCTTGCACGTCCTGAAAATAAATAATAAAAAAAAGCTACAGGATAAATTATCAGGCTGACAATACAAATGGGAAAAACCTTTACAAGCCACAAAGTAATTTTAAGGGGAATATTTGTTTTTACCTGCTCTTTTTCGTTATACCATTGTTCAGACATTTTTATTCAAACCTCTGTAAATTTTTCTGTAAAGCAAAACAGGCAGACGAAAAAACATTCCGATGCACAATTTTGCATAAGTAATTGAAATATGCACATTATCCAGAACTACACGAAAATTTGAAATGCCGCCTTCAGGATAAAGAACCTTTACAGGATTCTGAATTAAAGGAATGCCTTTCCACATAAACCGCACAATTATATCGGCATCAAAACCCATGTGGCTGTCTAAAAGTGCATGATGTGCTAAAAGACTGTAATAGGGTTCAACAGGGTAAATTCTGAAACCAATAAGACAGTCTTTTACTTCATTAGACAAGGTTACGATGTGAATCCAGGTGTCTGCAATCTGCCTTGCCTTAAGCCTAGAAGAAGGAACACTTGCGTCATATTCAGGATAACTTAAAATAAGGGCATGGGGATTTTTTTCTGAAAGTTCAAGAAAATATTCAACACGGCTTACGTCATGCTGACCGTCGGAATCAATCTGAAAAACGTGAGTTATTCCAAGTTCATGAGCTTTAAGCACGCCGTCGCTTACAGCCCTGCCCTTGCCCCCGTTCTTTTTACGCCACACAGGAACAACACAGGCATATTTTTCTGCAACCTGACTAATGTATTTTTTGTCTTCTTCTCCGTTGCCGTCATCAACAACAATAACCGGATAATTAAATTTCAAAAGTGAAGAAACAACTTTATCAAGAGTAGAACCATGCCTGTAAACAGGAATTACAAAGGCAAATTTATTCATGGGCTGCCACCAGAAATGTTCCGGAAGAATAAATTCTATTTTCATCTAAGGCAGACCACATTTTAAAAGTAACTGACTGTTTTTCTAAATTGCACACAAGATTTAACCGGACTTTTGCATCAGGGAGAACTGGAGCTGAGAATTTCATTCTTTTAATGGAAGAAACAGCACGGCTGACATTAAAATATTTTTTTGCAAACCGGAAAATAATTTCAAACTGTCCTACAGCAGGCAAAAGTTTAAATTGAGGAAAATGCCCGTCAAAAAAATCACATTGAGCAGGAATTAAAAATTCCAGGGTAATGGCTGATTCTTCCCGGATTATTACAATTTCATTTTCAATTGAATGGGTATTCATAAATTACGAGTCCTGCTGATTCTGGAACATGGCGGCAATTTCTTCCTTGTGCTTTTTACCCTGAACATCAACGGGAAGTTCATCCACGAAACGCCATTTTTTAGGAAGAACAACATTTTCAAAGAATTTCATAAGCCAGTCATGAAAATATCTGTTTATAAGATATTTTTCTGTGCCTTCAAATTTCTTTTTTCCTTCTGCATTTAAAACAACTGCCGCTGCAAGATACTGACGGACTTCATTGGAAAGTGCAATAACCTTTACGTCTTTTACAAGGCCGCTTTCAAAAAGGCGATTTTCAACCTCAGTCATGGAAATGCGTTTTTCTTCTATTTTAACAATAGAATCGCTTCTGCCTTTTAAAAGGAACTTTTGTCCTTCTCCGGTAAATTCAACTAAATCTGCCGTTGCAAAACCTTCCGGATTTTTAATATATGGCGAAATAATCCTTAGGCAGCCGTCATCACCTTTCCAGACTTTTGCATTGTCAAAAGGCGTCCACACAAGTGCATCCTTTTTCTGCTGGCGGTAAGCAATGCCGCTAGTTTCTGTTGAACCATAAACTTCAAGAGGACAAAAGCCAAAAACTTTTTCTGTTGAAACTGCAAGTTCCGGGCTTACGGCTCCACCGCTTGTAAAAATCCACGGGTCATTAAATGGAAGTTTGTTTTTTGATTCAACTGTGCGCTTTAAAAATGCAGGTGTTGCAATGATTATATATTTATCATCATTTAATTTTTCAAAATCTTCTGGAAATTCAATTCTTGTTCTGCGGAAAGGAACGCCTAAAGTAAACGGAAGGCAAATGCCAAATAAAAATCCATAAATATGATGCTGGCTTACAGTTGTAACAAGACGGCGGCTTAAAAATTCTTTTGCCCACTTAGACATTACAAAAGCATTGTCTTCTTCAAATTCCTTCATGCGCTGAGATACAGCCTTTGGTTTGCCTGTTGAACCTGAAGTATACATAAAGATATTTGAATCTTCAGGGTTTATGGCAGGTGTTGTCCTTATTTCTGATTCTGACGGTTCTGCAGCATTTTCTATTACATCCGGTATAAAAAAGGAACCTTCAATAATTTTGCCGTCTTTTTTCTGGTCTGTAAGAAATTCAGTTCCTTCTTTTTTTATTTCTGCCATAAAGGATTCTGCAATATTCTGCGTAAGATAAACTTTTTTTCCGCTCTGTAAAAGTGCAACGAAAGTTACAATAAAATACCAGTAGTCTTCGCAATGAAGAATCCAGTTTTCTGAATCAAAACCTGAAATAAATTTTCTTGCCTTAGCGGTGCAGATTAAAAAATCTTTCCAGGTTTTATATTTTCCCAAAGTATATTTTTCTTCATAACAGACTATGTGGCTGTCATTTCTTGAATCAGCAGTGAATTTTGAAACAGGAAAAACTTTGTTCATTTTTTTATCGACCTTTTTTCTAATGATAAATTCTACGGCAAAAATCATTCCCATAATTGCATAGGAAATTCCGCCGTTATATATAGACCAGATTCTGTCGCTTGCAAAGAATGCAGTCCAAACAGAAATACTTCCATTTAAAATAAAAAAACAGCACCAGACAATGGTAACCTTACGACAATAGGATTCAACCTGCTTTTCAAATGAACTTCCCTTTATGGTTTTGTCCATTAAAGTTGCAAACCTGAAAATTATATTTGGTTCAAAAAAAAGTGTACTGCCAAAAGAAACTAAAAAAATAAGGCTTATGGCAACTGAATAAAGTTTTATGAAAATTGTTTTCTGGGTTATAAAGCAGAATAAACCACCGGCAAGAAAAAGAGCCGAAGACACTAAGGGACGCCAGCTTAAAATATTATTTTTGTTCTTATTTTTTGCAGTAGCACTTAAAAAAAATGCCGCTGCAAGAACCATTATGCAAAGAGAAAGAATCCTTACAGGCAGCCTTAATACTACAACAAAGGTAAATACCAGTATTGGATAAAGGGCTGCTACTGCATAAAATAGAATTTTCAGGAATCCGGACAAATGTTATTCCTTAAGCCCACACTTTAGCAAGGGCATCTACAACATCCTGAACAGTTTTAACTTCCTTAAAAATAGAAGCATCAATTGCAGGCTTTCCTTCCGGAGTGTATTCCTTCATTTTTACAACAAGGTCAATGGCATCTATTGAATCTAAATCCAGGTCATCTCCAAGGAGTGCATCCGGAGTAATATCATCTGCTTCAATTTCAAAAACTGAAACAAGTATATTTTTTAGCTTTTCAAAAATTTCGTCTTTTGACATTTTATTCCCCTATTAAAAACTAACTTTCAGATTAGCTTTGTGTTTTAAGTTCAGTTTGACTTTGCACGTTCTGAAGTAATATATTCGGCAAGGGAATTTACAGAAGCAAAAACTTTTTTTGTATCTTCACCTTCTGTAGCAAATTTAATGCCAAATTTTTTCTTAAGGGCAACGCCAAGTTCAAGGGCATCAATTGAATCAAGTCCAAGACCTTCATTAAACAAAGGTGCATCATCCACAATATTTTCAGGTTTAATGTCTTCTAGCTGAAGGGAAGAAATAATTACTTCCTTTATTTCCTGTTTCAATTCGTCCATGAAAAAATCTCCATATATAAATAACTGTTTTATTAGTATACAGTAGAAACGAATTCAGATTCAATATAAAATGCTTTTTACGAGGAAATTATGGACAAATCCAGATATTCATTTGACAAGTATAAAGAGGATAATATCCGTGCCATTGACGCACGTTTTGAAGCACAAAAAATTGCCTTTGCGCCAATGACATTTCAGGCCATAAGGGCAATGATTGAACTTGGACTTTTAACTCTAATTGAAGACGCAGGTGACGATGGTATTTCTATTGCGGAACTTTCAGAAAAATCAGGCATTTCAAATTATGGTGTAAGCGTTCTTTGCGAAATGGCACTTGGCATGAACGTAATCAGAATTACAAAAGATTCTACATGTCAGAAAGATGAAAAATACACTTTGGGAAAAACCGGCTGGTTTTTGCTTAACGACACACTTACAAAGGTAAACTTTAATTTTACAAATGACATTTGCTACAAAGGTGCATTTAAGCTTAAGGAATCAATTGTAAATGGCAAGCCGGAAGGTTTAAAAGAATTTTCAGACAAGTGGACTGTAATCTACGAAGGACTTTCCAGGCTTGATGAACGTTCAAAAAAATCCTGGTTTGAATTTGATCATTTTTATTCTGACGTCGCTTTCCCAGTTGCACTCCCTGTAGTTTTTGGGAACAAGCCACCGGCAACTTTAGTAGACATTGGCGGAAATACAGCAAAGTGGTCCATTGCATGCTGTAAATACAATCCGGATGTAAAAGTTACCATTGTTGATTTACCAGGACAGACGGCAGTTGCAGAAAAGAATGCTGCTGCAGCAGGTTTTGCATCCAGAATAAATACATGCAGCGGAAATGTTCTTGATGAAAATACAAAATTACCGGCAAATGCAGATGCTTACTGGATGAGCCAGTTTTTAGACTGCTTTAGCCTTAAGCAGGTTACTAAAATTGCTAAAAAGATTTTTGAAGCAGCTTCAGACAATTCTAAGATTTATGTTCTTGAGCCGCTCTGGGATAAACAGCAGTTTGAAGGCAACGCATATTCCGTTATGGCAACATCCCTTTATTTTACCTGCATGGCAAACGGCAACAGCAAAATGTATCGTTTTGAAGAACTAAGGGATGCAATTGAGGCTGCAGGCTTCCGCTTAAAAGATGCACACCATAATTTAGGAAGCAATGCATACTCTTTACTGGAGTTTGGTAAATAATGAAATTCTACATTAATGCTGTAAAATCATGGGCACCTGGAATTGAAAATGGTTTGGATTCAATTGTAAATGAAAAAATTTCTCCAAAAATTGAATTTACAGATCCGCTTTTCAGAAGAAGATTCAGTCAGATTACAAAGATGACCATTCAGGTCGTTCATGATGTAGTTGAAGAAATCCCGAAAGCAAGGAATTTTAAAATACTTTTTACGTCTTTTCGCGGAGAAATTGAAAGGGAATTTGCCATTGATAAAATGCTCATAGACGATAAAATGATTTTGCCGGCAGCATTTTCCCTTTCTGTATTTAACACTCCCATTGCAGCCGCTACCATTGCATTAAAGATGAAGGGCGGCTATAGCGTAATTTATCCGTCACAGTGCAATTTCAAAGATGCACTTATGTCGGCGGCAGCAAGTGTTTTAAGTGGTGATGAAAAGGAAATTCTTTTTGTTTATGCAGATGAAAAAATTCCTGATGACTACAAGGAAACTTTACAAAACTACAATTGCAATGCATCACTTCTGCCCCTTGCCTTTGCCTGTATTCTTTCAAAAGATAAAAAAGATGATTCACTTGAACTTGATACAGACACACTTGCAGATACACCTCTGGAATTTTTAAAAACTACGCTTTAGGAAATTTTAATGGCATCAAAAAAACTTTCAGAAGAACTTTACGAAAAATACAACTGGGAAGATTTACCTGAAGTTTCAAACTGGTTTTTATATACTTACCGCGCCTTTATGAAACTATTCTGGATTTTTTTTATCGGTTCTGGTGCCGTTATTCTTTCTGTTTTAATTTTTCCTATATTGAGGATTTTTATTCATCGGCCGGATAAATTCAGGCTTGCCGGGCAAAGGGTAATTTCTGCATGCTTTAAGTTTTTTATGGAATTACTTGATTTATCACACATTGCCAAAATCAAAACAGATTCAAAGGATGAATTTAAAAATCTCCATTCAAAAATCATTGTTGCAAATCATCCTTCAATCTTAGATACAGTAGTCTTGATTTCCCTTATTCCAAATGCAACGGTTATTGTCGGCGAAAAATATACAAAAGGTTTTTTAGGCGGAGTAATTAAGGCATGCTACATAATTAATTCTTTAGATTTTGATGAACTTTGCAGACGCTGTAAAGAAAGCCTTAGTCTTGGCAGCAATGTCATAATCTTTCCGGAGGGCACAAGGACTCCACGCCATGGCCAGAATCATTTTAAAAAGGGAGCTGCAAGAATAGCAAAGGCAACAGGAGCAAATATTATTCCGGTTTTTATCGGCGGAACAGATAAATTCGGCTTGCAAAAAAACAATCCTTTCTGGTCCTACAACACTGTTGAATCTTATATTTATGAAATCATTATGCTTGAAGAAATCCAGACTGCTGATTTTGAAAACTTAACGGAACCAATTTTTGCAAAAAGAGTAACAAACCTTTGTGCAGAAAAAATTTATGATGCTGCAGAAAAATATAAAGTTCACCATCCTTTTACAAAGACGGTGAACAATGTGTAATTTATTTTTCTTCCAGTTCTTTTAAAATACGGTTAAGTCTTTTGTTCACTTCAGTATAAACTTCATCTTTGTTGATGAAGGCAAAATTTCCGTTGCGGTAAACAACACGGCCGTCAATCATATTCAAAATGATATTGGAACTTTGTGCACTGAAAACAACATTGGCAAGGGTGTTAAAATCCGGCTGCATGTTCGGTGTATTTAAATCAAAAACAATTAAGTCCGCTTTATTTCCAGCTTTTAAAAGGCCGCAGTCTTTTCTTTCCTGGGCAAGAGCACCGTTTATCGTTGCCATTTTTATAATGTCTTTAACAGAAACAGCATTGGCATCTTTTGCGGCACCACGGCAAAGAAGAGCAGCAATATGAATTTCTTCCATCATGTCTAAGTTATTATTGCTTGAAGCTCCGTCTGTTCCAATACAGACATTTAATCCTTTTTGAATCCATCGTTTAACTGGAGCAACACCGCTTCCAAGCTTTAAATTACTTGAAGGATTATGAATTAAAAAAGCACCTGCATTCTTTAAAAGCTCTTCGTCTTTTTCTGTTACATAAACACAATGGGCAAACTGCACGTGATTTTCCAGGACTCCGGCATTCTTCATGAATTCAACTGGTGTCTGTCCTCCATGACGTTCCTTACATTCTGCAACTTCTTTTTCTGTTTCAGAAAGATGAGCATGAATTCCAAGGCCAGATTTTTTAGCACCGTCAGCAATCAGCCTGGCTACACGTTCATTATTTGTGTATTCAGCATGAAGTCCCATATCTGCCTTTATGCGGCTGCTGAATTTCCCATTTTTTACAGAAACTGAAAATGCCCATGTTTCATTCCATCCGCGATTGCCGGATAAATCTTCTTCAGGATTAAATGAAGTTATACCGTTGCAGATATTTGCTTTTAAACCGCATTCATCAAGTGCCTTTGCTTCTGATTCAATATGAAAATACATATCGCTTATGCTTGCACAACCGGAAGCAATAAGTTCCATGGCACCGAGTTTTGTTGTCCAGTAAACATCTTCAGGAGTTAGCTTTGCTTCAAATGGAAATATTTTAGTAAAGAGCCAGTCCTGCAAAGAAAGGCCTTCTCCATAACCGCGCAAAATTGTCATAGGAACATGGCAATGTGCATTAAAGAATCCATTCATTAAAAACTTTCCGCTGCCATCGTAAATTTCTTCATCGTTAGAATTTTTTTCAGGCATGGTTTTGCCAACGTAAGCAATTTTGTCGTCCTTTGTCTGAACAAACATATTTTCAAGAACGTTAAAATTTTCATCAAGAATTTTAATATTTGAAAAAATCATTATACAAGTTCCTTTAGAATTTTGATTTCAATAAAAAACTTTTTTTATTATAATGACAAAGTATGAACAATTCAATTTTGATTTTTGGTGCCATGGATGCTGAAACTGAGTTTTTAATTTCACAACTTTCAAATGTTCAGAAGACTGAAACCGGCGGCTACCCTTTTTTTGAAGGAAACTTTGGCAATAAAAAAATCATTATCTGCAAAACTTTTACGGGCATGGAAAATTCCGCCGCCGCAACTGCCATTGGCATTTTAAAATTCCAGCCGGACTGCATTATAAGCCAGGGAACTGCAGGCGGCCATGATCCAATACTTCACAAAGGCGATATCGTAATAGGAGAAAAATTAGTTAATGTTTCTTCCCTCAAAACCAAACACTACGGGAAAAATCAGGGCATTCATCCTGAAGAATGGGAAATAAATGACTGGGACGCTTTTGAAAATGACGGTAAAAAAATTCCATGCCTTTACAGTTCACCTTCTTTAGTTGAAGCTGCCATGAATACAGAATACATAAAAGGCAAACTTGTTAAAGGCATAACATCTTCCAGCAACAACTGGAATATGGAACTTGACCGCATAAATCATTTTGTAAAAACTTACGGTTCAAGCTGCGAAGAAATGGAAAGCTATGCAGCAACTCAAATTGCAAACAGATTTAATGTTCCGGCTTTAACAATAAGGATAATTTCAAATTCAGAACAGCACCCGGGAGAAGAATATGACCGCACCATCGGGCAAATCTGCCAGGAGTTTGTTTTAGATGTGATTAAAAAATTATAGCATGAAAAATTAAAACCAGAATCTTGCACCTGTATTAAATGGAAAATTGACCGGTTCAAAACGGAATGAGTATTTTTTATCATCGTGGTCGTAATCAATGCCAATTGTAGGATTCCATGCAATCTGGTTGTAAAGTTCAAGATTTCTTTTTTTCAGAATAAAAGCATTCATCCCAATTCCAAGTCTTGAACCTGTTTCTGCATAATAGACATTTTTGAATTTACCGCCAAAAGACATTCCCCAGATGGAAAACCAGTTTACATGTGGTGCAAACTCTTTATAAACCCACCAGTTATCAAAAACCACATCAGCAGAAATTTCCCTGAAATTAAAAGAAACGGCAACACCCCATGGCGAAAATTCTGAACGATAAGTTTTTCCTACACCAAAATCAATGGGCGACCCGAGTTTCAGATTACCCTGGGTACCTGTGCCGGCTTTTGCACAAATAAGAGAACTTATTAAAAAACAAAAAAACAAAGTCAGCTTTTTTTTCATTCCCTTAATTGTATTTTTTTTCTTAAACTTAGGCAAATGGTTTGCAAATGACTGTTCTTTTCTGTTTTGTACAAGCCTTTTTTTTCCGATAATATATATGGAAATGAAAAAATTTACGCTGTTTTGTTCTATATTAATATCTGTTTACGCACTTGCTTTTTGCGGCGAAAAATCAAAATACAATAAAATTTTTCTGTGGCAGGACGTAAAAGGCATGGAAGTAAACGTCCGCGATACAATTCTTTTTGCGCCAAAAGAAAAACAGGCTGCATCAGAAAAAAAAGCAGCAGTCGTAATTTGTCCTGGCGGAAGCTATCACCATTTAGGTTTACCCCACGAAGGTTTTGCAACGGCAAAATGGTTCAGCAGCATTGATGTTGTTCCTTTTGTTCTCCAGTATAGGGTTGCCTATAATTGTCATCATCACCCTGCCATGCTGGAAGACATTCAGATGGCAATAAAATTTATCCGGGAAAATGCAGAAGAATATAATATCGATGTAAATAAAATTGGTGCCATAGGTTTTTCTGCAGGGGGACATTTAGTCACAATGGCCAGCGTTTACGGCAAAACAAAAAATGAACTTTCAAAACTTGGAATTGAAACTTCTGTTTCGCTGCGTCCGGATTTTGTAATGCCAATTTATCCCGTTGTCACAATGCAGGATGACATTGCACATAAATGGTCAAGACTAAGCCTTCTCGGCCACCAGAAGTATACACAGAAATTAAAGGATGAATATTCCATGGAACTTAATATTCCTGATGATATGGTTCCCACATACATACTTGCATGCCGTGATGACCCGGTCGTAATTTTTGAAAATTCAGTTCGTCTGGAAAAAGCACTTGCAGAAAAAAACATTCCCCATAAATTTGCCATTTATGAAAAGGGCGGACATGGATTTGGAATGAAAGACGGCTGGTTCATGAAAGAGACTCACTGGAATGAAGATTTAAAAAATTGGCTTATTGAAATTAATATTATTGAAAATAAATCTGTTGAATAAAAAATATTGAAATATATGCAGGAGAAAAAAATGAATATTGCAGAAAACTACAAAAACTTTCTGAAAAATGGAAAAACAGAACGGGAATGCACAACTGAAATAATCCGTCTGGCAGAAGAAAAAGGATACAAAAATATAGACACAGTTGAAAAGCTAAAGGCCGGCGACAAAGTTTATGTTTCTAAATGGAACAAATCCATTGCACTTTTTAACATCGGTTCAGATTCAATAGAAAAAGGAATGAACATTCTTGGTGCTCATATTGATTCACCGCGTCTGGATATTAAACAGAATCCCCTTTATGAAAGCGACTTTATTGTTTACCTGAATACACACTATTACGGCGGAATTAAAAAATATCAGTGGGTTACAATTCCCCTTGCCCTTCATGGTGTTGTCTGCCTGAAAAACGGAACAACAGTAAACATCAGCATCGGAGAAAATATAGAAGACCCGGTTTTTTGCATAAGCGATATTCTGCCACACCTTGCACAGAAACAAATGGAAGAAAATGCAAGGGAATTTATTCCCGGTGAAAGTCTGGATATTATTTGCGGAAGCGGTTTGCCAGATATGGATGAAGATTCAGAAAAAGATGAAAAAAACAAAGATAAAGAAAGTGCAAAAAAGAACATCCTTAAAATCCTGAAAGATAAATATGGAATAGAAGAAAAAGATTTTAATTCTGCAGAACTTGAAGTAGTTCCTGCAGGAGAGCCACGTTATCTTGGATTTGACAAAAGCCTTATTCTTGCATATGGACAGGATGACCGTTCATGCGCTTACACTTCAGTGCAGGCAATTCTTGATTCAGAAACCACAGGAAAGACTTTATGCTGCATTTGCGTAGATAAAGAAGAAATCGGCAGCGTTGGAGCCACAGGAATGGCAAGTCACTTTATGGAAAATGCTGTTGCAGAAGTTGTAGCCCGTCTTGGAAACTACAGTGATCTGACTTTAAGAAGATGTTTAAACAACAGCTATATGCTTTCAAGCGATGTTAATTCTGCCTTTGATCCAATGAATGTCGGATTATACGACAAAAAGAATTCTTCTTTCCTTGGCGGTGGAATCGTATTCAATAAATACACCGGCAGCCGTGGAAAATCAGGAGCAAGTGATGCAAGCCCAGAATTTATTGCCATGCTCAGAAATGCATTGGACAAAGCAAACATAAAATATCAGCTTGCAGAACTTGGAAAAGTTGATCAGGGCGGCGGCGGAACAATTGCATACCTTGCTGCTAAATACGGAATGTATGTTCTTGATGCAGGAGTTGCAGTTCTTTCCATGCATGCACCATGGGAAATAACTTCAGTTTTTGACATTGAAGAAGCATACAAGGCATACAAAGAATTTTTAAGGATTAAATAATGTTTCAGAATATTTTATTTGATTTTGACGGAACAATCATGAACACTTCTCCGGGAATTTATGATTCCTTTGACAAGGTTGTCCGGCATTACAAAATTGATTTTCCCCGTTCTGAATATTCAAAAATGATTGGGCCGCCTTTACGGAACAGTTTCCGTGAAATCATGAAACTACCAGAATCTGAAATTGAAAATGCAATAAAAATTTACAGGGACTATTATTCTGTTGAAGGAATGTATAACGGAAACATTTATGACGGAATAGTTCAGCTTATTGAAAATCTTCGAAAGTCAGGAAAAAAGATTTTTACGGCAACAAGCAAACCTGAATTCTTTACAAAAAAAATTATTGAAAAGAAAGGACTTGCTGCCCTTTTTGATTTTATTGGTGGAAGTGACATTAATGAAAAAGGTCGCGTAACGAAGGAAGATGTGATAAAATATGTTCTGGAAATGCAGAATCTTTCAGGTAAAGAAGATGAGTGCGTTTTAATCGGGGACAGAAAATTTGATGTAACTGGAGCACATGCTACAGGATTAAAATGTGCAGGAATTCTCTGGGGATTTGGAAACAGACAGGAGCTTGAAGAATACGGCGCAGACTGGATTTTTGAAACTCCTGCGGAAGTAGAAAAATTCCTTCTTTCCGGAATTTAATTAAAAATGTAAGGCTGAGAGAAATGTATTTAACAATTGCTTCTTTAGTATTTAATATTCTCCTGATTTTATCGGGCATAATTATTTTCAGAAAAATAAAAATTGACAACAAAAAGAAAACTGAACAATGCATTCAAAACAGTGAACGGCTAATGGAGCGTTCCGTTATTGCATTGAGCAATGCCATAGAAGCAAAAGACAGCTACACCAGCGGTCATTCAAACCGTGTTGCCAAATATGCAAAAGAAATTGCTCGCCGCATGGGAAAAGATGAAGAGTATCAGAATAAAATTTATTACGCAGGACTTTTACACGATATCGGTAAAATCCGCATTCCAGATAAAATAATGTCAAAAAAAGGCAAACTTTCAGACATGGAATATGAATGTCTTAAACTTCATCCTGTTCTTTCATTTTCCATGCTCAGTGGGATTTCAGAAGACGGGAAAATTGAAGAAGCGACAAAATATCATCATGAACATTTTGATGGTTCAGGTTATCCGGAAGGGCTTGCAGGCAAAGCAATTCCAGAGTTCGCAAGAATTCTTGCAGTAGCCGATACCTACGATGCCATGACTTCAAGCCGAAGTTTCAGAAGTTTATTTCCACAGCTTTTTGTCCGCTCAGAAATTGAATTCCAGATGGGAAAACAATTTGATCCGGATATTGCAAAAGTCATGATTGACATAATCGACGATGACAAAGACTTCAATCTGAGACAAAAAGAAAATACCCACAAAAAAGTCCTTATAGTAGACGATGATGTAATTGCCGTTAAACTTGTAGAATTTATGCTGGAAGATGACAGAACTCTAGAAATAACTTCTGTTAAATCCGGGGAACACTGCTTAAAGGCACTTGAAGAATTTAAATTTGACCTTATTCTTCTGGATGTTTATTTACCGGACACAGACGGATTTACAATACTCGATACAATAAACCAGAAATATAAAACTCCTGTAATTTTCATGTCCTCTGATAAAAATAAAGAAACAATTGCCCGTGCAAGGCAAAATGGGATAAAATATTATCTGGTGAAACCTTTCTTAAAACAGGAATTAACCGAAGCATTGAGAGATGTTTTCAGAAATAATCTGGAGTCTTAAATGAAATTTACTTTAGAAGATATTAAAAATAGATTTTTCTCAAGTGAAAATCCTCCGCAATTAACTCTTTTTAACATTATTATTCCGGCAGGAGTTATCGGAGGAATTATTTCCATACTGATTTCTATTTCAGATAAAAATCTTCTTTTTCAGCTTTCGTTCTGTTTTCTTGGGCTTGCTCTTTTAGCTCTTCTTTTTTATATTGCCAACTGGAAAAGGAAAATTCAGTTTGCATCCATAGTCAGCGTAACAATAATGGGCGATATTATTTTTCCGGTTATGTATTTTGCCGGTGGTGGCATCAATGGAGGCATGTCTTCGTGGTTTATACTTGCCATTGTTTATTCATTCCTTATTTTTGAAAAACTGACTTTTCTTATAATGGTTGCCGTTCAGTTTCTTGCAGTTTTAGGATGTTATATAGTTGAATTTTATCATCCTGAATTTGTAAGACATTTTGTATCTTCTGCATACAGGCTTAATGACGTTATTCAAAGTTTAATGATTACGTCTTTAATTATTGGAGGCGTTATAAAGTTTCAGAACAGGATAAATAAACATGCCGTTGAAACAATAAAAAAAGCAAATGAGGATTTAAAAAACTCTGAAATAAAAGCAGAAAATGCCAACCATGCTAAATCAGATTTTTTGTCAAATATGTCTCATGAAATCCGAACTCCAATTAATGCAATTCTTGGAATGAACGAAATGATTTTGCGTGAATGCAAAGACAAAAAAATCTTAGAATATGCACAGGCTGTCCAGACTTCAAGCAATGCCTTGCTTTCTCTTGTAAATGACGTTCTTGATCTTTCAAAAATTGAATCAGGGAAACTTGAAATTAAAGAAGAAGAATACAAACTTCAGGATTTAATTTTAAACAGTTATGGAATGGTTGCTGAACGTCTGGAGAAAAAAGGGTTACGCGGATCTATTTTTTGCAACGAAAAACTTCCACAGGGTCTTATCGGTGATTTCTCTCATTTAAGGCAGATTCTCATTAATTTTTTAACTAATGCCTGTAAATATACAGAAAAAGGAAATGTTGACTTTTTTATTCTTGGTTCTGTCAATGGTGATGAAGCTAAACTTATTTTCTCTGTTAAAGATACAGGTATTGGAATAAAAGAAGAAAACCGGGCAAAAATGTTCAAGAAATTTGAACGTTTTGACTTACAGAGAAACAGAAATATAGAAGGAACTGGTCTGGGTCTAAGCATTTCTAAACAGCTTTGCGACCTTATGGGCGGTAAAATTGAAGTAAAAAGCGAATACGGTAAAGGTTCTGAATTCATTCTTACTGTTCCTCAAAAAATATATGATCACGTTCCGGTTGGTGAAGTTTCTCCAAAGAGCAATCAAAAAGAAAAAGAAGTTAAAATTTACCACCAGAGTTTTGAAGCACCGGATGTTAATGTTCTTGCAGTTGATGATGTAGAGCTTAACCTGATTGTTTTTGAAAATCTTTTGAAAGAAACAAAAATGAAAATTGACCTTGCAGACAGTGGTGCAGCGGCTTTAGAAAAATGTGAAGAAAAGCATTACGATATTATTTTTATGGACTACATGATGCCGGAAATGGATGGTATTCAGACTCTGGAAAAACTTAAAAGCATGGATACTCCAAATAACAACACCCCGGTAATAGTCCTTACTGCAGATGCTCTTGCCGGTGTTCGTGAAAAATATATTCGTGCAGGATTTAAAGATTATGTTTCAAAGCCAATTGATGGAATTAATCTAGAAAAAACACTTATACGTTATCTTCCGCAACAAAAAGTTTATCTTAAAACAGGAAATGAAGACATTCCTTGCGGAGAAAAGATTTCACGTCTTAAAAATACATTACCGGAATTTGACTACGAAACAGCCTTAAGCTATTGCGATGAAAGTGAAGAATTCTGTATAGAAATCATAAGTGAATACTGCACAAACAATCATACAGAAGAACTTAAAAAGTTCTTTGCAGAATGTGAATGGGAAAATTACAGACAAATTCTTCATTCTTTAAAAAGTACTTCACGCACAGTCGGATTATCTGGGCTTGCAGAAGAATTTAAAATTCAAGAAGCCGCTGTAAAAAAATGTGAACTGGATTTTGCAAAAAAGAACCATAAACATCTTATTGAACACTATGCTTTCTGCACTACAAAAATGCTTGAAGCGGGATTCCTTTTAAAGGAAGAGGAAACTGAAATAGAAGATATAGATACAAATTTTGATGGAGGATTCTAGTATTGAACATTTTAAAAAAGTCAAAAGAAACCTTGTGCTCTGTTGCACCGATTATGGCACTTGTCTTAATTCTTGCTTTCACGGCAGTTCCTTTTACGCCAGGCCTGATTGCAAGGTTTTTGACCGGTGGTCTGATGGTAATTGCAGGTCTTACACTTTTTTTAATTGGCATTGACATAGGAATTATTCCTATTGGTGAACGAAGCGGTGCCGCCCTTACTTCTAAAAAAAATCTTAAACTGCTTTTATCTGTTTCTTTTTTAATTGGATTTATGATTACCATTGCTGAACCAGACGTTCAGGTTCTTGCTGGTCAGATTGGAAATCTTTCTGCCAATGTAAACAAATGGACTTTGGTAATTATGATTGCCCTTGGTGTTGGTTTTTTTGTTACTCTTGGCCTTTGCAGAACAGTTCTTTCACTTAAGCTAAGGCGAGTATTGATTATATCATATCTTTTTCTGTTTGCCCTTGCATACTTTTGTCCTGACTATTTACAGGGTGCAGCTTTTGATGCAGGTGGCGCCACAACAGGCCCAATGACAGTTCCATTTATTATGGCTCTTGGAATGGGTGTTGCTTCTGTCCGAGCCGGAAAAAACAGCAGGGATAATGACAGTCAGTTTGGTTTAACGGGAATTGCAAGCATCGGTCCTATTGCTGCAGTCTGTCTGTATGGAATTATACTGAATTATTTTTTTGCACACGATGAAAGTTTAACTGCAACAACTATTGAATCAGCAGAAAATCTTCCGGAAGGGATGCGGATTTATGCAACACTTTTTCCTGAAGTTTTTTCAGATGTTTTTAAATCACTATTTCCGCTTCTTATAATGTTTATATGTTTTCAGATTTTTTTATTAAAAATGCCACCAGTTCAATTAAGGAAAATGTTCAGTGGTGTTGTTTATTGCTTTATCGGCCTTGTCCTTTTTCTTTTAGGTGCGGAAGGCGGTTTTATGCCTGCAGGTCAAAAAGTTGGAGAATATCTTGGTTTTCTTTCGATAAGCAAAGGTGGGATCTGGACTTTTATAATAATTATTCTGGCTTTTATTTTTGGTGCAATAACGGTTTGTGCAGAACCTGCAGTCTGGGTTTTAACAGAGCAGGTAGAAGAAGCTAGCGGCGGAAATATAAAGAGAAGAATTATGCTCACATCACTTTCTTTAGGAGTTGCTTTTTCCATTGGTTTAAGCATTCTTAAAATTATTTATGGATTCAGCATATGGTATATCTTAATTCCAGGGTATGCTCTTGCCCTTATTTTGACTTTTTTCTGTCCCCCACTTTTTACAGGCATTGCCTTTGATTCTGGTGGAGTTGCATCCGGACCTATGACCAGCACTTTTATACTTTCATTTACACTTGGCTGTGCTTCAAGTTATTCATCTTCTAGTTCCAGTGCATTTGGAGTAATTGCTTTAGTTGCCATGACACCGCTTATTGCAATCCAAATTCTTGGAATTATTTATAAAATCAAAACAAAGGAGGTGGCAGATTGAGTTCACACAAATTAATTACAGTAATTGTTCCCCATAACAAGAGTAATATAATTTCTGAATCTGCTCAAAAATCAGGTTCCTTTGGCGGAACTGTTCTTACAGGACGAGGAATAAGTGCAAATAAACTTCTTGGCTTTCTTGGATTGGGAGAAACAAGCCTTGACATTGTAATTATTCTTACGGAATCAGAAAAATGCCCTTCAATTATTTCTTCAATTGTAGATTCAGTTGCTAACGAAAAAAAATATTTTGGTGTAGCTTATTCAACAAATGCAGGCCAACTGTTGAAAGTTGGAAATATTACAGGAGACAAACCAGTTATGAATGGAAATACAAAATACCAGCTTATTACAGTAATATTAAATAAAGGATTTGCAGACGATGCAATGGAAGCAGCAAGAAATGCTGGTGCAGGCGGCGGAACTGTTCTTAACGCAAGGGGAACAGCAAAAGCGGATGATGAAAAATTTTTCGGAGTTCATATTGTTCCTGAAAAAGAAATGCTTCAGATTGTTGTTTCAGAAGGAAAAATGGATGCTGTAATAAATGCAATAAAACAATTGCCATGCCTTTCTGAACCAGGCAGCGGAATCTGCTTTTGCAGCCAGATAGAAGATTTCTATATTCTTGGGAAAAACAATTGATTGATATTTTTTCTGATAAACTTTTTCTAAAAAACTTTTCTGCAAAAGAAGCAGAAGAACTTTGCAATAAAATTTCTCTTGTAAACTCTATTAATAGTACAAACACTTTCTTAATAGAAAAAGCAAATGAATTATGTCCGCTTATTAACCCAAACGGAACAATTACAGAAAATGGAAAAGAATTTAATTTTTCACTTAAGGCATCAGAAAGCCAGACTAAAGGTCGTGGCAGGCTTGGACGAACCTTTGTCTCACCGGTTTTAAGCGGAATTTATTTTTCCATTGCCTATGTTAAGGAAGGAGGTATTACAGACCCTGCCCTTGTTACTGTTTCTGCATGCACAGGAATTTGCCGTGCAATTGAAAAGTCTTTTGGCATCAGCTGCAAAATAAAATGGGTCAATGATGTTTATTATAAAGGGAAAAAAGTCTGTGGAATCCTGACAGAAGGAATTGTCAATGCAAAGGAAAACCGCATAGATGCCTGTGTTATTGGAATCGGCATTAACTTACGCACAAATGGTTCTTTTGATGATGAATTAAAAAATAAGGCTGGTGGGATACTTGATGCAATTCCTGCCGGTAAAGAAACTGTGAACCGTGTAGAATTTCTTGCTTCATGTTACAAAGAAATCAAAAAAATATTTGAGACAAATGAAAATATTATTGAAGAATACAAAAGCCGTTCTATTCTGACTGGCAAAACTGTGACTGTTATACCAGTTATTGGAGATGAAAAAAATTCATATACGGCCACAGTTAAAGGCATTTCTGATAAGGCAGAGCTTATAGTTCAGCTTTCAGATGGCTCAATAAAAAATTTAAGCAGTGGCGAAGTAAGCCTTCATTCAACAGTCATTTAATATAATTTTTTTTTATAAAAGTTTAACAAAAGCGTTAAAAGTTTTAATATATAAAATCTAAATGCTCCAATGCCGGCCAAATTCGGCATTGGGGTTATTAAAAAAATATTTATATTGCGCTTGATTTATGAAAAAACTGTTACTAACTTTGTTTTTAAATATTTGTATTTTCAATCTATTTTGTCAGACTGTTTCAGACAATGAAAGTCAAAGCAAAGGAAAAGATGTCCAGATTGCAATAGGAGAAACCTTTGCCGTAAATGTTCTTTTTAACCTTGCCGACAAATACATGCTGGGTAAAGACTATGCAGATGTGGATTTTTCTTCTTTTAAAGACAATCTGACGGCAAAATGGTGGTGGGATATAGATGATTATGCCACAAACCAGATCGGGCATCCGTACCAGGGTTCCCTTTATTTTAATGCAGGACGTTCAAACGGATTAAGTTTTTCTGAGTCTTTTTTAATTGCAGCCTTCGGTTCCTTAACATGGGAGGAATTTGGCGAAATTGATGATCCTTCAGTAAATGACATTATAACTACTCCTTATGGTGGTGCAATATTTGGCGAAGTCATGCACAGGCTTTTTCTGGAAGCACATCCAAAATACCCGGTTCTGTCATATCTTATAAGTCCTATGGATGGTTTCTCTTATTTTGCAAGAGAACGTATTTATACTGAAGACGCCCACATAGAAGAAATGTCCGTATCTTCCCACAGTGGCTATGAAAATGGACAGATAAAATTTGCAGATGATTCCAAAGACACTACATCATCTTTAAGCGGTGGTCTTGGCCTTAATATTGTTTATGGCGAACAATACGGACATGACAGTAAAAAAGCGTACGATTCTTTTATTTTAGATGTAAATGCTGATATTTCTTCTGAAGGCTACAGAGTTGCATTTTCTTCTGATGGATATCTTTTTTCAAGGGGAATCTATATCGGTGAAAGCAACGGAACTATCGGAATAAATCTTTTGTATGATGGCATGTATGACAGTGACGTTCCTTATTCTGATGCAGCAGCTGGAATAAAATATATGACATCCATTGAAGCTGGAGAAAATACTGAAATAAAATTTTCAGTTTTAAGCGACGGAATATTTATGGGAGCCCGCGGTTTTTTCCCTATATATGAAAAACGTTCATTACAAGGCGATTATGATTCACCTCCCCGTTTTTATAATCTTGGCTACGGATTTTTAGCAAAAAGTGAACTGAAAATTGAATTATATAAGAAGGCACGTTTTATAATTAATCAGCGGGCTTCTTATATGACTGAATATCATGGTTCAAAAGTAAACGATTCAGATTATTCCCATTCATTAATGCTTGGTGGAAAAGCTGCCTTTGAATATAAAATCAAACCTTCCCTGTCTGTGGGACTTTATGATGACTTTCTGTATATGAAAAATTTTATGGATCATGAAAATAATTCAAACCACTATATTAATACGGCAGGAATTTATTTAAAACTTTTTTTTATTTAAAACGTCTTGATATTAAGTAAAATAAAAATGGCTGTCTAAAAAGTATAATTCATAGTGTCATTCCGGACTTGATCCGGAATCCCTACGCCATATCCAGTGCAGATGCCGAACTAAATTCGGCATGACGATTGTTTTCAGACAGCCTTTTTTTCAATTTAAAATTTCATTTGCTTTTCAAATTATTCAACAATTATTTTTGCCCTATCTTCTCCAAGAACATTCAGCACAATTGTTGTATTTTTCTTTGC
Source organism: Spirochaetia bacterium (assembly GCA_022768865.1). Classification (GTDB taxonomy): domain Bacteria; phylum Spirochaetota; class Spirochaetia; order Treponematales; family Treponemataceae; genus Treponema_D. The sequence goes on from JALELH010000030.1 coordinate 50,859, forward strand.
GCTATAGGGAGCTGTAAAATCTTTTCCAGGATGATTTCCAGAAATCAAAACCTTAGTTTTTCCTTCAGAATCTTTTGCCGTAAGTGTAAAAGGAACAGGGAAAGGAAAGTCTGTAAGCTTGCAGAAAAATACTCCCTGAATAACTTCATCCTTTTCCTGCCGAGGTTTAACTTCAAGAACAACCTTAACTCTTGTGTAGGAATCAACTTCATCTGCCGTTTTTTCTGCTTCAATAACTTTGCCGGCTGCTGATGCGTTTTCATTTTCTTTAAGGTCTATATCAAGAACAATTTTGTTTTCTGCCATCACCGAAAGAAGCTGTTCAATATTTAAACCTTCAAGTTCCGGCATTTCAATTTTTTCTGATTCAGTTCCACTGCTTACAACAAACTGAAGTTTTGTCTTTTCTGCAAAAGGTGTTCCTGCTTCCGGATATTGAGCAATAATTGTTCCTGGTGCATTTTCATTTTTTACATAAACAAAAGGTGCAACTTCTACAAGAGAAGATTCTCCGCTGAAAAGCAAATCAAGGGAACTTTTAACATCATCTGCATTTTTTCCAACATAGTCTTCAATATTATCAATGGCAATTCCACGACTTACAGTTAAGGTAATGCGGCGGTAAGCTTTTACGATTGCACCTGGTTTTGGATTCTGTTCAAGAACAGTTCCCTTATCTCCAGAAACATCAGAATATTTAAGCTGGATTTTTGGATAAAGTTCCTTAGCCTGCATTTTTAAAAGTGCCTCTGTTAAAGTCTGACCGGTAACATCAGGCACTAAAACCTTTTCTGCACCTTGAACTGAAGCAAAAAAAACAGCAATGCAGATAACAAAAGTAATCACTAAAGAAACAATGGCTGTAATAACCGAAGTTTTTCCGCCTTTCACATAATTTTCAGTAAAATCAGAAAAGTTAAGCTTTGCTTTATCAAAAATATTTTTTATACCCATATTCCATCCTATTCAAGAACTGTACCTATAAAATTCCTTGCACCATTCATAAATGATTTATAATCCATTGCTTTTTTAGACTGCCATTGAAGTTCAGTTGTAATTAAAACTCCGTTTCCAGTCTGAATTAAAATTCCCCGCTGCTTATTATAATCCAGAACAGTGCCCGGAACAGCAGAAGTATTCTTTGCAATCGCAGGATCCTGTGCTGCTATTTTTGAAGCGGCCCTGCCTTTTAAAATCCTAAGCTGAACACCATTTGCAGTTGTAAAACATCCGGGCCATGGAGTATAAGCCCTTATCATGGCATCAATTTTTTCTGCAGAAAGTTTCCAGTCAATTTTGCCGTCTTCTTTTTTTATTTTCGTGCAATAAGAAGGTTCCCCTGTCTGAGGTGTTGCAGGCGGCAGAATTCCTGTTCTTGAAATTTGCCTTAAATACTGGGTGAACATGGCAGTACCATAAACTGAACACTGGCGCAAAAGATATTCTGCATTTTCATTACCCGTAAGCCTGTATCTGTGGCAGGAAATTATATCACCTTCATCCATGCCCAAAGCCATAGTCTGAATTGAGCAGCCTGTTTCTTCATCCATATTTAAAATACATTCATTAATTGGAGTTGCACCCCTGTATTTGGGAAGTATTGATGGATGAATATTAATCCCGCCGAATTTAAAAAGTGAAAAAAACTTTGGTCCAAGGATATGACCATAAGCAAAGCAAATAAAAATATCAGGCTTTAATTCTGCAAGAATCTCCCGCTCCGGTGCAAGCACATGTTCCGGGCTTAATATCTTTATATCTGCACCTCTTGCTTCGTTCCATGTGCGTGCATACTGTTCAACTTCAGTTGGGACCAGTTCAGAATGCCTTCCCCTTGTTGAAGGAGGATTTGTAAGAACACCAACAATTTCATACTGCTCATCTGGTGTTGCTTTGGACATTTCGCTGTCACGCAAAAGAAGTTCAAGAATTGTTGCCGCAACCTGCGGACTTCCCCCATAAACTACTCTAAGCATCTATTAACATTACCTTTTTTATTTATTTTTTCTGGCAGCCTTTGCTGCAATCTTAGCTTCTATGCTGCGCTGCTTTGCTTCTTTTGCAGCAGCTTTTTTTGCAGCACGCTCTGCCTTGCGCTTCATGGATTCAATAACTTCCTGCTTGTATGCTTCATCGCCACGATCAATATAAAGAATGCCGTCAAGATGATCATTTTCATGCTGAATAATTCTTGCCAGAAGCCCGTCTGCATCGTTGATTACAAAATGTTTTCCGTTTTCATCCAAAGCACTTACAGAAACTTTTACAGGACGGACAATTTCTTCATAAAAACCAGGCAAAGAAAGACAGCCTTCTTCATAACTTGAAGTTTCTGCCGAAGTTTTAGTAATTTCAGGATTAATGAAAACCCTCTTTACTTCGTCATCAGCCTGAAGAACAAAAAAACGCTTTGCAATGCCAACCTGAGGCGCAGCAAGCCCTACTCCGTTGGCACTTTCCATAGTCTGAAACATTTCGTTTAAAGTTGCACGAAACTCATCATTAATTTCTTCTGGTTTAACGGCTTCACATTTCTGTCTGAGAATATCTTCACCAAGTTTTGTAATTCGCATTTTGTTTTCCTTATTTAATTAAAGTCTGATTCTTGCAGCCTTTGCGTGTCCGGCAAGACCTTCTGCATCACCAAGGATTCCGGCTGCCTTAGCAGAATTTACAGGACCTTCTTTTCCTTCTTCCGTTCTTAAAGTTGTAACGGTTTTAAGGAAAACACGAACGCTAAGTCCGCCTGTAAATCTTGCACTTCCGCTTGTCGGCAACGTGTGATTCAATCCTGCAGCATAATCGCCAAAAACTTCTGCTGAACCATGGCCGATAAAAAGTGAACCATAGTTATGAACCATTTTTACAATCTTACTTCTTTCTTCCCCTGCATCCATGGCAAGTTCCAGATGTTCCGGTGCTTTTTTATTTGCAAGTTCTGCAGCTTCTTCAAGTGAACTGCATACAATAATTCTTCCGCAATTATCAATGCTCTGACGGGCAACCTTTGCTGTTTCCAGAGTTTCAAGCTGCTTTTCAATTTCTTCCGAAACCTTTTTTGCAAGACCTTCATCTGTAACTGCAAGAACCGGTTGTGCAACAACATCGTGTTCTGCCTGAGCAAGAAGATCTGCTGCAACCCATGCAGGATTTGCACTATTATCTGCAATTACAAAAACTTCTGTAGGACCGGCAATCATATCTATGCCGACAGTTCCATACACAAGTTTCTTTGCTTCTGCAACAAATTTATTGCCTGGCCCGACAATTACGTCAACAGCAGGAATTGATTCTGTTCCAAAAGCAAGAGCCGCAATAGCCTGTGACCCGCCGCATGCAAAAGCTTTAGAAACGCCGCAAATATATGCCGCTGCCATAATATTTTCATCGGCATAAGGTTTGTCCATTCCGGACGGATGTTTTCTAGGCGGAGTGCAAAGAATAATTTCCTTTACCCCTGCAGCAACGGCAGGAGTTACAGTCATTACCATTGTTGAAACTAAAGGGAATCTTCCGGCAGGAACATAAACACCGGCACGTTCTACAGCAATGTTTTTTTGTCCAGTCCAAAGTCCAGGCTCAAGTTCAACTTCAAAATCATCAAAAGATTCACGCTGCTTTCTGGCAAAACGAAGAGCAAGGTCCCGGCTATAGCAAAGGGCATCATATAGTTTCTGGTTTTCTTTCTGCATTTTTTCAGCTGCAGCCTTTAATTCTTCCTGTGGAATTTCAAGAGCTGAAGGAGAAGCAACATCAAACTGTGCAGAATATTTTTTTACGGCGGCGTCTCCATTTGCACGCACATCATTTAAAACATCACGAACAACATCAATGGAAGAACCAAAATTCCTTCCGCAAAAAAATGAACTTTCTATTTCTGATGATTTCTGAATTTTAATCATTTAAGACCCCGATAAAAAAAGGAATGTCCGATAATAATCGGATATTCCTCTATTTTACCAAAATTTTTTTTTATATAAAAGGGTGTTAAACTTTAATATCTTTCTAAATTTTTGCAAGATTAATTAAAACCGAAGTTGCCATGGACATTTCATTCAGGCTTGCCCACTCTTCACGGCTATGGAAATTATGTCCGCCTGTAAAAATATTTGGCGTCGGGATTCCCATTTCTGTAAGGCGACTTCCGTCAGTTCCACCGCGTATTGGCACAAACTTTGGTTCTATGCCAGCTGCTTTGTATGCTTTAACAAGATTTGAAACAACATCAGGAGCTTCATCCATTTTGCTTTTCATATTCAAATACTGCCGAGTATGAACTACCTTTGCCATTCCGCCAAAAGATGCGGCAGTGCTTCTTGCAATCACTTCAACTAAATTACGGCGGTTTTCCATTTCCTTTAAATCAAAGTCACGCAAAAAAAGAACAACCTTTGACTTTTCAATGGAACCTTCAACACTCATGGGAGCATAAAACCCCTGATATCCGTCTGTAGTTTCAGGACGTTCCCCATGAGGAAGATTATTTAAAAACGCTGCAGCCATGCTTATGGCATTTACCATTACACCACGGGCAGTTCCTGTATGGCATGCAACGCCGGTAAATTCAATTTCTGATTTCCATGCATTAAAACATTCAACTTCAAGTTCTCCCATAGAACCGCCGTCTACTGTATATGCACATTTTGACTTTATTAATTCAAGGGGAACTTTATCCATACCGTGTCCTGTTTCTTCATCGGGGCTGAAAATAACCTCTATGCCACAATGTTTTACATCAGGATGTTCAACAAAATACTCTAAGACAGTCATTATTTCTGCAACACCGGCTTTATCATCAGCTCCAAGCAAAGTACTGCCATCAGTGCGGATAATTGTATCACCATTTTCTTCTGAAACCTGCGGATTAACATTCAGGCCGCTTACTTCATCAACAGTATCAATATGAGCAAGAAGGCAAATAGTTTTTTCACTGCCATTGTTTGCCGGCAAAAAGCCATAGGTATAGCAATATTCCGTTGTCTGCACATTCTGTAAACCAAGGGATTTGAGTTCTGCACACAAAATTTTTGCCATTTCAAACTGCTGTGGTGTGCTTGGCATAATGCCTTCATCAGCTTTTACGCTGTCGCTCTGGCTGTAAGTTTTTACATATTTTATAAAACGATTTAAAAGTTTTTCTTTGATTTCTGCATTCATAAAACTTATGATATTCTATTTTGCAGAAAAAATAAATCATACAATTTTATTAATGAGGGATAAAAATTCAGGATTATAGAAAGCAGAATTTTTTATAAGTTTATTAACCGCTTCTTCTTTTGAAAAGCCCAGTCTGTAGGAACGCCTGCTGATAAGGGAAACATAAGATTCTGCAACACGAATCATCTGTGCAACTTCCGGAATATCATTTTTTGAAAGGCCTTCCGGATAACCGGTGCCATTATAATTTTCATGATGAAACATGGCAGCATTAAAAAAAATATTCCGGATTTCTTCAGGAATAAAAAGCAGGTGTTCATAACTTCCCATAATATGAGAACGCAAAAGTTTCTTTTCCTTTGCAGACAAAACTTCAGTATGAAAGTAAGAAGAATTTACATCAAGAAAACCAGCATCATAAATCATGGAAGCACAGGTATATAAAATAGCTGTTTCAACTTCTATTCCAGTTTTCCTGCACATTTTCCAGACTATCTGGCTTACAATTTTAGAATTATTTTTTCTGTTAGTATGAAAATCAATTTTTGTACCAAGAATTACACATTGAAGAATCAGGTTTTTCAGCTGTTTTTTTTTCTCTTCATCAGCATTAAGATTATCAATGCTTAAAAGTGCTTCTAAATTTTTTATATACCGTTCAGAATTATGCCGGACAAAAATCCTTGCAACTGCATAAAAAAGTATGAAAATTCCAATAGCAGAAACTAAAGCAACCGTAAGATATTTTACTACAAGAATTACATTTGAAATACTTACGCCAGGGAAAAGATCTTCTATAAATGGAAGAACTTCCCTGGCAATTTCATCTTTTTCGTTCATATGCTGAATAGATTTCCAGTCGCCCTAGTCGCGCCATTCATTGTATTTGGCACATTCAAGAATTTCCCTTGCTTTTTTTACACTTTCTTCTGTTGGGCTTTCCAAATCTTTAAGAGGATAGTCAATGCCAAGATCCTTATATTTAATTGCACCAAGTCCATGGTATGGAAGAATTTCAACACGCTTAACATTTGAAAGAGTACGGATAAAATCCCTTGTTTCAACTAAATATTCTTCCTTGTCCGTAATTCCAGGAACTAGAACATGGCGAATCCATATCGGCTTTTTAATTTCGTCTAAGTATGCAAACATTTGACGAATATTTTTTCCGCTTTGTCCTGTAAGCTTTATGTGTTCTTCTTCGTTAATGTGCTTAATATCCATTAAAAGCGTATCGGTAACATCCATAAGCTTTTTAAACTTTTCAAACCATTCACCGTCTTTTCTAAATGGAGCACCACTTGTATCAATACATGTATTAATGTTGCGTGCTTTTGCCTTTGTAAAAAGCTCAAGCAAAAAATCAAGCTGAAATAAAGGTTCTCCGCCGGAAACTGTAATGCCGCCTTTTTTACCCCAGTAACTTCTGCAGCTTTCGGCTTCGTCTAAAAGCTGATCCGCTGTATATTCTTTTCCATCGGCTAAATTCCAGGAATCAGGATTGTGACAATATTTACAGCGCAAAGGACAACCTGAAAAAAATATAATAAAACGAACTCCAGGTCCGTCAACACTGCCAAAAGATTCAATCTGGAATACCTTACCCATAAAAAAGACCTCCATTAAAAAGCCCTGGTTAATGACGAATCAAAAGCCAGGGCTTTAAGCTTTAAGTTAATTTACAAAGCTGCAGCGGACTTTCTTTTTGAAAACCCGCTGTAAAACCGAACCACTTTATTAGAGTGATGCGTGGCAAGTACGTGCAATAACGTCGTCCTGCTGTTCCTTTGTAAGGTTGATGAAGCGAACTGCATAACCAGAAACGCGAACTGTGAAGTTTGCATATTCAGGCTTGTCTGGATGTGCCTGACAGTCCTTAAGCTTTTCAACACCGAATACGTTAACGTTAAGGTGGTGTGCACCCTTAGAGAAGTATCCGTCCATTACGCTTACAAGGTTTGTAATGCGTTCATCTTCGTCGTGTCCAAGAGCAGAAGGGTTAATTGTCTGTGTGTTAGAAATACCATCAAGTGCATACTTGTATGGAACTTTAGCAACAGAGTTAAGAGACTTAACAAGACCCTTTGTTTCTGCACCGTAAGACGGGTTAGCTCCAGGAGAGAATGGTTCGTGAGCCTTACGTCCGTCTGGAAGAGCACCTGTAGCCTTACCGTAAACAACGTTTGAAGTAATTGTAAGGATAGATGTTGTTGGTTCTGCGTTGCGGTATGTAGGATGCTTTTTGATCATTCCCATGAATGTCTTGAGGAGCCATACAGCGATTTCGTCTGCACGATCATCATCCTGACCATAGCGTGGGAAGTCGCCTTCTACAACGTAGTCGATAGCCTGGTTCTTGGCAACGTCTACAACCTTTACTTCACCAGTCTTCTTATCCTTTACCTTAACTTCTACATCACCACGGATAACCTTAACTTTTGCATACTTGATGGCACAAAGTGAATCTACAACGTGGCTGAAACCTGCAATACCAGTTGCAAATGTTCTCTTAAGATCTGTGTCTTCAAGAGCAAGTTCAGCTGCTTCGTAGTAGTACTTATCGTGCATGTAGTGAATAATGTTAAGTGAGTTTACATAGATGTCAGCAAGCCATTCAAGCATTATCTTGTACTTGCGGATAACTTCGTCATAGTTAGAAGCATCAAGAACATCTGCTGTAATTGGAGCGGTTTCCGGACCAACCTGTTTACCTTCAGCAAGACCGCCTTTTTCATCACGTCCACCGTTGATGGCGTAAAGAAGGGCTTTTGCAAGGTTAGCACGAGCACCGAAGAACTGCATTTCCTTACCTGTCTGTGTTGCAGAAACACAGCAGCAGATTGAATAGTCATCACCCCAGATTGGGCGCATTACATCATCGTTTTCATACTGGATAGAAGATGTATTGATAGAAATCTTTGCTGCATAGCGGCGGAATTTTTCTGACAATCTCTTAGAATAAAGAACTGTGATGTTTGGTTCCGGAGATGGTCCCATGTTTTCAAGTGTATGGAGGAAGCGGAAGTCGTTCTTTGTAACCATGTCACGTCCGTCCTGTCCAAGACCTGCAACTTCAAGTGTAGCCCAGATCGGGTCACCAGAGAAGAGCTGGTTGTAGCTTTCAATACGTGCAAAGCGAACCATGCGGAACTTCATAACGATATGGTCAACAAGTTCCTGTGCCTTTTCTTCTGTAAGGATTCCTTTCTTAATATCACGTTCAATGTAAATGTCAAGGAATGTAGAAATACGGCCAACAGACATGGCAGCACCGTTCTGTGTCTTGATTGCTGCAAGGTAGCCGAAGTAGAGCCACTGGAATGCTTCTTTTGCATTTGTAGCCGGTTTAGAAATATCAAAACCATAAAGGGCAGCCATTGCCTTGATTCCCTTAAGGGCTTTAATCTGTTCAGAAATTTCTTCACGGAGACGGATGATGTCTTCTGACATTGTTCCGTAACCGCAGTTAAGCTTGTCCTGTTCCTTCTGTTCAATAAGGTAGTCAATACCATAAAGAGCAACACGGCGGTAGTCACCAACGATACGTCCACGTCCGTATGTATCAGGCAAACCAGTAAGGATGTGAGAGTTGCGGACTGCACGGATTTCCGGAGTATATACATCAAATACAGCGTCTGAGTGTGTTTTGTGATATACAGTAAAAATCTTGTGAAGTTCTTCGTTAGACTTGTAACCGTACATGTTTGTAGCCTGTTCAGCCATACGGATTCCACCAAAAGGCATGAATGCTCTCTTTAATGGCTTGTCTGTCTGAAGACCAACAACCTGTTCAAGGTCTTTTCCTTCAGGACAAATGTATCCTGCCGGATGAGAAGTAAGGCCTGTTACAACATCTGTATCGAGATCAAGAACACCTGAGCGTTCCTTACCATCAAGACCAACACACTTCTTGTTGTGTTCTGCTTTCTGCAATTTCTGGAGTTCATCAAACAATTTGTTTGTAGCAGCGGTTGGACCTGCCAAGAATGATTCATCGCCACTATATTCTGTATAGTTGGCCTGAATAAAGTCGCGAACGTTTATTTCGCTTGTCCATAAACCATCAGGATTAAATCCTTCCCATTCTGGTCTCATTTCCATAGTATAAACCTCTTTGTATTTTTTAGCCGCCAAGAATCTGCGGCAAGAATCTCTGCACAAGATTATAATTTATAGAAACAAAGTTTTCAATAATTACAACCTGTCTTGTAATAATTATTTTTTGTAATCATTACAATTATGAATATATTACATACAATGCAATTTGTCAATTAAATTCAAAATAAATTCTGATTATAAATTCCACTGCCATCATAAAAATAAATGGCACAGATAACTAAAAATATACTATACTTTGGTTATGGAAAACTTAATTATTTATACAGACGGCGGATGTTCCGGAAATCCTGGCCCTGGGGGATGGGGAACAGTCATCATAGACGGCACCAGCATTACAAAACTTTCAGGCGGAGAAAAACAGACAACCAATAACCGCATGGAATTAAGTGCTGCCATAAATGCCCTTGATGCAGTCGTTAAAAACGCAGGATGGAAAAACAGGCACTTAGAAATTTACAGCGACAGTCAGTATGTTAAAAACGGAATCACTTCATGGATAAAAAACTGGAAGAAAAACGGATGGAAAACTGCCGCAAAAAAACCCGTATTAAATCAGGATTTGTGGATTGTCCTTGACCAGCTTTTTAACCAGCTTGACGTTGAATGGAAGTGGGTAAAAGGCCATGCCGGCGTTGAATACAACGAAATCTGCGACCAGCTGTGCAAGATGGAAATGAACAAATTCATGTAGGTTTTATCTATTTTTTGTAGCAGCAAAACTATTAGACTTCTGCCCGGACGGCAAACATTTTTATGCCTTCATCCGGGAACTTTTCTTTAACTGCGGCTATAACCTTTTTTGCAGTTTCAAAATCTTTTTCTTCTATATAACTTATCATTGCAAAATTTGTTTCAGGCCAGGTTGCCGTTCCAAGCTTTCTGTTCTTTTTGCCGCGCCCAAAAGCAAGGGGAATCACAGTGTAATAAAAATTTTCTATATTGCGTTCCATGGATTTTTCAATATCTTCCTGAACAGATTTATTTGCTATTATTTCAAGTCTAATCATACAACAATACCTTCATCTTCTTTTTTGCGGCCGTTCATAATATAACTATAAAGCACGGGAATAAAAAACAGCGTAATAAATGTTGAACTGAAAAGCCCGCCCACAACCGCAACACCAATAGGCTGAACCATGCCTGCACTTCCGCTGGAAGCAAAGCACATAGGAATCATGCCAAGAATTGTTGTAAGCGTAGTCATCAAAACAGGACGCAGCCTGCTTACGCCTGCTTCATAACAGGCATCCAGAATAGGCATTCCGCGCTCACGCAAAAGATTAGTATAGTCAACTAAAATAATTCCGTTATTAACGACAATGCCTACAAGCATTATTAATCCAACTGCACTCATTAAAGAAAAGGCCTGGCCTGTAATCTTATAAATAAATACAACGCCGATTATTAAAAAAGGAATGGTAAAGATATTTATTACAGGTGCCTTAAAACTTTCGTAAGTTGCAGCCATTACGCCGAAGACAAGAATAATTGCCATAAGGATTATTTTTCCATAAACCCTGCCCTGCTCTGCCATTTCCTTCCAGCTGCCTTCATAAGTAACGCTGACACCTTCCGGAATAATAAAGCTTGCAGCACAATTTTCCTTAATGCGTTTTTCTATAATATTGGCATTTTCATCATTAAGGATATTTGCCTTAACATGAACAAGGCGGTTTCTGTTTTCATGCCTGATTGTAACAGGTCCAAGACCTTTGTTTACACTGGCAATATTGGAAAGTGCAACCAGGCCTTTAGTCCCGCTTACATAAATCTGTTCCAGGTCTATTACCTGCTGTTTATCTTCATCCCTGAGCATTACATAAACGGTATAGTCATTTCCGTTTTCACGGAATGTAGTGGCATCAGCACCTTCTATGCATGCCTTAATTTCGTTAGCAACAGTATTTATGTTTACGCCAAAATTGTAGGCACGGCGCCGGTCAACTTCAATCTGAACCTGCGGCAGGCCTTCTTCCGTATCAACTTCGCTTTCACCGATTTCTTTCATAGAAGACATTACTTCATTTATCTGATTTGCAACATCCATTGCTTTAGCAAGGCTCTGGCTGCGGACAACAATATCAATGTCGCTTCCCGTCATCTGCTGGCGTCTTCCCTGACCAAAGCTGAATATAACATCAGTAAAATCATTAAAATGCCTGCGCAGTTTATTCTGAATGGTAACATCGTTGTCTATCTGCTTTTCACTAGACGGAAGCTGAATTTCAATCTGTCCTGTATAGGAAGTTGCATTTCTGGACCCGGAACCAATGGAAGTAATTATATTTTTAATTCCCTTAACTTCATCCTTTACAATCTGTTCAAACTTCTGGACAGTTTCCGTAGTTTCTTCAAGGCTTGTTCCTACGGGCAAAGTCATTTTTACAGTAACGCTGTCATCGTGACCGCCCGTCATCATCTGAACCTTTAACGTAGGAATAAACATAAAGGCAAGAATCAATGCAGACACGCAAATGCCTATTGTTGCAACCCTGTTATTTAAGGCACCTTTTAAAACTTTTCCGTAGACTTTTTCAACTGCTTTCTGTCCCTTTTCAAAAGTTCCGTAAAGAAAAATAAAAACCTTAGACTTAACCGGTTTTTCATTTCTGTTTGTAAGGGGAAGAAAATGCCCTGCAAGAACAGGAACAAGAAAAATAGCTACAAAGAGGGAACTTACAAGGGCAATTACAATAGTAAAAATAATGCCTTTAAACATCTGGCCCATATAGCCTAAATCTTCCATAAAGAACAGAAACGGAATAAAAACACAAATTGTAGTAAGGTTTCCTGAAATTACGGAAACAATCATTTCCTGAGTTCCTAAAACTGCAGCAACATGAGCTTTTGTTCCGCGGCGGCGGTAAGCATAAATATTGTCTATCATTACAACGGAAGCATCTACAATCATTCCTACGCCAAGAATAAGCCCGGTCATGGTCATCATGTTTAAGGTAATTCCGCACATGTTCATGGCAAGCAAGGTAATTATAATGCTAAGGGGAATTGAAACACCGATTATAATAGTTGTTTTAATGGAACACAAAAACACAAAAAGAATAATTACTGCAAGCACAAGTCCCTGCCACGCACTTTCGTAAAGGGTGTTTAAGGTATCACGGATTGCATCAGTATCATCGCGGACAACTTCCATGGTAATATCAGACGGCAAAGTTTCCTTTAATGATTCCATTTTTTTATAGACGGCATTGGCAACAGAAACTGTATTTTCCCCGGACTGCTTTGTTATGGAAACATAAACGCCAGGTTCACCATTAATGTAAACTTCACTGGAAGAATCCTTATAGCCCATAAAGGCCTTGCCCAAATCCATGACCTTAACATCGTAGCCGTTTTTCGTCGTAACAACCGTATTGTTAATTTCTTCTATAGATTTATATTCACCCGTCGTGCGCACGGAATAATCTTTCTGACCTTCCGTAATCTGTCCGCCGCCAATTTCAATATTCTGCTTGGAAAGGCTTGAAGCAACCTGGCTTAAAGTAAGGCCGTAAGCCTGCAGCCTGTTCTGGTCAATTTCTACGCGGACAATCTTTGTCCTGCCGCCGCTGGACTTTGCTTCCCCTACCCCGTCTGCCTGTTCAAGAACATCAACAATGTAATTATCTGCAATTTGCTTTAAATCGTCTGCACTTCTGTTTCCTCTAACAGCAATGCGCAAAATCGGGCGGCTATTGGCATCCATCTTAAAAACATTAGGCTGAACATCATCGGGCAGCCTGCTTGTAATGCGGCTTAATTTTGTCCTTACATCATTGGCGGCAATTTCAAGGTCAGTGCCATAGTTAAATTCCATGCTTACCTGGCACCTGCCTTCCATGGAAGTTGAATCAAGATTCTTAAGTCCGCTGACACTTACAAGTGTATCTTCAATTATTTTTGTAACGCTTTTTTCAACGGATTCCGGGCCTGCATTTGTATAAGTTGCAGAAACCATCAAATAAGGCATGTCTACATCCGGCATTAAGGAAAGGGATGTTTTGCTCATTGTAAAAATTCCCGTCAGTCCTAAAAGAACAAAAGTCATAAGGACTAAAACAGGATGCTGTAATGTTTTTTCGCTAATCATTTAATTTCCCTTATTAAAGAACCGTCAGTTAAAACGCTCATGCCTTCAACAACAACGCGTTCCCCTTCTTCTATGCCTTCAACCTGAACCAGATCATCAACGCTTTTACCCAATGTAATTTCTTTTTTAACGGCAGCCTTTCCGTCTTTAGAAACGGCAAAAACATAATTATGCTTTCCTTTTGTAACGATGCAGGAAGACGGAACGGCAACCTTACCGGAATAGTCAACGGTAAAAAGCTTTACATTGGCAAACATGCCCGCATTAATACGGCTGTCTTTTCTGTCAAAGTCCAGAATAACTTCCTTTGTACGGCTGGAGCTGTCTAAGACTGGGGAAACTTTAGCAACCGTTGCATCAAAAACTTCATCATCATAAGCCGTAAGTTTTACCTTTGCCTTTAAGCCTGGCTTTATGTTTGCCACATAGCGTTCTACAATCTTAACCTTCAGCTGCAAATCAGAAACATCGCCGATGGTTGTAATTACACTCTGGGTTGTAACCTTTGTTCCTGTATCCAGTACCGTTGCAATAATGGTTCCGCTTACGGGAGCAAAAACCCCGCTGTGGGTATAATAGGCACCAGGTTCGCTAGGGTCTATTTCTGCAAGGGCATCACCTTTTTTAACAGTGCTTCCTAAACTTACAAAACTTTTATAAAGCTTGCCGCCGATATCCGGGAAAACATCAACGCTTACCTTGCTTTCAATTTCTCCGTTGGTGTTTACATAATCGTGCAGGACTTTTTTTTCTGCAGTTTCTGTCCTTACGATTACGATATTTTCTGCAGGAGCACCGCGGCCGCCTTTAGCACCAGGGCCAAAACCCGGATTATTCTTTTTTGCAGGACCTGCCTTAATTAAAAAAAATGCAATGCCAAGCACCGCCAGACAGCAAAGTAAAATTACAAGGCTTTTCCTATTTATTTTATTCATTTACTTCTCCAGTTATATTTTCAAAACCAATATCACTGATATTTATTAAATCACAAAGGCATGCAACAAGGGTGTTTGCTTCAGAAATAAGATTAACTTTAGATTCCAGAAGATTATCCTGAGCCGCCTGCAAAGTTAAAAGATCACGGGTTCCATAATTATAGGCCTTTAAGGTCATTGCATAATTTGTTTCTGCAAGTTCAATGCTGCTTTTACGCACCTTAATGTTTTCTACACACTGATTTATTTTTTTTATAAGTGAATCCGCCTTTATCCTTACAGTTGTTTTCTGGTCTTCAAGCTTTAATTCCAGCAGCCTGATGTTTTCTTTTGCAGAATCAATTCCCTGTGCAGAAGAAGACCATGGCATGATTCCGTCAAGGGGAATTGAAACGCCTGCACTAACTGAACCGCCATCGCTAAGTTTTTCAAAACCGTCAGCAGCATAATTTTCAGAATAATTATATGAAGCAGAAATACTAGGCCCGTAAGTTTTAAAACGGTTTGCCAGAAGGGTATTTTTTGCTGACTCAAGCTGTTTTTCAAGCAGTTCAATTTCTGAAGATTTTACGGTTATTTTATCTTCATCTATTTTATTAAAACTGAAAAACCTTTCAAAGTTATTGGAAAATTCAATTTCCGTTTCCTGACTTAGGCCAAGGGACTGCCTGAACTGTGCAAGGGAATTTTCAAGATTTATTTTCTGTGTTTCTACAGTAAGTTCCATGTTCTGCCATGCAATCTGTGCACTTAAAACATCAACCTGGTTCAGCATTCCCCTGTTGAATTTTTCAAGGTTTGCATCGTACTGCTTTTTCTTTGTTTCAAGGTTTTTGCGGCTTAATTCAAGGTTTTCAACTTCGTATAAAATGGCATAATAGCTTTTTAACACGGAACTGCTTATGGTATTTTTTGCATTTTCAAAAGTTATTTCCTGTGCCTGGTAAGCAAGGGCGGCATTTTTTATCTGCGTATACAAAGAGGGAGTTAAACTTGCAGATATCCTTACGCCTGCAGAAATTGTATCATGGCTGTTTTCTTTAGAAGGAACATCCCTGCTGTAATTTGCACTTAAACTTGCAGAAGGGCTTATGCCGTTCCAGGAAAAGTTTTTTTCCCTTGCTGCAGAATCCAGATTTATTTTATTTTCTTTTACCGTAATGTTGTTTTCCAGAGCATACCGGACTGCATCACTTGCGCTAAGAGTTATTTTTTCTGAAAAAGCACAAACCGTGCCCACAAAAAAGCAAAGCAGCAAAACTATTTTACTTTTGAACTTCATATTCCATATAATACCGGTAAACCAGCCCTTATACAAAATATTTTGCCTTATTTTAAGATTATAGTTTTTTAATTTTCTTCCGCAATCCTTACATTGCACGTTTTCTTCCAAAAAGAAATGCCGTATTTAATTACTTTCTTGTAGCCCATAAGCTTATATTCCCTGTCGTAGTTGTTTGCCACGGCCTGGGATAATGCTTCGTCTGCTTTATCTGCCAGAGTTTCCAGAGTCTTTGCAACTTTAAGTTCAATTATGATTGCAATATTTCTGCGTGGACAAGATACAACTGTAATGTCTGTGCGGCCATCACCGTTTTCCCGGTTGCTTTTTGTAAGGAAGTCTTTTTTGTGTGCAAGAAGGGCTGTCATAAAACCGTGATAAAAAAGTTCCTGTGCATCAAAATAGCTGATTGAAGATTCAAGCCAGTAGTTTATTTCACTTTGCAATTCTTCTGCATTGCCTGCAATCAAAGCTTCAAAAACTTTATTGCTTTCGTTTGCTGGATTCCTGATTTCTTCCTTAATCCAGTCGGAAATAATTCCCCTGTAAATAAAATTGATTTCTTTGTTTGGAATCATTAAAGTTGCCACACGCATAACGTCAACTGATTCAATTTTAATTGGCTTTAAATATCCGGTAAGCATAAGCATGTTCCAGATGCCGTCTATTTTTGTCTGCACGTCTGCATAGACAATTTCTTCGTGAAGTTCTGCCTTTACGGTTCCGCCGTTTATTAAAATTTCTATTTTCTGCTTTGTTTCTAAATCCGCATTCTGCACTAAGTCTTTAACTATTGCATTTGAACTTGTGTTTGACCAGTAGGCCTGGCATTCAAAATCCGGAGCTGCATTTGCATCCATCAAAAACTTTAAGACGCTCCACGGATTATAAATTTCGTCCTTGTAAAAAAGGTAGCCGTCATACCATTCTTTAACGTCAGACATTCTGTTTCCAAGTCCGTAATATTCCAGCATTTGTTTTACTTCGCTTTCTGTAAAACCAAATTGTTTTGTAAACTTCGTGCTTGTAATCGAATGAACGCAGAAATTGTTCAGTCCTGTAAAAATTGATTCCTTAGAAATACGAAGGCATCCTGTAAGGCAGGCAAATTCAAGGGAATCGTTTGTCTTTAAGGCATCTCCAAAAGAACTGCGGATTAAAGATACCATTTTGTCGTAATAGCCATTCTGCCATGCATAGTCAAGGGGAACATCATATTCATCGATTAAAATTATGACTTTTGTTCCCGTTGCCTTGTACATGCAGTCAGATAAAAACTTAATTGCAGACGGATAAGAAAGCTCATCTGCCTCTTCGTTCATAAATTGTGTAAATATTTCTTTTTCCTTTGCAATAAGGTTTTCACTTTCTGCAACTTCTTTATGGCGTGTATATTCTTCGCGTATAAGCTCTTTAAAACCTTTGAATGCACTTTCATAAGTTGTGCAGGAAAGTTTTTTGAGCGTCAAAAAGATTACAGGATACTTTCCCTGTTCCTTCATGTATTTGTCGCCGGCTTTTGTAATTGCCAGTCCGTCAAAAAGATAGGCGTTGCTTTCAGGGGTCTTTTCAAAAAAACGCTGGATCATCTTCATGTTCAGAGTCTTTCCAAATCTGCGCGGACGAGTAAAAAGCTGAACTGCTGCAAGATTGTCAATAAGTTCTTTTATTAAGAGTGTTTTGTCAACGAAATAATAATCTTTATCAATAATAACCTTGAAATCTTCTATGCCGATTGGGATTCTCTTTAAGTCAGACATTTTGCACCTCCGTTCTGTAATAAATATACACTATATTTAGATAAATTGATATTGATTTAAGGCAAGTTAATCTGCAAACAGCTAAGCAAAAAAACTTCAGCCTTTATTTTCATTTATATAGGCAAAAAATTTCATACGTATAAAAATAAATTTTCATACGTATAAACGGGTTAATTTCATACGTATGAACGTAAATTTTCATACGTATAAACATAAATTTTCATACGTATGAAATCTAAAAAAAACCCAAAAAACCCGTATGAAATTTCCAAAAACAGTAAAATGCAGTAAAAAAACATCAGTCAGGCAAAAAAACAAGAATTTATCCAGATCACACGCCAAAAAGTGACCGTTTTTTATTTTTTTAAATAATATATATGGAACCTATCTTATGTCACCTTTAAAAAACAAGAAACCCCTGGGGATGAGCCAGGGGTCTGCTTTATTAAACTACATTCGTAATTATGTTAAGCAAGTTGTTGGTCTGGATTAGAACCAAACAGAAAGTGCAACTGGGATTGCCCATGCAAACTTGTCTTCGTACTGAAGTCTGCTGCCAAGGAAGCCGTTTCCGTTTGTTGATCCCTGGAAACCTACACCGAGGTAACCGTTAGATGAAACGTTCTTTGTGATTCCGATAAGGAAGCTGACTGCATCGTCTTCCAAACCTTTATCTTCAACTTTTGTTTCAGAGATGTAGCGAACATCTGCAGTAAGGTTAAGACCATCTGCAACACCTACATCAACACCTGCACCAAGCTGGAATTTTGGATCTACATCAACATCTTCAATGTCATACATGAATACGGCACCAGAAGCGCTAACCTTTACATTGTCTGCAACCTGGTAAGAAGCACCTAAAGCAACCTTCATGTTGTAGTTGTCTCTTGCCTTTGCACCTTTTTCAGAAAGCTTAGCAGCCCAGTATTCTTTGTCTGCAAGTCTGTATTTGAAACCTGCTGTTACATAGAGGTTTTCTACTGCTGTAAGGTCAAATGCTGCTTCGAAGTCACCAATCTTTTCGCTCTTCTTTACAGCTTCTTTACCTTCTGAAAGTAATTTCCAGGTTGGTACTCCAAAAGTTTCATCCAAAGTTTCATCCAAAGAATTTGTAGTTTTACCATCTTTTGTTACAGATTTGTTAGCCCAGCCGTAAGTATTCTTTACAGCTTCTGCTTCGTTCTTGTCGTATCCGCCGAAGAATCCAGCTTTGATTTTACCAATGTCGTCGATTGTGTAAGCAGCAGCAACGTTGATGCTCTTGTATGTATCTTCTGCTGTTACAGAAAAGTCTGTAGAAAGTGGAACAAATGCGTATGCATAAAGGTTATCGATTGGTGTAACTTCAGCCAGCAAACCTTTTCCGCCCTGTCCGTCAAATGTAAGGCCTTCATCATCCTGAAGCCAGTTGCTTGGACGAATCCAGTTCCATGAACCATAGCACATATCACCACGGAGAGCGTTGTGGTCAAAATCACCCATAGATACTTTAATCTGATCAATTGGCTTTACCCAAAGAAATCCCTGATCACCTGTTGAATAGCTTCCTGACCATGGGTCACCGAAGAACTGAACGCAGAAACCTGCTTTTCCGTCTTCTGAAACGCCGTTTACGTCAAGACGAGCTGTACGTGCACCCCAACCCCAAGAGTTAGTAATGCCTGTGTAGTTTTCATCACCATCAGATGCAACTGGTGCAGCTACTACACGCATAAATGTTCCGAATGTAATTTCTGCAAAAGCAGATGTTGTCAAAGCTGCAGCTGCAGCTACTGCGATAAGAGTCTTTTTCATCTCTTAGCCTCCTTATTAGAAATCAAAATAAAAAATTTGATTTAAAATTTTATTTGTGCTAAGTTCACTCTTAAGAATTACCTGGTGCAATCCTAATGGCCTCCTTGGGACTTTAGAGCCCGTAAATAAGACTAGGATCCCGCCCGCAGCTTTTTGCTGCGGAGTGGTAATTCTTTTTTTTAAGGAATAATTTATGTTTATAGTAGGAATTGATATCGCAAAAAAAAGTCATCAGGGAATAATAATAGATTCAGAAGGAAAGCCTGTAGGCAAAACCTTCAAATTTAAAAATACAATGGAAGGTTTTGATAACCTTCTTGGCATAATTAAAGAGGTTGATTCAGATATTTCTCATTTTGAAGTCGGCATGGAAGCAACAGGCCATTACTGGATAAATCTTTATACGCGTTTAATAGACAAGGGATTTAAAGTCCACGTAATTAATCCACTTCAGTCAGATGCCATAAGGAATTTGTATCTTAGAAAAACAAAAACAGATTCAGTAGATTCAAAATTAATTGCAAATGTAATCCGTTTTGGGGAATATACTGAAACCCGCTTAACAGATGATAAGCTTCTTGCAGTCAGGGAACTTTCTCGACAAAGATTTTATCTTGTTGATTTAAATTCAGACTTAAAAAGAAAAGTAGTTGTAGTAATGGATAAAATTTTCCCGGAATATCAGAAAACCTTTTCTGACATGTTTGGTAAAACTTCCTGTGCAATTCTAAAAAGGTGTCCGTCGGCAAAGGAAGTTAATGACATTCCACTTGATGAACTTACTTCCATTGTTCAGGAAGCAAGCAGAAAGAAATTTTCTACTAATAAAGCAAATGAAGTTAAGGCAAAGGCAAAAAATTCTTTCAGTGCACTTATTCAGACTGAACACTATTCTATTCTGGTAAAGCAGATGGTTGAACAGATTGAAATGAATGAAAAGCAGATTAAGGATCTGGAAAAAGTTATTGCAGAAAAATTCGATCAGCTTAATTCAAAGATAACTCAGATTCCAGGAATCGGCCCGGTTTTAGGTGCTGTAATTGTAAGTGAAATCGGCGATATAAACAGATTTTCTTCTCCTAAAAAACTTGTAGCATACGCAGGCATTGACCCGTCCATAAAACAATCCGGTGATTTTTTAAGTTCGGCAAATCATATGTCTAAAAGAGGTTCTCCGTATTTAAGGCGTGCTCTTTGGATAGCAAGTTTTGTAAATTTAAATCATAATAAGGAAATAGCTGAACTTTATACTAAAAAAACTGATGGGGGTAAAAGTCATTATAGAACCATGGGCTTTTTGTGCCATAAACTCCTGAATATTATTTATGTAGTTTTAAAAAACAATGTGGATTATGTTCCGTATTATAATCAGGAAGAACCTGAACAGGAAAAAAAGTGCTCTTAGGAAAAGCAAAGTTGCCGAACCAATTGCCACATAAAACATCTATTAAATAATTTGCTTTCGGCGTTTCGGCGTTTACAATTAGTTTTTACAACTATATAATAGAAGAATATAGAGGAATTCTTTGTATACAAGAGAAATTAAAGAAACACCAGATGCACTTGTCCAAAACAACAAGCCTGTTTTTGGTTCTTTCAAAGGGCACCCTAAAAGATTTGACATCCGTGGAGTTTTTAAACCATACGGAACTTTTCCGCTCCCTACATTTATTACTAACCTCCGCATAAAAAGCCGTCTGAATTTTTCTTTTGACATTGGTGATTATATCGGCCGCATAATTTTTGTTGATGCTAAAATCATAGGATATTCAGAAGTAATTTTCTGGAATAAGAATACAAAACAGAAATTTGCATACCATTCTCTTATGAGCATGAGGAAACGCTTTGTTCCACACGACCTGGACTTTGCATCAACTACAAGTTATTCAAGAAAAAGATACATAAGGATTAGCTGGGACAGAAAACATGGTAAAATCTCTGCTGTTTTTGATTTAAAAGGAGATTCCGTCAGGCCTTCTGCACATGGTGCTATTTCTGCTGATTTTACAGATGACCAGTTTGCCGAAATGACGTGTTCGAGGCCTAATCCGACTTCAAGGCGTTGTTCTGCACTTTACGACTGTTCCCTTTCTGCAAAAGGAACTTTAAGCCTTGTTTATAAAAATGGTGAAACTAAAACAATGGCAGACAGCACTGGCGTTGCCAGTTTTAATATTACAAGAACCTATATGCGGTTCCGTTCTCATGGGGAATTTATAGAAGCCTTTTCAAAAGTAAAAGGCCACAATTTAGTCTTTCATATTGCCGCAGAATCCCATGATGCATCAAATACAGACAAATATAATTTAAATATGCTTTTTTACAACGGCAAGGCAACACCACTCCCGCCTGTAGTAATAACTCATACCATGGGAATTAATGGCCAGTGGGTAATTCAGGATACAGAAAATATGGTTGACTTAACTTTTACGCCTGTTTCTTCAAGTTTAAAGAAGATTAGTGCCATAATATTGCGCACAGTTTATAGAAGCATATACGGAACTTTTGAAGGAACTCTGGTAACAGCAGATGGTGAAAAAATAACATTCAAATCCCTGCCTGGATTAGCCGAAAATTACTTGATAAGGCTTTAAACTTTTTTAGTTTTCGGGAGGCTCATATGTCAGATCAGAATTCACCTAAACGAACCCTTGAACCGGGGACACTGGATAAAACAAGAAAAAATATAGGACCTATAGATGATGCAGAAGCTATTGCAATGCAGAAAATCCTTGGCGGAGAAATTTTAAAAGAAAAGGCAGCTCCAATAGATTATTCTAAAATGCCGAAAAACAGAAACCGCAGGGAAGCAGTTGTAAGGGCATCGGGAAAAATGTCTTCTGACGTTTCAAATGAAAGCGCAAGTTTCGGCTCATCTTCATCTTCTGCATTTGTAGGAGGAAGGCCATCTGGAGGAAAGAAAGTGAAAACTGATGAAGGTTTGCCGGAAATTTCGGCACGTGAACTTAAACTAATGGACCGCTGCATGATGTCTGCAGCATACAATATTAAACCTGACTTCGGTTTCTTTAATTTTCTTTTCAGAATGTCTGCAAAAAATAAAGAAAAGGTTCAGAAGAACTTAGGCGACTATGTTATTAAACGCCATGTAGACCATATTCAGGCTTTTGTTACAACAATTAAGACTTTTATTCAGATTTCACCGGATGCCTATAAAGCAAAGATTGCAACGGAAACAGATTTAAAGTTTAAGTTTTTAAGAACCATTGGAAAATGGCAGATTAAGGATTTAAAAAATCTTGCATTTGAAGTAGAAGATGCCGCAGAAATTCTTACAGTGCCAATGCTGATTCCTATTGTGCGCTCAATGTATCGTCTGCTGCTTACCGTTTACTATGTCGGGGATCAGCAGGTTTCAGCACTTATACGTGAAATTTACACAGATCTTGGAACATATCCAAATTCTGATAAAGTCAGGCTCCAGAGCCTGGCAAAACAGGGGCTTACAGAATGGCTTTATCTGCATGATCAGATAATTAAGGGATTTTATCCGCTTCTAATGAGAATGTGTTCTACTGAGTATGTGGAGTTTCCTGATTTCTTTAAAGTTAAGATTGCGGATATTTTAAAATTCCTGAGCATTTCAAAATTTGATCTTCTTCTTCCGGAAAAAAGAAAGCCGGAAGAAAAAAAGAATGCAGAGAAAAAAGAAGAAAAGAAGAAAGAGCCGCGCAAAATTATTGGAGAAAAAAATGAAGTTGTAAACATGGGATTAAAAATTCTTGAACAGCTTTTCCCGGAAGCAGGATTCCTTCATCTGGACGACCATCCGGATTTATATCCTTATTTCCAGCCAATTTACAATTTCGTAGACGGCTTTAATGTAATTCATCCTGAAAATCCGCTTCAGGTTACAATTGTTCTTATTCTTATTATTGAGGATTTATTTAAGGGCTGCCGTAACATAAAATTCAATATTGAAGCAGATGAAGTATTAGGTGCAATTCCAGATAAGCTTGATGTCGTAATGAATGACTGGATTTCCTATTATGAAGATCTTTTTGGCAAAAAAATCGGCGATTATCTGCGGACCTACGTCAACACACTTTATTCTCAGCGCGATTATGCACAGACAAATTTTGGAAAAGAAAATCTTAATAATATTTTGTGGAGGATGAGATATTTCTTCCTTCCAAATTTTAAATTCAATGCTCCTGTTCTTCAAAAACCAATTAACGACACAAAGTATAAGCCTTTCTATGGAAGAACTGATTATGTGCGTACTGTATTTGCAACTTTAACAAGAAGAATTGACGAAAATGCTGCTGGTAAAAAAACTGTTTTAGGTGTTATGAATCCTTGGGAAAAATATTCTTTTGAACTTCCAAATCCGGTTTCAAAAAGAATTGATGTTCTTCTTGGTGCAAAAAGAGACGCCTCTGTAAGTGCAGCAACAAATGCAAACCTTATAAAATATACTTACTGCATTATGTCTGTTCTTGACTGGTGGGTAAATAATCCTGCAAGCCCGGCTTACACATCATCTGATTCAACAAAGCTTTATCGTGTAAATCCGGCCGACGGTGCACCTCAGTTTTCTGTTGAATTAAGGACTAATCAGAATCAGCTTTTTGCTGATGGTGTAAAAAAAGCAATAGAAGCCAGAAAGAATAAATAAAATACAGCTTTTTGAAATTATAAAATTACGAATGCCGTATTGCTTAATAAGCAGTTCGGCATTTTTTTACATTAAGTTTTCTTTAACTTTAATTTGCGTTTTTGATTAAGTGCATTTATAATTTATTTATGTATTTAATTAAAAATCTGGTAGAATATTATGATGAGCTGTTTCCCGTAACGGAAGCACAAAAAAGTTTTTTTACATCCTTTACTGAAGTTTATAAAAGTCCGTTGCATTTTCTTGCTGTTCAATGCGGAACAGGACTTTTAGAACACACTCTTGCGCGTCTCGGGCATGATGTAACGGGGATAGAAAACGGGGAAGAACTTCTCCATGTTGCTAACTTGCGCCGCAGAAGCCAGCTTATGTTCATAAGATTTTTTAAGATGTTCATTCCTGATATGACTAAATTTCTTGGAAAATCTTTTTACAATGTAATTTATGTTCTAAACGACCGCTTAATGTTTTTCCGCGATGCAGAAGAAATTCAGAATTTCTTAAATGATGCAAAAAAGCTTCTTGCTCCTGGCGGTGTAATCATTTTTGAACTAACTAATTTTGAAAAATACGGCGACAGCAAATTAATTGTCCTTCCTACAAAAGAAAGCGTGCGGGCAAAACTCTATTCAGAAATTCTAACAGAAGAAGACGGCAGTAAAACTATAAACATAAATATAGAAAACAGTTCTGAAAAAATCCTTTCTGTAGTAAATAATTTTCCGGTCTGTGCCGTAACTGCATCAGAAATAGAAACATTTGCAGAAAAAGCAGGATTCAGCGGCATAGACTTTTATGCAGACTTTGAAAAAAATCCGTTTACAGGAAATGAAGATAGTTTTATTGCCGTGATTAATTCCTGATAAAAACTAGTTGATTGTCCAGCGGTTGCCTTCCCTAGAAAATCTTCTTGCATTTACTTCAAGAATCCTTCCGTCTTCTCCGGACATTTTTACCATGGAAGTAATAGGATTAACTTCTGTTACGCGGAAGTTTGTATTGTCGTAGTAAAGCCTTATGCCTTCGTTAGGAAGTTTTTTCCTTGCTTCTGCATACCAGTCGTATTCGTAACTTAAGCAGCACAAAAGGCGGCCGCAGTGTCCGCTTATTTTCATTGAATTTAAGCTTAAGTTCTGATCTTTTGCCATGCGGATGCTTACAGGACGAAGTTTATCGCTTATGCAGTTGCAGCAATATGGCCTGCCGCATACACCTAATCCGCCTGTGATACGACTTTCGTCCCTGACTCCAATCTGGCGCAGTTCAATGCGCATTTTAAAAATAGATACTAAATCTTTTACCAGGTCTCTGAAGTCTACGCGGTTTTCGCTGGAAAAGAAAAACAACGCCTTCGGTTCACCAACAAGAAAATGAACTGTAATAAGTTTCATGTCAAGTTTGTGGTGTGCAACTTTTTCCTTAAACTTTATAAAGGCATCTTTTTCTGTTTCTGCAAGATGAGCTGCTTTTTCTAAATCTTCCTTATTTGCAATTCTTGCAATTTCCACAACATCAGAAGGTTTAATTCCGACCGGGCTTTTTGAAGGCCCAAGATTTTTTGCAAGATCCAGTCCGTAGCGGGTAGGAATAATTACATCATCTCCGGTTTTTATTTTCATTCCCTGCGGAACAGTTGCATAAATGCCTTCAAAAGAATATGCAAGCCTTAACTTATAAAGTTCCTTCGGGAAAACATATTCTTCGCTGTCTGTATCCTGGGAATAATTATCTTCAAGAGAAGAAAGGTCTTCCGAATCATCATCTATATCATTTTCAAAAATGTCTGACATTATAATTTCCTGTTTGTGTAAAACTTATATAGAATATTTTATCATTCAAGAGGCATAAAGGTCTACAAGAAGTCCTTTAAGTTCATTAATCTTTTCCAGCATCCTTAAAGTTTTTCTGTGAATGTCATTTGCGGGATTTATAAGCCAGCGTGCCATTTCATCAAGTTTTTCATTTATGATTTTCATCTGGCAGTGCGGTTCCCGCTGAACCCCGCGTCTAGCGGATCTTCTTACTTTTTTAAATTCAAGGTTATGCTTTACAACGTAGCGCATGAAATTAGTAACTTTTTTTCTGTAGTCTGCAAAAACATCCGGTGTCTGATGATCTTTTAAAACATCTGCTGCAGAATCAGCCTGATCCCTTAGCCATACAGCCGCTTCTTCAAGATCCATGTCAGCAATTTCAATGGGAAATCCGTCCTGTGTGAACTGAACCTGCTGCTGTGCCTTTTCAAAAAGAGATGCAAAAATTCCTTTTCTTGAATTAGGTTTTTCTGTTTTGTTTTCTTTAGAAGTTTTGCCTGCCTGCTGTGCTGCCGCTGTTTGTGCAGCAGACTGTGCCGCCTGAAAGTATATGGAAGAAGAATTAACGTCTAATGCCATGCTAAATCCTGACAGACATGGAACTGATGGCTTTTACATTTTCCCAGTCTGAAATTGCTTTTTCATAATCAGAGTTTTCAAACCTGGAAATACAATGCCCGTGAATTATTACATTTTCTTCGGAATAAAGCTTTTTTGTCTGAATGTCGCCGATTACTGCGCTTGTAGAAAGCAAGCGGACAAACTCCGGAGCAACAATATTTCCCAAAATAATGCCGCCGATAATTGTAACGGAACGTCCTGTAACATTTCCGCGGATTCTTGCATTTTCTCCAATGATAATGTTTCCTGCAACTTCAAGATTGCCGTCAATGTCTCCGTCAATTCTTGCAAAGCCATTAATCTTAACGTCCCCTTTAAAAGAAGAACCTGCTCCTAAAATACTGTTGATGGAAATATTATCTGTAAGTGCCATTTTTATTTTACGTTAATATATTTTGCCGGATCTACAACATCCGAACCAATATGAACTTCATAATGAAGGTGAGATCCGGTTGAAATACCAGTATTACCTATTGTTCCGATAATCTGACGCTGATTTACAATATCGCCTTTTTTAACGCGCGTTGTTGCAAGGTGAGCATAGCGTGTATAGATTCCGTGCTTATGTTTAATGATTATAAAGTTACCAAAGTCATCAGAATAACCAACGGTAACAATCTGGCCGTTTGCCGTTGCAATAACAGGGTCTCCGCTTCTCCATGTAGAAAAGTCAAGACCTTTATGAATATACCACTGCTGTGTAATAGGGTGAATGTTTTGGCCGAATTCCATGGAAATATGCCCAATACCGTTTTTAATAGGCCATACATTCGGGATGTCAGAAAACAAGGTTCCCTGGTTTTCAAGCATTTTACCAATCTGTTCAACAGGGCGGACTGCGCTTTCAAGATAAGAAGTTAGCTGACGTATATCTGAAGTTTCTTTTAAAGATCCGGAAGTAATATCCTGTGTATCAAAAAGTGAAGAAAGATCAGAATTCTTTCCTGTAGATTTTGAAGTTGCAGTACTTTGATTAATACCAAGCAAAGAAAGGGACTGGCTTAAAGAAGACTGAAATCTTTTTGCTGTCTGAAGAAGATTATTGTTTTCATCACGGAGTTCATCAAGGCTTGCAAGGGTTTCACGGTTTTCTTCCCTTAAACGTGATATTTCTGTTCCTGATGCATGATTTCTGTGATTAAAATAAATAAAGGAACAGCAGACACCAGTTGTAATTGCAATGCCTAAAACAAGGGCAAAAACATTTGTCTGCACACTGATTACTTTTCCGTTTGAATGTGGAACAATCATCAAAGTAAGTTTACCGTCAAAGAATTTAACGATGCGCATAAGGAACCTGCCTGCTGATGCAAAGAAAGCACCGGAAGCATGAGCCATGCGGGAAACTAAATTCTTTTCTAAACGTTTAAACTTACGTGTATGAGCCACGATTTACCTCAACTTGACCATTATAGCAAACAGTTGTTAGTAGTTGCAAGTGAATTTCCAGTATCCGTAAATTGCCGGCAGCCGGCAAAATATAGTTTGACTTGAAAATACTACTATGATATTCTTATATATTATCGGTTAAAGAACTCGTAATGTGACGGAATTCTGAAGGTTATCTTTCAGAATTATTTTTTTATTTTCAAACATAAAGTTTTAAGGAAAAGCCATGCAGTTATTTGATACTCACGCCCACATCGGGTTGATTTACAATGACCCGATCAGACAGATTAGTGTAATTCAGCAGGCAAAGCTTGCAGGTGTTGCCCGTATTGTCAGCATCAACAACAGTCTTTTTGACTTTAAAAAAGAATATCCTATTCTGAAATCACAGAAAGGAATTTACCATGCCGTTGGTGTTGCTCCGTCGGAGATTATGGCTCCGGGAAAAGACTGGATAAAGACAATCGACGAAAGTGCAGAGCTTCCTAATGTTGTAGCCATAGGGGAAACAGGTCTTGATTACTGCAAGAAATATGGTGACAAAAGGACACAGATTGAATTTTTCATCACCCAGCTTGATTTAGCCCAGAAGCACAATAAGCCTGCAATTGTTCATAACAGGGAAGCAGGGAAAGATATTCTTGAAATTTTAAAAGACAGGATTCCGGACAAAGGCATTGTTTTCCACTGCTACAGCGAAAATGCCGCCTATGCAATGGAATGTCTTGAAGCCGGATTAAATGTTTACTTTTCTTTTGCAGGAAATTTGACATACCGCAATGCAAGAAATCTTCATGAAACTGTATTTGCCCTAAAGGACGCAGGTGCAACAGACAGGATTCTTATAGAAACAGAAAGCCCCTTTATGGCTCCTGCAATAAAAAAGGACGAAAGAACCATGCCTGCTTTTCTTCCATATACAGCAGCTTTCCTTGGCGATATGCTGGAAATGGATCAGGAATCCCTTGCTGCCATGCTATGGACAAACAGCTGTAAATTCTTCGGACTGCCGGAAGGCAAGAATCACTAATTGAACGGCTTATATCACCCCGTAGACATCGGGCCTTTACATATTGAAGGAAACCTCTTTCTTGCTCCCATTGCCGGCTACAGCGATAGGGCCTTCCGCAGTCTTTGCATAGATTGCGGTGCTTCCTTTTGTACAACGGAAATGGTGAGTGCAGAAGCCCTGACCCGCGGAAACATAAAAACAGCAGATTTAATGGCACGGGCACCCAACGAAAAAAAATATGCCGTTCAGATTTTTGGTGGCAATGCAGAAGTTATGGCAGCAGCAGCAAAAATTGTTCTGGAAAAAACAACCTGCGAATCCATAGACATAAACGGAGGCTGTCCTGTTCCTAAAATCGTAAAATCCGGTGCAGGCAGCATGCTTACAAAAGAACCGGAAAGGCTTTTTTCCATAGTAAAGGCCGTAAAGGAATCTTCCATTAATTATACAAAAGAACATCCGGAAAGGGGAAATGTTCCCGTAACCATAAAAATAAGAAGCGGATGGGACAGCGAACACATAACATGGGAGGAAAACCTTGAAGCAGCCATAGAAGCCGGTGCCGATGCCCTTACAATTCACGCAAGAACAAGGGCACAGGGCTATGCAGGAAAAGCAGACTGGCAGCTGCAGGCAGAACTCGTTGAGCAGGCAAAAAAGCGTATACCGGTTTTTGGAAGCGGAGATGCCTTTACTCCTGAAACCGCAGAACAGATGCTGAAGGAAACTGCCTGCGATGGCGTAATGTTTGCACGCGGAGCCATGGGAGATCCCTTCCTTTTCCGCCGCACCATACAGTATCTTACCCAGGGTAATTATATAGAAGAAACTGTGGCAGAGCGCATTGCAGCAGGCTTTAAAGAGCTGGCCATAAACATGGACCAGTTTGGCGAAAAAAGTGCCTGCCTTCAGATGCGTAAGAAATTCTGTGCCTATTCAAGCGGAATCCGAGGCGGCTCACAAATCCGTGCCAGACTGGTCCGTGCAGAAACGGAAGAAGATTACCGCCACATCCTTGCTGAATTTCTGTAAATTTTTGCGACGGGCGGTTGGCAAACAGCCAGAACCCATATTTAATTTCATTTCAATCTTTTTATTTACACGAATTGCGTCACAATGTATAATCATGCATTATGGGTTTTTTGCAAAAGCTATCGGAATTCTTTCAGTCACTATTTTCTCCTAATTCACCAGAAGCAATACAGCGTCAGGCTGTCAGAAAAATAGAAAATGATTTAAAGACCATAGCCCCGGACCTTTATAAAAATGGACTTATTCAGCCTGCCTTTGCAGAAACCTTAAGAATTCTTTTTCAGAATACAGAACCAGTTCTTGATGTATTATCCCAGACTTTATGTTCACCAGATTTAGAATGTTCAAGGCGCTTTGAAGAACAGCTTCTGCTTACAGGATTTTCAGAAGAAGCAAAAACAACCCTTGAAGATTTTGCCTATGAAAACAGAAAGGCCGGAGCCATGCAGGCAGATTCCGTAACAAGATATTTTGAAACAGAACACAGAAAACTTGAAAAAGTCATACGCGAACTTAATTCCCCGGAATTCATAAAAATTGATGCAACTTTAGACAAAATAAAGCAGCTAAACGACATCTGCCGTTTCAGCTATATTACCGCCCTTAAAGTTTTTGACAGCGACTATAAAACAAAACCAGACTATACTCCGGACTTTCAGCCTTTACCGCCGGACCTTTTAGAAAACAGCCTGCTGGACTTGTACTTTGTTCTTGCAGACATGGACATTACAAATTCAGTTTACAACGCTGTTCTTGCCCTGGCACGCCTTAGTCATGGCGGCACAATGTCTGCATCTTTTGCGGCAAACTTAAAGGACAACTTCAAAAAAATCCAGGGCATTATAAAGCACGTATTTACAAAAGAAGTCCTTATGGATTTTATCCGTCTTGCAAAAAAGAACTGCGAATTTGTTCCTGACCGTTCAATTTATAAAGGAAACGCAAGGCAAAAATATGCCGACTATCTTGAAAAAAGATTCCGCGTAGACGAATCAAGACTGAAGAGTGAAATCCAGGATGCAACCATAAGCAACGAAATAAACCAGATTTTCGGACAGCTTCAGCTGGATCCTGTAACAGGATACAGCAAGGAACTGGACAATCAGCTGCGCCAGAGCACACCGTGTTCCTTTATGTGGATTACACCAATGCAGCTTTTAAAAAACTTTCTGAAGCATTATTTTACCGAGCATATAAAACCGCTTCTTAACGACATTGTAATAGAAGGTTTTTTTGTAAACCAGTCTTATAAATCTGAATTTTCATCAGCCGTGTTTGCTTTAAACGATGCCGCAGAACGCATAAATGCCTTTGAATCAAAGTTTAAGCGCGGAAATCCTTTTGACGAAGCAAACATTACGTCCCTTATAAAGGACAGTCACAAAGATACTTCCTTTGAATCTACCCTGAAAGACATGATAGACAAAGTTAATAAAACTGCAAAAGAACTTATTCAGAACGAGACAACCAATGTGTTCCAGCTGTATAAGAAAATCAGCGAAATTCTTGTAGAAGCAAAAAAACCGAATTCCGATGTAATCCAGAACCTTAAAGTCCTTATGATTTCTTCAAGAAACCGTGACAATACTGACTTTATGGAAAACCAGCATGGACAATGGAAGGTTTTTCTTGAAATAATGAAAAATTATGTTATAATCGGAACGATAGAGAAAAAATAAATGGCAAAAAAAGTCCGGACAAAAACAAAGAAAACAGAAAATGACGTTATCGCAGATTTTGAGAAGCATATCTATGATCTTCAGCAGTTGCTGGAAATTGCCCGTTCTTTCTGCACAACAATCGAACTTGACCCTCTTGTAGAATCCATTCTCTATATTGCCATGGCACAGATGCGCGTAACAGGTGCCGGTATTTTTGTAAGCAACGAAATCAACAACGAAAACTGCTATATTCTTTCTGATCACTACAGCGGAATTGCCATAGACCCTACTTTTGAATACAAAATCCCGCTGGATTCAGAACTTGTAAAATTCCTTACGGAAGCAAACAACCTTTATACAATAAAGGAACTTAAGCAGCTGGTTCCGTCTTCAAAAGAATTTCCCATGCTTGAAAGCTTAAACCCGTCTTTAATCGTTCCCCTTTCATTAAAAAACCGTCTGACCGGTATTATTGTAATGGGCGAACGCATTTACGTAGACGGAATGGAATCTTCCTATACTGCTTACGAACGTGATGAAATCCAGACCATTGCTTCCCTTGCTTCTGTTGCAATCCACAACGCTTCTCTTATTGAACAGGCATCAACAGACATGATGACCCACCTTAAGCTGAAGTTCTTCTTCTTTAACATTCTGGAAGACAGGCTTGATAAAGCTTTTGCCCAGGACGAAAAGCTGAGCATTTTAATGTTTGACATTGACTTTTTCAAAAGGTTTAACGATACATACGGTCATGTCTGCGGCGACTACGTCCTTCAGCATGTAGCAAAGATAATAAAGGAAAGCATCCGCGACGTAGATATGGCATGCCGCTATGGCGGGGAAGAATTTACCGTAATGCTTTGCAACACGGATGCAGAAGGTGCCTTTAACGTTGCAGAAAGAATACGCAAGAAGATAGAAGAAACAGAACTTGATTACGAAGGCAACAAAATGAACCTTACCATTTCCTGCGGCATTTCTGAATTTGACCGTGAAAAAAATGCCGTCCGCAGTGCAAAGATTCTTGTTGACCAGGCAGACAAGGCACTTTATGTTTCAAAAGAAAACGGCAGAAACCGGGTTTCCATTGCAGAGCATGAAGAAATAAAATAAAATATCTTCATAATGAATTTACTGAAAAAACCTTTTTCCTACGCCTTTTATAATGCCACCATGGCAATTATCTTCATCAACATTGCGTGTCTATTTATTATTCAGCTGATACCGCGCCTTCCAATTTATCTTGGCCTTTCTTTTGCAGGCCTCAGGCTTCATTATTTCTGGCAGCCCTTAACCTATCTTTTTGTTCACGGTTCATGGCGGCACATTCTCTTTAACATGATTGCACTTTTTTTCTTTGGCATTAAGTTTGAAAAAGCCGTTGGTTCAAAAGAATTCCTTTTATTCTATTTTGTATGCGGAATTCTGGACGGCCTTATGTGCATGGCAATTTACTGGTTTTTCGGAATGAATGTCCTTTTGATTGGTGCAAGCGGTGCAATTTATGCAGTGCTTTTTGCATACGCCGTAGTCTTTCCGCGGGATGTAATTTACATCTGGGGAATACTTCCTGTGCAGGCACCTATTTTAGTTTTAGTTTATGCAGTTATAGAATTTTTAAGCCAGTTTTCAGGCAGAGGCGGAATTTCCCACGTTGCCCATTTAAGCGGACTGTTACTTGCATGGCTTTATTTTGTTATCCGTATGGGAATTAATCCGCTGAAAGTCTGGCGCAATAATTTATAGGTAAAGTAATAATTACAAAAGGGAGCATTAACTTGCAACTTTAACCTGTCATTCCGAACTTTAGTCTGTCATCCTGAACTTGTTTCAGGATCTGCAAATGGAAAACAACATATATGAAACGTCTATTAACTATTATTATAGCGGTTTTAATTTCTTCACTTTGCCTTAATGCCCAGGTTCAGGAGCAGGACAAGCAGCTTAGAATCCTTGTCTGGGCAGACCTGGATGCTTTTCCCGGTTCCTTTGAAGAAGCAGAAAAACAAAAAGGCAAAGAAACTGACGGGCCTGCAAACACAGAAGAGTCTTCCATAAATAGCACTTCAGATAAAAACGACTTTCAGAAAATGTTCGGCTTTGCCATTGAACGATCAAAACTTATAGCTCCCTTCCTGCTCAACGGTATGATCAGCGGCTGGCAGTTTGAATACACCCCCTACGACAAACGCCGCGGCGTAGAAGAATACTGGGACTTTAAGGAAATAAAACCCTTTGATAAAAAACTGAATACAATAGAATTTCATGAACCGGAAGCACAGGACGGCAAACTTTTAAGCCGCGTCTATTGCAACAGGACGGAACAGCAGCAGCTTGAATACAGGCGCTGGTGTTCCATAGTCCACCCTCACATAAAGGGAATCGGGCATGGTTCCATAGAAAAAGGCTTTGACGGAATAAAAGACGCCTGCAGCATGGCACTAAAGGAAGCAGTCAGGCAATACTGGCGCACTTTAGAAAAAAACAAGCCAAAGGAAATATCAGGCACAGTCCTTTTAATCAGGGACCCGAGAATCTACGTAAAAAACGGACAGTATATAGTCGACCTTGATTTTTTCCTTGAAACTGATAGAATAATCAAATACACACAATTTTAATGTGCCCAACAGGAGGAATCACATGAAAAAGATATTAATGTTTGCAGTGGCAGCTATATTTGCACTCGGTTCAGTTTTTGCACAGGATGCAGATGAAATTCTTGCAGAAGTTGCAGCAGAAGAACAGGCAAATGATCCTAATGCTGTTCAGACAATTGAGATTGAAGACAACGAAGAATACAAGGCTCTTCATCCAAAAGCAAATAAAGTAACACTCACTTTAACCTTTACACCCCTTACAGGCGAAGCAACTTTCACATACGTATGTGTTCGTTCTTCATACGACAAAGGTGAAGCAATGAATGTTGCCATGGCTGTATATCAGGACTTTGCAGCAGAACACAAGTACAAGCACTACCGCTACATTGACAACAGAAAAAATTCACTTGGCGAAGAAAAGAATTACAAGAACGGAAAAATTCCATACGTTTCTTACACATCAAAAGTACTCTTTACAAAGTAATTCATATTAAACGCAAACTTCACAGGTTCTTTTATAAGTTGGTTAAAACCGGTTTATAAAAGGGCCTGCAGTAATATTTTTTCAGGCAGAATAAAAAATGGCAGACTTAAAATCATTCATTAAAAACCTTCATCCACTTGAAACAAAAATCCTTCTTAAATACGGCTTGCAGGATGAACTTACGGCAGCAAAATTAGAAACAGAACTTGACTTTAAAGCCGGACACGCAAATCAGGCATTCAGCTGGCTTAGCGGAAAAAAACTTATTGCAGAAACAAACCGCACACCACATACATACTTTGAACTTACAGACTTCGGACGCAAAATCTTAGCAGAAGGTTTTGCAGAAGAAAGAATCATAAATTTCCTTAAGGACAACGGCCCGCACACACTGCCGGAAATTGCAGCAAAACTTGCCTTGGAAAACAAGGACGTTGGTTCTGCCTTCGGCGGATTAAGCAAGGACGGTGTTGTCGGCATGAACGCTGAAAAAAAGGCAGAATATAAAGGCGGAGACCTGCCTGCACGTTTTGCCGCTGCCAAAGCACTTATAGAAAAGGCAAGCAAGGCAGAAAACGCAACATTAGACGCATCAAACCTTTCTAAAGAAGAAAATGATGCCATGGGCGGCTTAACAAAAAAGCGCGGCATTTCTGAAACACCATTTAAAACAATTGAACGCGAAACCGTAACCTATAAACTTACGGAAGCATCCGTAGAAGTAAAGGAAGCACTTAAAAACGCAGGAATCACTGGAAACGAAATCGGTGAAATTACACCATCCCTGCTTGCATCAGGAGACTGGAAAAAAGGAACTTTCCGCGGATACAACATTACAATTCCGCCTGCAAGAATCATTCCGGGCAGAACAAACCCGTACGTTCAGTTCCTTGAAAGCGTAAAAGACAAGCTCTGCTCTTTAGGCTTCCAGGACTTTGACGGTCCACTCGTAGAAACAGAATTCTGGAACGGCGATGCACTCTTTATGCCTCAGTTCCACGCTGCAAGAGACATTCACGACGTATACCGCATTAAAACACCTACACATGCAAAAGCCATAGAAGAACCGTATTTAAGCAACGTAGCTGCAGTTCACCGTGACGGCGGAAACACAGGCAGCCGCGGATGGAACTACAACTTTGACAACGAATTTACACGCCGCTTGATCATGAGAAGCCAGGGAACAGTCCTTTCTGCACACCAGCTTCATAAGGCAGAAATCCCGGGCAAATACTTTGGCATTGCACGCTGCTTCCGCTACGATAAAGTAGACGCAACACACCTTTCAGACTTTTACCAGACAGAAGGCATTGTTCTTGGAGAAGAAGCAAACTTAAAGACACTCCTTGGATTCCTTGAAATGTTTGCAGTAGAAATAGCCGGGGCTACGGACGTAAAATATGTTCCGGGTTACTTCCCGTTTACAGAACCTTCAATAGAAGTACACATCAAGCATCCAAAGCTGGGCTGGTTTGAACTTGGCGGTTCCGGCATTTTCAGACCGGAAGTTACAAAGCCTATGGGCATCGATGTTCCTGTCCTTGCATGGGGAATCGGTATAGACCGCATGGCACTTATGGCACTGGGACTTAACGATCTTCGTGAACTATTCTGCGAAGACATTGAACGCGTAAGGCTCAGAAAAGCAAAGTTTTAATCATCTGATTTAAAGAGAAGGAAACATGGCAGAAGAGGTTGTGTCACAGGAAAAGAATATATTCGGGCGCAAAGTTTTTTTTATAAATGCTTCTTTCAATATTGAACAGATTGCCAAAGGCAAGCTGCGCGATATGGAATATGAAACCTATACAATAGACTTTACCCAGGCAAAAAATATTCTCAGGCAAAATCCAAACTCTATCTGCCTTGTAAACCTTGACTATGTAGATTCCCATTCCCTTACAGTAGTTCAGTATCTTAACTTCATTATTTCATGCAAGGCAGAACCGGATTTTGCTACCATTTTCTTTGGCGTAATTTCAGTAAACAATTCTCCAAAGCAGATGAACCTTTTCTTCTATAACACGGATCTTCCCTGCGGATACATCCTTGCATCCCCGAATAAAGAAGACTTTACCAATAACCTTATTTCTGTCCTGGACGTAAATGAAGCAAAGGGACGCCGCCAGTATGTACGTGCATCCTGCGACGGAAGTGAAGAAGCCTACATAAGCATACAGGCAAAAACAGGAGACATAAAGCTTCAGCTGGTAGACTTCAGTTCCGTAGGCCTTGCATGTAAAATACCAGACAACTGGAGCGGACTTATTCAGCCTAACACAGTGCTTTCAAGGGTAAGCCTTTGCTTTTACGGAGCAAAATTTCCAACGTCTTTAGTTGTATTAAAGGAATTCAAAAAAGGCGACATAAACGTAATAATAACCCTTTTTGCAAAAACCGTATCGGCAGAAACAAAAAAGAAAGTGCGCAACCAGGTTTTTAAAATCCTTGAAACAAACATCGCACGCCAGGCAGACTATGCAAAGCCTGATAAAACTATTTATCCCCTTAAAACAGAAAAGAAAGACGCCGTAGTAAACCTTGACGAACTGCCGACTGCAGACGACCTGTCAGACGCCGGAGAACTGGAAGCAATCTAAAAACCAATGGCAAAAAAGAAATCTTCAGTCGTTTATAAATGCTCTAACTGCGGCTATACACAGCCAGCATGGCTTGGCAGATGCCCGTCCTGCGGCGAATGGAACACATTAGAAGAATGTATAACAGACCCCAACGCAGCCGCAGCAAAATTAAATGCAGACGGCACGGCAATAAAAGTAAAGCCTGTGCCCATGGCACGCATATCCGCACAGGAAGACCAGCGCATCCTGACGGGCAATGCAGAATTTGACCGCGTCTTAGGCGGAGGCGCCACAAAAAGAAGTGCCATCCTTATAGGCGGCGAACCGGGAATCGGAAAATCCACACTGCTTATACAGACCGCCGCATCCATGCTAAGCCAGGGCAGAATCCTTTACGTATCCGGAGAAGAATCTGCAGGCCAGATAAAGGGCCGTGCCATAAGGCTTGGCTTAAACACAGACGCAATAGAAATCCTCTGCACGCTAAGGCTAGAAGACATATTAGACGCCCTTGATTCACTAAAGCCGACAGTCGTAATAATAGATTCCATTCAGACCGTATATTCTGCAGAATGCGGAATAATCCCCGGCACCGTAAACCAGCTGAAATACTGCGCCAACGAACTTATAGGCTGGGTAAAGGAACGGGACAGCGTACTGTTCATGACGGCCCACATAACCAAAGACGGCGTAATTGCAGGCCCTAAATCCTTAGAGCACATGGTAGACACAGTCCTTTCCTTTGAACGCACAAAAGACGAAGTGCGCTTCCTGCGTGCACAGAAAAACAGGTTCGGCTCCGTAGACGAACTTGGCATATTCCAGATGGAAAGCACGGGCTTAAAGTGCATAGCAGACCCAAGTGCCCTTTTTATAACGCGCCGCAAAGGAGAAACCCCTGCAGGCGTTGCATGTGCCAGCGTCTTTGAAGGCAGCCGCGTATTTATAGTAGAAATCCAGGCGCTGACCGTTCCTGCAAAGGCATCAGTAAACCGTGTATATAGCGACAAAATAGACAGTGCCAGAGTAAGCCGTGTTGCCGCAGTCCTGGAAAAACGCCTTGGCATAAAATTCAGCGACCAGGACTTATACATAAACGTTGCAGGGGGCGTGCGCCTTACGGAAAGTGCCATAGACGCAGCCTTAGCCGCCGCCCTTTACAGCGCAAGGACAGACCTGCCCCTGCCTGAAAAATCCGTAGTAATAGGAGAACTTTCTTTAGCAGGAGAAATCCGCCCGGTAACAAAACAGAAGCAGCGCGTAAAAGCCGCCAGGGACTTAGGCTTTGAAAAACTAACAGTGCCGGAAAAGGAAGCCTGTGCCGTAACCACAGAAAACATCCGCGACCTGATAAAAGTCCTATTTGGAAAATAATATCACCATTGTTTTAAAAGCCATAAACCTATATAATTTGTTATCATGAAAGTATCAAACAAATTTACAATGGCAAGGGTAATAAGCTCTCCCATATTGTTCCTTATATATTTTATCCCTATATGGACAAAAGCCGCTCCGGGCAGTTTCCTGAACATTGCTTCAGTAGTCCTTTCCATACCGCTCCTTGCAGCAACAGAACTTACGGATTATTTCGACGGCCACTACGCAAGGCTCCACGGGGAAGTAAGCGACTTTGGCAAAATGTTTGATCCCTTTGCAGACGTGTTCCTGCATCTTTCAATGTTCACCTGCTTTGTATTTTCAGGCTACATGCCGGTGTGCTTTTACATACCGATTCTTTACCGTGAATTCAGCCAGAACTTTTTAAGAATGGTAGCCGCAAAAAGCGGAACAGCCATAGCTGCACGCAAGGGCGGAAAAGTAAAAACCGTATTCTACGTTGCATCCTGCTTTGTAGCACTGGTGCAGGAATCTTTAGTGCGCACGGGCCTGGTAGAAATCCCTGGCATAACGGACTTTGCAATGGACATCTTCAGATACATAGGCTACGGCTTCTTTGGCGTCTGCGTTGTACTTGCCTATACATCATTCATTGACTACCTAAAGAACTTTGGCAAAATATTAAAAGAAAACATCTGAAACAGGAATTTTGTGATTTCCGGCCCTTTTTTATTGGAATTTTGTGATAATAAAAATTTTAATTACAGGTATTAGCCTGACAATAAAAACTGTATATCCAGAAAAGCAAACCGACAAGCCTGCAAAATCATATATATTGCCTTGCCAACGGCTTGCACGGTCAGTGCATAACAGCTAGAACAGTCTTTCCTTAACTGCTGGAACACATAAAACACAAAAAAAGCAAAATATTTTCCCCAAAAAGTGCACTTTTTGTTTTTTATTTAAAATAATTTATCTGGAACCTGTTTCAAAAATTGACATGGACGTCAATTTTTGAAACAGGTTATATTTATAACAGAACATGATGTGTTAAAGAATGCAAAACCACTGTATCATATAGACAGGACAATAAAGGAAACTGGCCGCGGGGAAAAGCGTTTGATTACTTTTGCAATTCTTGTATAGGCTTTCTAAAGGCCTGCTCTTTTGGCGTGGTGCAGTATTCACCATGACACAGTTGACCGCTCACCTAACAAAGGTGAACCTCTCACCTAGTAAGGGTGAGGCTCTCACCTTGCAACAGTATACATCTCACCCGGGTGAGATTTGCAACACACCTAGGTGAAATACGATACACACCAGGGTGAGATTTATATCTCACCCAAACAAAAGCTGCAGTCCTAGCTCTTATAGGCTGCTTTACACAAAAACTAGTTTCATTGCATCCAAACTATATTTTAATTCTTCTGTGCAAACTGCAGGCTTTAGTCTTCATCAATAACAAAGGCAACACCAGGATTTACTTTGGCATCGTGCTAACAGTACCATGCGGAACGTAACCATCAATGCCTACACTGCCGGCAACTTCCCGCATAACTGTTTTCCCTTGCCTGATAAAACAATATTTTATAATTTTTCGTGTTTTTCCATTCAGATTCGGTGCCTTTTTTAATTTTTATTTAAAATAATATATATGGAACATGTTTCAAAAATTGACGTCCTGTCAATTTTTGAACGTCTTCTTTGCTTAAAATTACATACGCCATCCATGGCTTAATGTAATTTTATCAGGATGACCTGATTCCAGATACTTTTTTACAAGGAGGCATTTATGCCTGCACAAACACAACCTAACGTAATCTACAAGGACCGATTATTCAAAGCAATCTTCGGCAAGGAGGAACACAAGGACTGGTTATTGTCCCTCTACAACGCACTGAACAATTCT